>CAIYQO010000262.1 GCA_903928345.1 uncultured bacterium | reverse complement strand
GGCCGGGGGGCGGGGGGCGGACTACCTGCAAAGCGCCGCACCCCCGGAGGCGCGTATGACCAGCCGTGAACGCATTTATGCCACCCTGGACTTTCAGGGGCCGGACCGTATTCCCGTCGACCTGTGGGCGCTGCCGGCGGCCTTCATCGGCCGGGCCGACGCCGTGCGCGCCATCACCGGGCGTTACCCCAGCGACCTGTGCGGCATCCCCTTCAACAACAACTTTCAGATCGACTGCTACCCGCGGGGCACCTCGGTGGACGCCTGGGGCTGCGAGTGGCTGACGCTGAAGGAAGGGCTGATCGGCGAGGTGAAGCGGGCGCCCTTCGGCGAGGGCTACGATGCCATGACCGGTTACGCCTGGCCGCGCCGCGCGCAGGCACCGGATTGGGAAGCGCAAGTCGCCGCGACGCTGGCTCCACGGGAAAAGTTTTCCGTCGTCTGGGCGGGCGACCCCTTCGAGCGCATGCAATTCCTGCGCGGCTCGGAGAACCTGTACGCCGATCTCGCGGACGACGAGTGCGATGGCGTATATGAGCTGCGCGACCGCGTGACCGGACTGATCCGCGAGAACGTGGAGCTGCTGGTACGCACCGGGGTGGACGCCATCCAGTTCAGCGACGACTGGGGCAGCCAGCGCAGCCTGCTCATCCGCCCACAGCGCTGGCGGGAGTTCTTCAAGCCCGCGTATAAGGAGCTGTGCGACCTGGTGCTCGACGCGGGCAAACGCATCTTCTTCCATAGCGACGGCTACATCGTGGATATCTACCCTGACCTCATCGAGCTGGGCGTGGGCGCGCTCAACTCGCAGGTGTGGTGCATGGGGCTGGACACCCTGGCGCCCTTCGCGGGGCAGATCACCTTCTGGGGCGAGATGGACCGCCAGCACCTGCTGCCCCACGGCACCCCCGCCGAGATCCGCGCCGCCGCCGCGCAGATGCGGCAGGCGCTGTACCAAAACGGCGGCCTGATCGGCCAGGGTGAGATCGACGACCTCACCAGCCTGGGCAACATCGAGGCGCTGCTCGACGGCTGGAACGCGTAAGGAAGAGTACGTTAACCGCAAAGGCGCAAAGGACGCAAAGGAGACCGCGAAGAAAGGTTTTTAGCTTTGCACCGAGAGGACGGCATTCGGCCACGGTTTACCACCTCGGCCCACCTCTCTTTTCTTTGCGTTACCTTTGCGTCCTTTGCGTCTTTGCGGTTTCGTCCTTTTCCAATTGTTATCCGGCCCGCGCGCCGCGGGAGGCTTATGCGTAAGCGACGGATATGGCTGCTGCTGCTCCTCCTCGCCGCCACGATTTACACGGCGCTGGGCTGCTACGGCATCGTGCCGGGGGTCGATTTCGTCTCCTACGACGCGCACATGATGTATGGACGTATCGCCGACGATGAGCAGCACGTCGGCCAGGCGGTGCGCGAGTTGCAGGCCGCGGTGCGGAAAGCGCGCACGGCAGAACAGCGCAGCGACGCCTACGCGGAGCTGGCGGAGGTCTACGCCAAAGAACGCAGTCGTCTGTACGAGTTTCCCGCCAACAGCGGCGCCCTTTGCTGGACCGAGCTGCAAAAAGGGCGCATCCGCTCTGCTGTGACCTTCTTTTGGCGCGGTCAGTACTATAACCGCGCCGAACGCAACAGCGCCTTGCTCGAGCCCACCTGCCGGCAAGCCATCGCCGCCTACGCGCAGGCTTTCGGCCCGGCCACACCGGCCTACTGCCGCCACGTGCTCGGGTTGCTGCTGCCACTCCGCGCCAATTACGCGGTGCATCTCGACGACTTTTTCCGTGCTCACTATGCGCTCTGCATCGCGTCGCTGCCGCCGGGGCACCCGGACACGATGGCGGCGATCTCCGCGCTGCCCAACAGTGACGAGGTGGTGCGCGCAATACACAAGGAATACCAACGCTGCGACACTGCGGGCCATGTGCCTGCGGCGTGGCTGTTGCAAGTGTATGAACAACTATTGTCAACCGCTGACTATACACCAGACGAGTTCCAACGCATGTGCCGGCGGTGGACGACGACCTACCTGACTATGTTGTACGAGCAACATGCCCCGAGCAAATACCCCGGTGCGGCGTTGTTTCTCTTTCGTATCGATAATGAACATTCTGCCGTGGCCGCCGAATTGACGGAGCATTTTTGCCATGCCGCCCCCCAATTTCGCGGTACCGCAGCCCAGATGCCTCTAGAACAAGTGCTATGTGCCTGTGGCGAGTTTTGGAGGGATGACTCGCAACCGTACGCCCCGAAGATGCTTGACCGCCTCCTTTCCACCGTGCAGGCGCTCGATCCGCAGGGATTGAGCCTGATCTACCTATGGCATTGCCGGGCGCGTCTCGCAAAATCCACCGGCGATAACTCTTCGGCGCTTGAGTATTGCCGGCGCGGCATTGCCATCGCCGACGGGTACTTTCACACTGATACACAGGCCGCGATCCTGGCCGACCATTGGCCGTCGCGCACTGAAGAAGAGCGCGAGATATTGCAAAACCTGTATGAGGAATATGCCCCTGTGCTTCGTGGCACCGGTCAGACCAAGTTGGCGAACGATCTCAATCGGCATCTCTAATGACCACCCATCTCGAAAGGAGCCCTTTCCCATGCACAGTGTTTATGTCAAAGCCCCCTTCCAGTTCGACTTTCGCGAGGAGCCTGTCCCGGAGCCGGGGGCGGGGGAGGTGCGGGTGCGGGTGGCGTTTTGCGGGGTGTGCGGGTCGGATTTGACCATCGCGCGCACGCTGGCGACGGAGTGGATGCCGGTGGGGCACGAGGTGAGCGGCGTGGTAGACGCCGTGGGGCCCGGGGTGCGGCACGTGGCGGCGGGTGACCGCGTGGCGCTGGACTGCGGCAACAGTTGCGGGGTGTGCGCGGCGTGCCGGGCGGGGCAGCCGCGGCGCTGCACGGGGTTGCTCGGGTTTTACGGGGCGCGCTCGGGCTTCGCCGAGTATCTGGTGGCCGCCGCGCAGAACGTGCACCCGGTGGGCGACCTGGACCTGAAAACCGCCAGCCTGCTGGAGCCCTTCGGCGTGGCGATGAACCTGTATCGCAGCCTGGAGATCGATTTTCTGGACGACGTGCTGCTCATCGGCCCCGGGCCTATCGGCCTGCTGGCGCTGGCGGCGTGCCAGGCGCGCGGGGCGCGCAGCCTGACGGCGGTGGGGCGGCGACCCTCCGTGCGCCTGGACCTGGCCGCCGGACTGGGGGCGCGCACGGCGGTCACCGACGATCCCGCCGGCGCCTTCCCCGCGCGCTTCGACAAAGTGATCGTCACCGCCGCGCCGGAGACGCTGCCCGCCGCGCTGGCCGCCTGCCGCATGAACGGCGTCATCGCCTTCTGCGGCCTGGGCGCCGCGGGCGTGGCGTCAGTGGCGCTGGACTGGGACACCGTGCACGACAAAAACGTGCAGATTCGCCCCATGGGCGACACGCCGGGCATGCTGCCGCAGGCCATCGAGCTGCTGCGCCGCGGCACCCTCGACCCCGCCGCCCTCATCACCCACACCTTCCCGCGCGAAGAGATCCCTGCCGCCTTCGCATTAAACGAAACGGCGCGCGACCGGGTGGGGAAGGTGGTGATTGCGGTGGGGGGCGGGTAATTCTTCCCGAATCGTGCTCGTGCTCGTGCTCGTGCTCGTAATCGTAATCGTAATCGTACCGCCGGCGTCTCGCCGGAACGCGGAGTAATTGCATTGGTGCCGGCGGGACGCCGGCGGTACGAAGAGAAGCGGAAGGCTTGATCGTAATCGAGGCGCTTGCCTCTACGGGGACATTCGATTACGATTACGATTACGAGCACGATTTATCCGGTGGGAGGTGCGGCATGGGGACGCGGCTGTGGGCGATGGCGGTGCTGGCGCTGGCGTTGGGCGTGGCGGCGGCGGGCGAGGTGCGGCTGGAGGCGTCGTTCTACTACGACGGCAACGTCGACGACGCGCAGTGGGGCGGGCATGCCGCGCTGGCGGTCGCGCCGGACGGCACCATCGCGGTGGCGTGCACCGGCAACATCGGCGCCGGCAACGAGCCGGGGACGCACCGCGCGCGTATCCTGCTCTACGACAAGGCGGGCACCCCGCTGGCGGAGATCCCCTGCGCGTCGAACACCGGCCTGGCGAGCATCAAATTCGGCCCCGACGGCATGCTCTACACCGCCGAGAACTGGTTCGGTGCCGGCGCCCACGTGTATGACCGCCCCGGCTGGAAGAACCACTTCGTGGCGAAACGGCGCCTCATCGCCGACGGCGCCAACGTAGACCGCGGCTCGCCCTCCGACCTGGCCTTCACCCCCGACGGCAAACTTTACACCGACTTCGGCGACCGCGTGTGCCTCCTCACCACTGACGACGCGCTGGTCGCCACCTATCCCACCTCCAACGACGGCACGTTGCACACCGACCCGGCGGGGACGCTCTACTCCGGCAACAAGGTGCTCGACGTTGCCGCAAAGACGTGGAAACCGTTCAAATACTACGTGATGGACATCGCCGGGGACGGCCGCATGTTGGTGCGCGACCCGGGCGGGTGGGCGATTTACAACCCGGCGACGGACACGGTGGAGAAGCACGGCAAATACCCGGCGGGGCTGGATGTCGCGCAGGCGGCGCTGACCCCCGACGGCGGCGTCTGCGTCACCGCCTACGACAAAGGATTGGCCTTTGCCGCCATCGACGCCGACGGGCACATCCTCTTCCAGCGCGGCGCCGACTACGACCGCCTGCGCGCCGTCCTCCCCGCTGACGCCTACACCGCGGGGGGGACGGTCGTCTTCACGGCGGAGACGATCCGCTCCCGCGCGCTGGGCATGGTGCCGCCCGATCGTATCCTGCCGCAGGATAACCGCCCGGTGCTCGCCCTCACCGCGTGGATGGCGCCGCCGCTGCGCGATCCGCTGGGGGAGCGCGTCTGGAGTCATTTGCTTCTTTTCCAGTTGGACGAGTCGCATTATAAGCTCATCCTGCCCGCCGGACTGGCGGGACCCTTCACGCTGCGCCTGGCCGCCACGCCGACGGATATCCCCGGCAGCAAGCCGCTGGCGGTGACGGCGGAGATCAGCGTGGCGCAACCCGGGCAGGCGGCGTATCTGCAACCGCAAACCGACCGCGGCCGCACCGCCTTCGCGCCCGGCACGCCGGTGCGTCTCACCGTGCCCGTGGCCCCCACCGCCGCGGTAGACCTCTCCGCCGCCCGCCTGGAGCTGCGCCGCGATGGCCGCGCGCTGTGGACGGCGCCGCTGGGCGTGGGCGCCGTGGCGGCGGGACAGACGCAGACCGCGGTGGTGACGATCCCCGCCGAGGTGACCGCGCGCCTGAAACCGGGCTTCTACACCGCGGCCCTTGCCGGGCTGCCCGCGGGCGTGCTGGGCGGCAACGCGCCGGTGGCGCTGACCGATCCCGTGCGTCCGGAGGCCTTCCAGACCCCCGCGCACACCATCGGCCCCACCTATCAGCAACCCGTGAACGACGCGTGCCTGCAGGCCGCCTGGGGCGCCACCCACGTGACGGCGAGCGCTCAGTACGATCCTTTGTACCTGGACACGCTGGCGCGCTGCGGCGTGGATGCCAACTACCAGCTCTACGGGCACTACTCGGCGGTGCACACGCTGCCGCAGGAGCAGGGCGCCTTGCAGGTGTGGGCGGCGGGCTGGGCGCAGCGCCTGGAAGCCTTCCCCGCCTGCACGGGCATCACCTTCCACGACTTGCAGGTGCAGGAGTGGGGCGGCTGGTGGGACGCGCCGCGCAAGCCGTACTACGATAACGAGCTGTGGCCGAAGTGGGCGCGCGAGGTGCCGGTGCCCGCCACCGTGCCGGAGGCGAACAAGGGCAACTGGGCCACCGCCCACGCGGTGGAGGGGATGCTCACGCGCATGTACGCGAAGCTCAACGGCGCCATCGCGGCGGCAAATCCCGCCCTCGGGCGCACCACCATGCAGTGGTGGCACCAGCCGCTCTACATCGCCGATCCCGACGACGTGGCGACGGGGCAGACGCTCATCACCGCGCAGCACATGGAGGAGCAGTACTACCATCCCCTCTCCGTGGCGAATATGGCCGACCTCTGGCGCCGCCCGGACAAGGACATCTGGGTCTACGGCAACAACTCCTGGCAGGAGGACGGCACCGGCGCGATGTCCTACACCGACCTGATGGCCGCCCTCTTCCGCGGCGTGCAGGGCGCCGGGCGCAACCAGGCGCCGCAAACCGCCGACATGAGCAGCGAGTTCGGCACCCGCGTGCTCACTCCGGCCTTCCGTCTGTGGCACCGCTACGGCGGCATCTCCGCGGTGGCGCACCCGGCGGATCAGGTGGCGGTGTGGCGCTCGATGTTCCAGGAGAGCCTGGAGTATCCCGGGCGGCGCTCCGAAGAGATGCATATGACGAACATGGCCGCCGCCTACACCGCGTGCCTGTACAGCCACTACACCGCGGGCATCGTCACCGACGATTTGGTGCGCGTGGGCGGGTTGGGGCGCTATAAGGCGGTGATTATCAGCTTTGAGGCGCCGTTGCCCGATGCCTTGCTGCAGCCGCTGCTCGCCTTCCAAAAGGCGGGCGGACTGGTGCTGGCCAACACCCCGGCGCACGGCTACTGGGCGCCACCGGGCGCGCTGGCGCTGGGGCCGGCCTTCCGCGAGGCGCATATCCTGGGCAACAACAACCGCGACTCGCTGCGTCACCTGGGCATCCAGGACGACGGGCTGAAGGGCGCGGCGGTGCTGCAAGGGGTGCTCGCCGGCAAGCTGGCCCCGCAGGTGGACTGCGACAACCCAGCGGTGTGGACCAGCCTGCATACCGCCGGCGCCGCGCGCTACGTGTGGGCGGTCAACGACACCATCCTGCCGCAGCGCCCGCTGGATCTGCACCATTACACCGGCTACGAGAACACCCGCCTGCCGGTGAAGGCCGTGTTGCGCGTGCCCGCGGGCAAATACGTGGTCTACGACGTGCTGGCGGGTAAGCGCGTGACGCCGGGAAAAGCGGGCGACCGGCTGACCCTCACCGCCGATATGACCGTCTTCCCCGGCGCCCTCTTCGCGCTGCTGCCGGAGGAGATCGCCGGCGTGCGCGTCGCCGCGGGGGAGCACAAGCCCGCCGTGGGCGCGTGGACGCTGGCGGTACGCGTTGAGGTGCTCGGTGCGGGCGGCAAGCCGATCAAAGCCGCCGTACCGGTGGAACTCACCGTGCACGACGCCGCCGGCACGGTGCGCTACGCGGTCACCCGCACCGCCGTGGACGGCGTATGCGCCATGGAATTGCCCGTGGCGGCCAACGACGCCCCCGGCGCGTGGCAGGTGACGGCGCGCGAGCTGTTTGCCGGGCGCAGCCTCACTGCCGCGCTGACCGTGGCCGTGCCCGGGCTGCCCGCCGCCGCGCCCACCCCCGCGGTGGAGTGGGGACGCGCCTCGCGTGCCGCTCAGGCGCTGAAGCTGGCGCACACGGTGGCCGTGATTGCCGCGGGGCCATCGCCGACGGCGGACCGCCTCGCGGCGGCGCTCACCAATAGCGGCAAGCAGGTGACGCGCCTCGACGCCAAGGAATACCTGGCCGACCTGGCCACGCTGCACTGGACGGGCTTCCCCGACCGTCACGGCGTGAACGGCGACTTTGGGAAGATCGTCCCGCGTGACCGCAAATACGACCTGGTAGTCACGCTGGACACTCCGCAGGCGCCCACCGGCGTGGTGAAGGCCGACCTGTTGCCCATCGCCCCGTCGGTGAGCGATCCGGGGCCGGGCCGTGGGCTGGTGCAGTTCGTGACGATGCCCGTCTACAACGACGAGGATGCCGTGGCCCTCTTCGGCGGCGACGTGCCGGGGTTGGAGAAGGCCGTTGACGCGCTGCTCGCCGGAACGCCGCAAGCCGTACCCGCGGCCCGGTTCGCAGTCGCGAAAAACCCGCTGCGCGGCAAGGCGGGGCAGAGCATGCCGCCCGCGCTGCCCGACTTCCTGGGCCTGCACGTGCACGAGCTGGCCGTCTCCGGCGACGGTACGCGCATCGCCGCCGGGCTGGAAGGGTGGGGGAATAACGTGGTGGTGCTCTCCGCCGCCGGTGACGTCTTCGGTAAGGAGATGAGCGGCAAGTTCTTTCCGCGCGAGCTGCAAGCAGTGGGCGACGGTTTCGCCGTCATCAGTCACGAGAATGATCCCACTACGGAATATTTGAAGCTCTACGATCATGACGGCCGCCCGACAATGCGGCTGGCGGCAATGGGACGGCGGGTGGGTGGCGTGCGCGACTGCACGCCGAACTTCCCCGTCGTGATGAACGCCAAATTCCTCCCGCAGGCCGCCTTCAGCCTCGGTGGAGGCCTGGCTGCGGTGGCGGGCAGCAACGGCCTCGCGGTGTGGGAGCTGGCGAAGCGCACCCTGCTCTGGCGCGACGACACGGCGCACTACAACGCGCCCCAGGTAAGCGGCACCGCGTGGGCCGACGTGGACAGCTTCCCGCAGTTGCGCCTGAGCCCCGACGGCGCCGGCCTCATCGTGCAGCACAACGGCGCGGTGACGGTGCGCGATGCCCACACCGGCGTGGTGCGCGGCACGCTGGCGCTGCCGCCGGGCTCCGCGGGCGGGCGGGTGCAGCTCTTTGACGGCGTGCGGCTGGTCATCGGCGACGGCGACTACTTCGGCTTCACCCTCGCCGACGGCAAAGCGCTGCCGCTGTGGCACTTCAAGGCGCCGAAAACGGTGACCGCCTCCGTCTTCTGCGCCGACGGCTTGCGCTACGCCACGGGCGAGGTGGACGGCACGCTGCGCATCATGCAGGGCGGCGGGCAGATCGGCGGCTTCAGCACCCCGGCGCCGGGCAGCGCCATCGCGAGCCTCGACGCGCTGCCCAGCTTCTTCCGTGTGGCCTTCGCCACCACCAGCGGATTAGTCGGCGTACTCGACAACCAGGGGTATCCGCGCTGGACGGCGCAGGTGAGCGCGCCGGCGACGATCCGCTTCCTGGGCGCCGACGGCGCCACGGTGGTGGGCGACGGCCGCGGCATCCTGCACTGGTTCGCGCCGGACGGCGCCGACACCCGTCAGTTGGCGCTCACCCCGCTGGTGTGGCGCGACGACCTGGGTGTCGCCCTTACCACCCCCGACACGACGCCCACCTTGCGTCCCGGCCCCAGCCCGGAGGAGGCGACCCCCGCCCCGGTGCCCGCGGGCCGCGACAACCAGGCGCGCACGGCGACCTTCACCTACGTCGTAGGCCGCGGCTGGTGGGGCGAGCCGGTGAACCCCGCGCGCAGCGTATCATTGAACGACGGGAAGAAGGACGCCCCGCCGAACGGTTGGTTCGACCGCAACGATCTGGAAAACCTCTCCTTCGTGCCCGGCCCCTGCGGCTGGGAGATCGCCTGGCAGACGCCTGTGACGGTGGACACGCTGGTGGCCTACGAAACGCCGCCTACGCCAGGCGTGGGCATCCCCCAGGAAGTGCGCGTGGAGGCATGGCTCGACAACAATTGGCACGAAGTCGCGCATTGCTACTGGAACACCCAGGCCACCCACGTGCACCATTTCGCGCCCGTCACGACCACCAAACTCCGCTACGTCCCCCTCGGCGACCTGTCCGGCGGCGTGTATCTCGGGGAGATCGAGGTGTATTGAACGGGGAAGCGTAGGGGGCGTACTCTCCACGGGTCAACGATCCAGGAGGTCATCATGCGCATTGCTCGCGGTATGCTGCTATTGGTCGGTTTGCTCACGGTGCTGGCGGCGGCATGGGCGGAGGAAGCCGATCCCCGGTTGCGTTTTCACACGCCGAGTTTCGAAGCCGCGCTGGCGCTGGGGCAGGCGATGCGCCTGGCCGACCGGCAACCCACCGCCGCGTTGGCGCAGTTCGACGCCGCGCTGGCGCTCGATCCCGCCTGCGCGTATGCCTTGTTGGCGCGTGGGGCGCTGCAGGAGAAACTGGGCAGCCTCGACGATGCCACGGCCTCCTACAAGGGCGCCGTCACGCGGGACCGTTGGCAGACCGACCTCGGCGTGCACGCCGCGCTGGACCTGGGCATCCTGTACGGCAAGTTGAAGCAATACGACGACTCCGCCGCCTGGCTCTCCCTGGCGCTCCTGCACGATCCCGACAACCGCTTCGGGTGGCAGTGGAGCGCCTACCGCAACCTCGCTGTCACCCACGGGCTGCAAAATCATTATGGGGCCGCGCTGGTGACGGCGCTCCTCGCCCGGACGGTGGATGCGGAGAAGACCGAGGAACAGTTCGTCGCGAGCTTCCAGGCCGGGAAGAAGGAGACATCCGCCCGCGTGCTGCGGCTGCCTGAGCCGACGCTGCCCGCGCTGCCCGCCCACGCGGGGCCGAAAGCGCCCTTCCCGGTGACCTGCGCCGGCGCGGCGATCACGGAGCCGCTGGCGCAGTTGCTGACGGAGAGCCGCGGCACCCGCGTGCTCGCCATCCCGAAGGAACAACCGTTTTACTACCTCATCGAGACGGAGGGCGACCGGCCCACCGTAACGCAGGTGCCGGTGGACGCGCCGATCGTCACCGCCGTGTTGGCGGATGACGCGCTGTACGTCGCCCAGGCCAACCCGGCGCGCATCGTGCAACTCGACATCGCCACCGGCAAGCCGCTGCTCACCGTGAAGACGGGCACCATCGTGCCCACGTCGTTGGCCGTTTTCCCGCGCCTCCACCGCGCCTATTTTCCCGGCGCGGAGAATATTGTCGGGGTGGACCTGCGCGACGGCACGCCGCTGGCGACGCAGCTCCCCGGCGTCTACGTGGCCGCGCACCCCTCCCTCGACTACCTGTACACCCTCATCCGGCGCGATCCGGAGGACGACACGCTGGGCGACGTGCTCACGGGACCGACCCCCCTCGACTATCCCCGCTTCCTGCCACACACGCAGACGACGCTGGTGCGCGCGGCGGTAACGTCGGAGGGAGTAAGCACCGTCGAATTGCGTGCCTACACCGAGTGGGACGCCGAACGGATCGTGCTCTCGGCGGACGGCCGCTGGCTCTCCGTACTCGGCCCGGACTTCTACCCGCCCGGTCAGCACGCCGAAAACGCCGGCACGGAGGTGTTCTCTACCGTCGATCTAAGCAAGTCCTACGGCATCTTCGCCACCTTCGGCCACCCGCTCGGGTGCGCCTACAATCCCGTCACCGGCGTCCTGACCACCGTGCGCGTCAATAATGCGGTGCACTACGCGCTGGTGAACGGCGACCAGGAGGAGGGGATACAAACGTACTTCGACCGCGCCGTGCAGCTCAGCGGGTCGGCGGTGTGGAGCGGCAGCGGGAAATACCTCTTTCTGGCGCGGGCCGCGGGCGGGCTGCACGTCTGGGGCATGTTCCTGAGCGCCGCCGACCGCGCCGCCGCGCGGGAGTGGTGGAAAGCGCTGCCCGCCATGCCCGCCGCCTTCCCCGTGGCCGACGCCCCGGCGGCCCCCGACCCGCAACCGGTGGCGGCGGTCGCGGCCTTTCTCCCCACCGCCGACCCGGCCGCCATTACCGCGCTGCTCACCCACACGATGAAAGAGGGGTGCACCCGCCTGCCCGTGGCGTGGCGGACGTACCCGCCCTACCACGCCTCGGGCGAGACGGCGGCATTGCTGAACGAAGCGGCGACGAGCCTGGGCAACGCGGAGGCACGCGGTGTGTTGCTCTTCCGCCTGAAGCAGGCCGACGCCAAGGAGAACCTCGCTCCGCTGCACTGTTTGCTCGGGGAATACATGCGCGCCAACGGGCAAGCGGACGACGCGTTGACCGCCTACGCGCGTACCCTCGCCGCCGATGCCGGGCGCACCAGCCTGTCCCTCCACGCGCTGCAGGGGTGTGCCGTCATCTTTACGGAGAAGAAGGACACCCCGCGCGCCCTCTCCTGCTTGGCGTGCGCCTGGGGGCTGGACCGCGCCAACCCGGCCACGCTGGAGGCGCTGGCGCCGCTGCTCGCCGCTCCCGCGTATGCCGACGCGGCGGCGCTGGTGGGGCAGACGCGGCGCGCCATGCTCCCCGCCGTGAATACGCTGCCCAGGCTCGTGCTGGCGCCGGACACGTCGAAGACCTTCACGCCCGAGGCGCTGTACGCCCGCGCGGTGGAATCGGTGGTGCTGATTACCGCGGATGCCAAACACGGCACCGGCTTCTGCCTCGGTCAGCCCGATCTCGTGGTCACCGAGGCGACGCTGGTGGGCGGCGCCGCCACCGTGCAGGTGACGCCCTTCACCTGTCGCGGCGGTAAGGCGTGGAAGCTCGACCCCATCACGGCGGACGTGGTCTTCACTGCCCCCGCGGAGAATATCGCCGTGCTCAAGCTGCGCGCCGACGACGCTCCGCTCACCCCGCTACCGCTGTCCGCCGACCCGGCACAGGTGGGCATGCGCATCTACGCCATGGGCAGCCCGGAGTGGGGCAAGGACGTGCTGGCGCAGACGCTGCGCGACGGGATCGTCGGCGCCATCGACCGGCAGCTCGACGGCCTGCGCCTGCTGCAGCACACCGTGGCCGTGAACCCCGGCGACGGCGGCGGCCCGCTCCTCGACGAACACGGCCAGGTGATCGGCGTGATGGCCCTGCACGGCACGTTGGATAAAGTCGGCTTCGCGCTGCCTGCCGCGCGGCTGCGGGAATTGCTGACGCCGTAGGGTGGGACGGCGGACATACCCTACGACCTTTAGCTTGCAAGGAGCCCACGATGCGTATCCGTGTTATCTGCGTAATATTCGCCTTCCTCGCCGCGCTGGCCCTGGGTGCGCGGCCGGTGACGCAGGTCGTGTGCGGGGCGGATGGCAAACCCGTGCCGCACGCGGTGGTGCAGTTGGTCTACTGCGCGCAGGGAACGGCCCACCTGCTGCACGCCACGGCGGACGCCGCGGGCACGGCGACGTGGCGCGAGGTGCCCGCCGTGCGCGCCATCGTGTGGGGCGACGGGGTGCCGGCGGGGTTGCTGGCCGCCGATGCCGTCGACGCGCGCGGCCCGCTGCCCGTGCCGCCGGTGGAAGGACCGGTGTCGCTGCGCCTGCAAACCGGATTGCTCTACAGCGGTGACGCCGCGCTGCCGCATCTGGTCTGGCGGGAGGGGCCGGCGCGCGCGTCGGAGCTGACCGGCAACCCGATCCGCAACGGCGTCGCCGTGCATGCCGGGGCGTGGCTGGACGCAGTGGTGCTCTACCCCGGCACGCCGAACCGGACGTCCATGTTGTCGTGCTACGTGCCTTACCCCGACATGCCTGGCAGAACCGTCGATATCACACCGGTCGACGGGCACGGGGTGCTGGGCGCCGGGCAGTTCCTCGATGCCGCGGGGCATCCGGCGGCGGTTGCGCACCTGGCCGCAGTGCCGGTGGACGTGCCCGGGCTGCCCGCCGCGCTCGCCCCCGCCTTCCTCGACGATGTCGATGCCACGTGGCGTGATCCCGCGCGCAAAGTGGTCGATATGGGCTTCAACCCGGTGGACAACGGCAAACCGCTGCTGCCGCTTATCCCCGTGACGTTGGAGAAGGGCGGCGCCTTCACCCTCAACGTCCCCGCGCCGGGCGTTTACCGCTTGCTCGTGGATCTGGACGACCCTTCCGCGCCCGCGCCGCCGGGGTTGCTGGTGACAGTGACGGCGGACGCCGCCCCGCTCACCGTCACACTGCCCGCGCCGCTGTTCACCGTGCCCGGCGGCACGGAAATCTCCGCCGCCTTCAAGCGCGCCCCCAGCCGGGTGGTGGTGCTGAAGACGGCCGGCACGGCGCCGGTGCCCGTCTACGGGGCCGCCGCGGCGCTGCTCGCTTGCTGGTATCAAGCGCCGGAGACTACGCTCCACGTCTGGCAAAACGGCAAGGTGACCGACCACGTCCAACGCACCGTACACGTGCGCCTGCAGGACGCCGACGGCAACCCGTACCCCGTGGATATGCTCTCCCCGCGCTCCCGTATAGTGGAATTGCCGTCGCCGTTGCCCGTGGACGTGCAGCCCGTAACCTTCACACGCTTCGTGAATGCGGTGTACCCGCCCGACGCGCTGAAAGCGCTGGACAACGTGGTGACGCTCTGGAGCGGTCCGCAGGTCATCACCGAGTACCGCGAAGAGGAGCATTATTCAACGCGGACACGCGCGCAGGGGGTGACGGCCTTCACGCTGCCCGCGCAAGGCGGCGACCCGCAAAACGTGGCGCTCACCTCGCCGGTGACGTTGCATCGTCCGCACGAAGCCGCCGGGAAGACCGCCGAACTCTCCGGCCAACTGGCCGACGCCGCCGGGAAACCGCTCGCGCGGGCAGGGCTGACGGTGGCGCGCAGCTTCTTCTGGTACGACCGGAACGCCGAGTCTTCGGGTTACACCCTGCCCGAAGATGTGTATCCCACCAATGTGCAAACGAGCACCGACGCCAACGGGCATTTCTCCTTCGCTGACGTGCCGGTGGGCGCCGTGTTCCTGACCGCGCGTCTGCAAGGCGAGGTTTACGTCTGGTCGGTCACCGTGCCCGCGACCGGTCTGACGGCATTGGCGCTGGCACCGCCGACCCCCCGGGTGCAAGTGCTGCAGAACTTCGCGCCCAAGGCACCCGTCGCGCTGTGGTATTTCCCCGCGCAAGGCGCCCCGCGGCAACTGCTCTCAGCGGACAGAGCCTTCATCACCGCGCGGAACATCTCCCAACCCGGCCTGCTGTGGGCGAGCGACGGCACCTTCGCGCTGTTGCAGCCGATTGCCGACGAACCCCTCATCACCATGAACACCGGCACGCCCGCCCCCACGCTGGGCATCTGCTGCCCGCTGTCGCACCCGGTGCTGCTGCCCGGCGCGCTGACGCTGACCGGTGAAGGCGCGCGGCAGGGCTTTACCGTCACGCTGGTCCACCCGAATTGGAAGTTCGCACCCTTCCTGGATTGCTGCACGCTGCAACTCGATGCGATGCCCGAGGGTACCTACCACGTGACCGCCGACAACCCGGACGCGACGTACGAGGGGACAGCCGTCGTCGGGCCGAGTGGGGGATATGTCGAGCTGGCGGCACAATAAGCGCAAAAATTTGTTTCCTATGCGGGAGGATGCCCTGCTCATGCGCCGAATTACACCCGAAAGGATGCTGGACGCGCGTGACGACATGGACTGAAGCACAGGTCGTGACCCTGGCGCCGGATGCGGGCTCGCTCGCCGCCGGGCGCGCGTTGGCCGCGCCGCGCCACTGGGTGTCGCTGGGTACCGACGCCGACGCGCTGTGGGGGATGTGCCAGGGCAGCGGTAAAAACCCCTACCAGACGCAGATCGACCTCACCGAGCCCGCCTTCAAATGCTCCTGCCCGAGCCGTAAATTCCCCTGCAAGCACGCGCTGGGGCTCTTCCTCGCCTACGTCGCCACGCCCGCCGCCTTTGCCGCGACCGCTCCGCCCGCCTGGGTGGTGGAGTGGCGGGCGGGCCGGGCCAGGCGCGCCGAGACGAAGGCCAATGCGGCGGAGGAGCAGGCGGAGAAACCCGTGGACCTCGCCGCGCAGGCGAAACGCGCCGCCCGGCGCGAGGACAACGTGCAGGCGGGGCTGCAGGAGCTGGCGCTACGCCTGCACGACCTGCTGCGCAACGGGTTGGCGCAACCGGAATGCCAGACCTACGCGTACTGGAACGACATCGCCGCGCGCATGGTGGACGCTCAGGCGCCCGGGTTGGCGCGCCTGCTGCGCGCGCTGCCCGGCACTCTGGCCGCCGGCGACGACCGTTACGCCCGCGCCCTGCACAAGGTGGCAGGGCTGCACCTGCTCATCGAAGGCTTCAGTCGGCTGGACACGCTGCCCCCGGGCCTGCGGGAGGAGATCCGCGCCCTGATCGGCTGGACGGCGAAGGGGGAGGAACTGCTGCAAGGCGACGGCGTGCGCGACTGCTGGCTGGTGACGGGCCGGCGCGTTGATGAAGAAGACCGCCTCATCACGCAGCGTACGTGGCTCTTCGGCCTGACGACCGGGCAACCCGCGCTGGTGCTCGCTTTCGCCCCGCCGGGGCAACCGCTGGATGTCTCACTGCCGCCGGGGCTGCTCCTCGACGCCGAGTTGGTCTACTACCCCGGCAACCTGCCCCTGCGTGCGGTGGTGAAGACGCGCACGCCCGTCACCGCGCCGACCGCGCCGCCGACCGGGCTGCCCGACCTTGCCGCCCTCTACGCCGCCTACGGCGCGGCGCTGGCACGCAACCCGTGGCTGGAAGCCTTCCCCGCGCAGTTGGCGGGGGTCATCTGCTACCCGCGGGGGGCGGGGTGGGTGCTGCACGACGCGGCGGGCGCCGCCGTGCCCGTGCATCCGCGCTGCTCCTGGGGCTGGCACCTGCTGGCGCACACCGGCGGGCACCCGGGCTGGCTGATGGGGGAATGGGACGGCTACGCCTTCCTGCCTCTCGCCTGCTGGGCGGAAGGGGAGGTCATCAACTTTGGCTGACTTGACGACCGCCTGGGACGGCGTGACGAATACGGCCATCGCCGGGATCGCCCGGCAGGAGCCGCCCGCCCTCGTCGCGGACGACGCGGTGGGGCGCCTGTGCGCCAACCTGACGACCGGAGAGAAGGCCGCGCGGCTGCTCAACACCGCCGGCGTGCTGGGCCTGTGCCGGCTGGCCGGGGCGCTCCCGACGCCGGATGCCGCCACCCCGCCGCCGCCCGCCCCGCCGGACACGCAACCACCCTGCTCCGCCGCCGCGGCACGCCTGCTGCAGCGCGCGCTGGAGACCCCGCCGCTGGCCCCCCTGCTGCCGGAATGGATCGCGCTGGCGACCCACCACGGGCAGCGTGTGCCGCCGGCGCTGCTCCCGGCGGTGTTGGGGGCGATAACGAAGTCGGCTGAGTTGCGCGCGGCCTTCCTCCCCGTCCTCGGCGCGCGCGGGCGCTGGCTGGCACACCTCAATCCCGCCTGGCAGGCCGGCGCGGTGCCGGAGGGCGACGCTGAGCGCCAGGCCGCGTGGGAGACGGGCACGAAGGCGGAGCGCCTCGCCGCGCTGCGTGCCCAGCGCGCGCTGGACCCCGCCGTCGCCCGCGCGTGGCTGGAGGAAGTGCGCGCCAGCGAGCCGCTCGACGCGCTGACCGCCTTCATCGAGGTGCTGGGCGTGTGCCTGGGCCTGGCGGACGAGGGACTGCTGGAGGCCTTCCTCGACGATAAGCGCAAAACCGTGCGCCGTCCCGCCGCCGAACTGCTGGCGCGCCTGCCGGACACCGCCTTCGCGCGGCGCATGACCGAGCGCGCGCGCCAATGGGTGACGGTGACGCCGGAGCAGCCGGCGTCCCTCTTCCCGCCGCGCCGCAAGCAACCGCTGGCGGTAACGGTGACACTGCCCGCCGCCTACGACCCCGCCTGGGCGCGCGACGGCATCGAGGAAACCCCGCCGCAGGGTATCGGTGTGAAGGGTTGGTGGCTGCAACAGCTCATTGCCGGCACACTGCTGGCGTGCTGGGAAAACGCCGGGCAGTGTAGCTCCGCGGCGCTGGTGACGGCCATCGGAGAACTGGACGACCGGGACACCCTGCTGCGCGGTTGGTTGAGCGCGACAAAGCGCCAGCGCCGGGACGACTGGTTGCTGGCGTTGCTGCGCCACGGCGCACCGGCGCGCGTGCAGCCTGACGCCGCGGCGATTCTTGCCGACATGAGGCCGGAGGCGCGGGAGCGCGTGCTGCTGGGCCTGTGCGCCCCCGACGTCACCCAGGGCCGCGCGGCCATCCCCGCGCTACTGCAGGCGTGCGACCATCCGTGGAGCGAGGCGTTATCCCGCGCGGTGATCGGCTTGCGCATCGACGCCGGGCAATACACGTTGTATGAGAACCTCGCCCGCCATCTGCACCCGACATGCCTGACCGCCTGCCGGCAGAAATGGCAAAGCCAGTCCGGCGACATCTCCGACTGGTTCAAAGACCGCATCCTGAAAATCCTGGATTTCCGCACCGAGATACATCCAGCATTTGGAGAAAACCCATGACCGAAATTCAGCGACAACAATCTGAGCTGCAATTCGCCGACGAGTTGCAGGTCATCGCCCGGCAGGACACCCGGCCGCGCCCGCCCAACTGGTGCCTTTCCCCGTGGGCGGTCACGCAGTACCTGCTCGGGGGCACGCTGGACAACGGGGTGGTCATCACGCCGAAATATATCGGGCAGCGGCGCTTGATGGAGATCGCCGTCGCCACGCTGGCCACCGACCGCGCGTTGCTCCTGCTCGGGGTGCCCGGCACGGCCAAAACGTGGGTCTCCGAGCATCTGGCGGCGGCGATCAGCGGCGATTCCACGCTGCTGGTGCAGGGGACGGCGGGCACCTCGGAGGAGACGATCCGCTACGGGTGGAACTACGCGCGGCTGCTGGCGGAAGGCCCATCGCGCGCGGCGATGGTGCCCAGCCCGATGATGCGCGCCATGGCCGACGGCAAGGTGGCGCGCGTGGAGGAGCTGACGCGCATCCCCGCCGACGTGCAGGACACGCTGATCACGATTCTCTCAGAGAAGACGCTGCCCATCCCGGAGCTGAACGACGAACTCCGCGCCGTGAAGGGCTTCAACGTCATCGCCACCGCCAACGACCGCGACCGAGGGGTGAACGAACTGTCCTCCGCGCTCAAACGGCGCTTCAACACCGTGGTGCTGCCGCTGCCCGACTCGCTGGACGAGGAGGTGGAGATCGTCACCACGCGCGTGGCGGCGCTGGGCAAGGCACTGGAGATCCCCGCGCCGCCGCCCGCACTGCAGGAGATCGCCCGCGTGGTCACCATCTTCCGCGAGCTGCGCAGCGGCGCCACGTTGGACGGCAAGCAGAAGCTCAAGTCGCCCAGCGGCACCCTCTCCACCGCGGAGGCCATCTCCGTCCTCTCCAACGGCATGGCCCTCGCCGCGCACTTCAGCGACGGCCACCTCCGCGCCGCCGACATCGCCGGTTCCCTCCTCGGCGCCGTGGTGAAAGACCCCGTGCAGGACACCCTCATCTGGCGCGAGTACCTGGAGACGGTGGTGAAGGAACGCGACGGGTGGAAGGACGTATACCGGGCGTGTCGGGAACATGTGTGACGGGATTCAGGATTCAGGATTCAGGATTTAGGATTCAAGCAGATGACGGATCAGATTATCGATTCGGCGATTGATGCTCTTTGACAATTTACTGCGGCATTGGTCTGCAGTCTCCCCCCTCCCTCAAGGGAGGGGGCCGGGGGGTAGGTCCCGCGGGTCCGGCGATGTGCCGTCGGACCTAACCCCCTCAATCTCCCTTCCCTCGAGGGAAGGGGGAAGCTTTGCTCGATAATGCCGCATTAAAATTGTCAAAGAGTATCAATCGCCGCGTCATACCCTATCGGTTCGAATATTTAGTTGACCAGGAACCAACCCATGGTTGAAATACACATCTTCGGCATCCGCCATCACGGGCCGGGGTCGGCGTTTGCGGTGCGGCAGGCACTGGAGGCGACGGCGCCGGAGATCGTGCTCGTCGAGGGGCCGCCGGACGCGGCGGAGGTGTTGGCGCTGGCGGCGGACCCGGCCATGCAGCCGCCGGTGGCGCTGTTGCTCTATGCGCCGGAACAGCCGCGGCAGTTCGTCTTCTACCCCTTCGCCGTCTTCTCGCCGGAATGGCAGGCGCTGCAGTATGCGCTCACCCGCGGCGTACCCGTGCGCTTTTGTGACCTGCCCATCGCCCACCAGGCGGCGCTGGCGGCGCCGGAAGAACCGGCGGAAGCCGTCGCCGACCCCTTCACCGAGTTGGCAAACCTGGCCGGCTACCCGGACGGGGAGAGCTGGTGGGACGCGCAGGTGGAGACGCACCGACACTCCGGCGACCTCTTTGCCGTGGTGCGGGAGGCGATGACCGAGCTGCGCGCGAGCACCGAGACTCTCGACCCGCGCGACCTGACGCGCGAGGCGTGGATGCGCCAGGCGATCCGCGCGGCGGTGAAGGAGGGGTTCGGCAACATCGCCGTGGTGTGCGGCGCGTGGCACGCCCCCGCGCTGGCGACGCTGCCCCCCGCCGCGCGCGACGCGGAACTCCTCAAAGGCCTGCCGAAGTGCAAAATCGAGGCGACGTGGATTCCGTGGACGAACGGGCGGCTCTCCTACCGCAGCGGCTACGGCGCGGGCATCTATTCGCCCGGTTGGTACCACCACCTGTGGACGACGCCCGAAGAGAGCTGCGCCGCCGCCTGGGTGACGCGCACGGCGCACCTGTTCCGCGAGAAGGACCTGGACGCCTCCTCCGCGCATATCATCGAGACGGTGCGGCTGGCGGAGACGCTGGCGGGCATGCGCGAACTGCCGCGCCCCGGCCTGCGTGAGCTGACCGAGGCCACGCAGGCGGTCTTCTGCCTGGGCGACCCCACGCCGTTGCGCTTCATCCGCGAGCGCCTTATCGTGGGCGATCTGCTGGGCACGGTGCCGCCGGAGGCGCCGCTGCCCCCGCTCGCCCGCGACCTGCAGGCGCGCCAAAAACGCCTGCGCCTGCCCCCCGAGGCGGCGCAAAAGACCCTCGACCTGGACCTGCGCACCGAGACGGACCTGGCGCGCAGCCGTCTGTTGCACGCCTTGCGTCTGCTGAAGGTGCCGTGGGGGGAGCCGAAGGGCAGCAGCGGCAAGTGGACCTTCCACGAGCTGTGGCAACTGCAGTGGCAGCCGGAATTCGCCGTGGCGCTCATCGAGGCCGGGCATTGGGGCAACACCATCGAGAGCGCCGCCGACGCCCGCGCGCGGGAGCAGGCCGACGCGACGCGCGAGTTGCCCGCGCTGGCCGCCCTGCTCGACGTGGCGATCCTCGCCGACTTGCCCGGCGCGGTGGCGCACCTGATGACGCGCATCGACGCGGAGGCGGCGGTCACCTCGGATCTCGCCCACCTCATGCAGGCGCTGCCCGCGCTGGCGCGGATGCTCCGCTACGGCAACGTGCGGCAGACGGACACCGCCATGATCGCCGTGGTAGTGGCGGGCCTGGTGGCGCGCGTGTGCGTGGGGTTGCCCCCCGCCTGCGCGGCCATCAACGACGAGGCGGCCACGGGCGTGTTTCATGATATCCTGGCCGTGCAGGGGGCGCTGGCCGTTCTCGACGTGCCCGATCACTTCGCGCTGTGGCACGAGGCGCTGGCGACGGTGGCGCGGGGCGACGGCTATCACGGCCTGCCCGCCGGGCGCGCCTGCCGCATCCTGCTCGACGCCGGGGGGCTGGACATCGACGCTACGGGCACGCTGCTGGCGCGTGCCCTCTCCCCCGCCGTGCCCCCGGAGCATGCCGCCGCGTGGCTGGAGGGGTTCCTGCACGGCAGCGGCATGCTGCTCATCACCGACGCACGCCTGCTGCAACTGGTGGATGCCTGGGTGTGCGGGCTCTCCGACGACCTCTTCCTCGCTCTGCTCCCCCTGGTGCGGCGCACTTTTACCACCTTCCCGCTGGGGGAGCGCCGCCAGCTCGGGGAGCGCATCGCGCGCGGCGCGGTGGCACCGTCCGCCCCCCGCGCGGACATCGATCCCGCCCGCGCCGCGCTGCCGCTGCCGGTGCTCGCGGCGTTGCTCGGTCTGCCGCTGGAAGGAGACGACCATGACGGATGAACGGCTGCGACGTTGGCGCATGATTCTGGGCGAAGGGGGCGGTGACGCCTGTGCGGTGAACCTTGCCGGCGACGACGCGGCCATCGACCGCACGCTGGGGGCGCTATACGACGCCGGCGGCGAGCGGCGCGGCGGACTGGCGGCGTCGTCGCCCGCGGTGGCACGCTGGCTGGGCGATATCCGCACGTACTTCCCCGCCTCCGTGGTGCGCGTGATGCAAAAGGACGCGTTGGAACGGCTGAACCTGCAGCGCATGTTGCTGGAGCCGGAGATGCTCGCCGCCGTGGAGCCCGACGTGCACCTGGTGTCCACCCTCCTCGCGCTGCGCCACCTCATCCCGCAGCGCACCAAGGAGACGGCGCGCCTGGTGGTGCGGCGGGTGGTGGACGAACTAATGAAAAAGCTCGCCCAGCCCACGCGCCAGGCGGTCACCGGGGCGCTCAACCGCGCGGTGCGCAACCGCCGCCCGCGCCACCATGAAATCGACTGGCCGCGCACCATCCAGGCGAATCTGCGCCATTACCAGCCGGAATACCGCACCATCATCCCGGAGACGCGCATCGGCTTCGGGCGCAAGCGCTCCTCGCTGCGCGATGTCATCCTGTGCATCGACCAGAGCGGGTCCATGGCCGCCTCGGTCATCTACTCGGGCATCTTCGGCGCGGTCATCGCCTCGCTGCCCGCGGTCACCACGCGCCTGGTGGTCTTCGACACCGCCGTGGTCGACCTCACCGACGAGCTGCATGATCCGGTGGAACTGCTCTTCGGCGTGCAACTCGGCGGTGGCACGGACATCAACCGCGCGTTGGGCTACTGCCAGAGCCTGGTGCGCCGCCCACAGGACACCATCCTCATCCTCATCAGCGACCTCTACGAAGGCGGCGTGCGCGAGGAGTTGCTGCGCCGCATGGCCGCGTTGCAGGGCGCCGGCGTGCAGACGATCGCGCTGCTGGCCCTCTGCGACGAAGGCCGCCCCGCCTACGACCACCAGATCGCCGAGGCCCTCGCCGCCCTGGGCCTCCCCGCCTTCGCCTGCACCCCCGACCTCTTCCCCGACCTCCTCGCCCACGCCATCAATCGTAACGACATCGCCGCCTGGGCCGCGGCGCATGATATTGTTACGACGCACGGGGAGGCGCGGTAGGGAATAAGCTTGCCTGTGGTCGCCACCCGCGCGCAGGAACCGCCCGCCCGATGTCGAAGATACCCCCAGCACATCATCATCGGAGGAGCCTGCATGCAATCGCGTTACGGATACTTTGCCGACGGCGGGGCCGAGTTTGTGATTACGCGGTGGGATACGCCGCGGCCGTGGATCAACTACCTGACCAATGGCGACTATGCCGCCCTCTGCTCGCACCTGGGCGGCGGGTTTAGCTTTTACCAGGATCATCGTTACAACGCCCTGCTGCGCCGGGGGCGTCAGCAGCAGTTGGAAGACCTGCCCGCCCGCCTCGTCTATCTGAAGGACGAGGCTGACGGCGAGGTGTGGACGGCCAACGTGGCGCCCTTTCTGAAGTCCGACGCCTTCGAAGCGCGCCACGGGATGGGCTACACGAAGGTGAGCAATACCTATCGCGGCATCCGTAGCGACCTCACCTTCTTCGTGCCGCCGGGCCTCGATGCCGAGATGTGGCACGTCACGCTGACGAATACCGGCGACACCCCGCGCACGCTGAGTGTCTACTCCTGCGCCGAATTCCAGCTCGGGAACATGAGCCTGGACGAGCTGGAGCCGGTCTTCATGAGCCTCTTCAACGACGTGAGCGTGGACGACGCCACCGTGAGCATCGTGAAGAAATGGTGGCATCCGCACCACGGCTGGTCGGAAGACAACGGCATCTGGGCCAACCGCGCGGTGATCGCCACCCCGGTACCGCCAACGGCGCTCATGGTGAACCGCGACGCCTTCTTCGGCCCGTTCCGTACGCCGGCCAACCCCGTTGCGCTGGAAGCGGAGACGCTGCCGGAGGCGCCAAAATCGGGCAAGGACCCGGTGATGAGCTACCAGTGGCGTATTACGCTGCAGCCGGGCGAGACGTGGGAGACCTATCTCGCCATCGGCGTGCAGCCGAACGAGGACACGCCCGAGACACGCGCGCAGCTCGCCTCGTTGACGGAGGTTGCCACCTACCGCGACGCGTGGGCGCGCACCACGGCGTACTGGCGCGAGCTGTTCAGCACGTTGACCGTCCAGACGCCGGACGAAGACGTGAACATCATGATGAACTGGTGGAACAAGTACCAGGTGATGGTGAACTTCCACTTCGGGCGCGGACCGTCGTACTACCACAAGGGGCAGTACCCCGCCATGCGCGACTCCTGCCAGGACGCTTTCGGCGTCATCCCGCTCAACCCGGCGCTGGCGAAGGAGAATATCCGCCGCATCGCCTCCTTCTTCTTCGCCGACGGGCGCGCCTGCGGCGGGTGCAATCGCATCGGGCTGCCGGAAGGCCCGTCGGAGAAGGTGGACCTGCCGCTGTGGCTCATCCTCACCGTGAGCGACTACCTGCGCGAGACGGGCGACCTGGCCTTCCTCGACGAGCAGGTGCCGCTGATGGACGGCGGGACGTCGTCCATCTACGCGAAGATGGTCGCCGGCATCGAGCGCATGCTCACCGACAGCGGCGCCCACGGGCTGCCCCTCATCGGCAAGGGGGACTGGAACGACGCCGCTAACGCCATCGGCGTGGGGGGCACGGGCGAAAGCGTGTGGCTCGGGCAGTTCCTCTACTTCGTCATCCACGAGATCGCCCCGCTTATGGAGCGCCGCGGCGACGCGCGGCTGGTCGGCTATCTGGCGCGCGCCGCGGCCATCGAGCGCGTGGTGAACGAGCACTGCTGGGACGGCGAGTGGTTCGTGCGCGCCTTCAAGGACGACGGCACCCCGGTCGGCGTAAAGGGGCAAAAAGAGGGCTTCATCTGGATCAACTCGCAGACGTGGGCGGTCATCGCGGGCATCAGCACGCCGGAACGCCTCAACACCTGCATGGACGCCGCGGAGGAGCACCTGGGCACCGAATACGGCCTGATGAACCTGGCGCCCGCCTTCACCGAGATCGACGAGACGATCGGCATCATCACGCGCTTCCTGGCCGGGTGGAAGGAAAACGCCGCCGTCTTCTCGCACGCCAGCGCCTTCAACGTGGTGGCGCGCGCCAAGCTGGGCCGGGGCCGCGACGCGGTGGACCTCTTCCGCCGCATCATCCCCATGAGCAAGGACTCCGACCGCTACCTGGTGGAGCCGTACGTCTACAGCCAGTTCTGCGTCGGCCCCGCCCGCCCCGATGAGCACGGGCGCGGCGCCTACCACTGGCTCACCGGCACCGCCGCGTGGATGCTGCGCGCCATGACCGACTACATCCTCGGCGTACACCCTGAACTCGACGGCCTGCGCATCAACCCCGCCGTCGACCCCGCGTGGACGGAGTTCCGCCTCACCCGCACCTTCCGCGGCGCCGTCTACGACATCACCTTCCACAACCCCGCCGGCGTCGAAACCGGCGTCGCCACCCTCCTCCTCGACGGCGAACCGGTGGAGGGCACCCTCCTCCCGCTGCCCACCAAGGCGCGGCACACGGTGGAAGTGACGATGGGGAAGGTGCCGGCGGTGGTGTAAACCGCGCCGTAATGTGTCCAGCACTGTGTGGAAGCCGGCGCCCGCCGCGCTCTGGGAACGGTAACCTGCATTCGCCATCGAGAAGAAGTGAAGCTGTTCTCCTTACCGATCACGAATGCAGGTTCCCGAAACCAGAGCGCGGCGGGCGCCGGCTTCCATACGGTGCTGTTGATCCGCCGCTTGGTTGCCCCGCGAAGAGGTTTTCCATCCCTCCGTCCCGAATCTTACCCTCACATCTCTCCCCGAAGCGAGGCCTTGATGAGCGAGACGACGGAACTCTCCCGCATGATTCCTGCCGCGCGGTTGTTGCGCGAGCATTATTTGCGCGATGCGCACCGGCCCGGGTATCACTTTGTGGTGCCGGAGGGCGTGTATGCGCCGGTGGACCCCAACGGCGGGGTGTGGTATGGCGGGCGCTACCACCTCTGCTACATCTACCAGCACGAGGGGGCGCACTACTGGGGGCATGTCTCCAGCCTCGATCTCCTGCACTGGCGGCATCACCCGCCCGCGCTGGCGCCGGGGGAGGGCGACGACGGCATCTTCAGCGGCGGGGCCTTCGTGGACGACGACGGCACGGTGGTCTACACCTACTGGGGCCTGCGCAAGCCGGACGGCATCTGCATCGCCACGAGCACCGATCCGCTGCTGGAGGCGTGGACGCGCAACCCGCACAACCCCGTGATTCCCGCCACCGAATTCGGCTGGGCGGAGCGCGACGGGCAACCCGTGGGCGCCGCCGACCCCTCGCAGGTGTGGAAGACGGATGGGCGCTACTACCTGCTCACCGGCAACCTGCTGGTGCTGCGGGAGTTCGGCGAGAAGCGCGGCCTGCCCGAGCACCTGGGCGACACGCTGTACCTGTTCGTCTCCGACGACCTGACGAACTGGCAATACCTGCACACCTTCTACACCTCGAAACGCGAGTGGACGCGCGATTTCGAGGACGACATGTGCCCCGACTTCTTCCCGCTGCCCGCCTCTCCCGACGGCGGCCCGGACAGCGACACGCACATGATCCTCTTCATCAGCCACACCCTCGGCTGCCAGTATTACCTGGGGACGTATGCCGACGACCGCTTCACGCCGGAGGGGCACGGGCGCATGACCTGGGTGGACAACGAATTCTTCGCCCCGGAGAGCCTGCAAGACCCGCGCGGGCGGCGCATCATGTGGGCGTGGGTCTTCGACCGGCGCGAGCAGGCGACGCGCGAAGCCAGCGGGTGGTCGGGCGAGCTGAGCCTGCCGCGCCTGCTCTGGCGCGGGGAGGACGGCACGCTGCGCCTGCGCCCGGTGCCGGAGCTGGAAGCGCTGCGCTACAACCCGCGCACGCTGACGGTGGACGTGCCCGCCGGCGCCCCGGTGCCCGTGACCGGCGTGGCCGGCAATTCCCTCGAACTGGCCGTCACGTTGCCCGGCGCCGTGCGTTGCGGTGTGCAGGTGTGCGCCGCGCCGGACGGCAGCGAGGTGACGACGATCACCTACGACCCGGCGGGCACGCTGAGCATCGATACCACCCAATCCAGCCTCGGCGAGGGGGCAAAGACGGTGGAAACGGCGCCGTTCACCCTGCCCGCGGGCGAACCGCTGCGCCTGCGCGTCTTCGTGGACAAGTCCTTCGTGGAAGTCTTCGCCAACGACCGCCAGGCGGTGGTGCGCCGCATCTACCCGACCCGCCCCGACAGCCTGGGCGTCACGCTCTTTGCCGTCACCCCGGTCACCGCCGACGTGCAGGCGTGGGAGATGATGCCGAGTAACCCGTATTGATGGATTGGAACGCCCCCTACCCCCGGCCCCTCCCCCGTAACGTCCTGTGACGGGGGAGGGGAGAAGGCTGGCGGGTGAACCGTGGAATAACAAAGGATTCGGCAGGATTCCCTCCCCCCGCGGGGAAGAGAGGGATAGCCTTGCACTTTGCACCGTACCCGAGGAGGTTTGACGATGATAACGCGTGTACCCTACGGCGGATGGGCCAATAATCTGCTGCTGTCCAACGGGCAGATCGAGCTGGTGGCGACGCTTGACGTCGGGCCGCGGCTGATCCGCTTCGGTTTTGTGGATGGCCCGAACGTGCTGAAGGAGTTCACCGACCAGATGGGCGGCACGAACGAGCAGGAGTGGATGAACCGCGGCGGGCACCGGCTGTGGCACGCGCCGGAGGCCAAGCCGCGCACTTACAGCCTGGACAACGTGCCGGTAGCGGTGGAGGTGCTGAGTGAGTACGCCATCCGCCTGACGCCGCTCGCGGAGACGGAGAACGGCATTCAGAAGCAGCTCGAAGTGCTGCTCGACCCCGACGAAGCCCGCGTGACGGTTATCCACCGGCTGACGAACATCGGCGCGTGGGAGGTCGAGCTGGCGCCGTGGGCGCTCACCGTGATGGCGGCGGGCGGCGTGTCGGTGATCCCGCTGCCCCCCAAGCAGCCGCACACCGACGTGCTCACCCCCGGCTTCCCGCTGGTGCTCTGGCCGTACACCGACATGGCGGACGCGCGTTTCCGCTGGGGCACGCGGTACATCACCTTCGCGCAGGACGCCGCCAAGGGGCCGACGAAGATCGGCCTGCCGCAGGAAGACGGCTGGGCCGCCTATCGCGTGCATGAGACGCTCTTCGTGAAGTACTTCGACTTCGACCCCTCCGCCGAATATCCCGACCTGGGCTGCAACTACGAGACGTTCAGCAACGAGGAGATGCTCGAAGTGGAGAGCCTCGGCCCGCTGACGCTCCTCGCGCCCGGCGAAGCGGTCGACCACGTGGAAACCTGGCGCCTCTTCAAAGACGTGCCCGCCTTCAGCGACGACGCCAGCATCGACCGCATCGTCCGCCCGTTGGTGGAAAGCTGATCCAAGGCGGATTCACCGCAGAGGCGCAGAGAGCGCAGAGGAAATTTAGAAAGGGCCGGGAAGAGAAGGCGATTGCCGATTCGGTAATCGTCCTTCCTCCCGGCCCAATCTTTTTCTCTCTGCGCCTCCGCGGTGAATCGTACCCTATCAGTTCATCGGCACGAGCCAGAGCGATTGCAGCCAGGCGCGGCCCGCGGCGGCGGAGTCGCGCACTTCCACGGTGATCGACTTGGAGATACCCACGTGGATGACCGTCTCCTTGTAGACCCAACTGCCGTTGTAGGCCGTGTAGAAGGCCAAGTCGGTGGCCACGGAGCTGTCGATGACGACGCCGCTGGTGTTGTCGGTGACGGTGAGGGCGGAGCCGCAGTCGGAGTTGTCCGTCCAGCCGCCCCAGGAGATGTGCAGGTCGGCGTATTTGCCGGTGGCCAGGTTCAGCGCCATATTCGCGCGTACCACGCCGCTGGTGCAGATCTGGCAGCGCCGGTCGGTGTTGGCGATGCCCGCCGCGGTCATATCCATCCCCGAGACGCGGTTCAGGCTGGCGCCGCCCGCCGCGGGGAAGGTGATGCTGTAGCCGGTGGGCGGGTTCGACGTGGTGAGCAGCGTGACCGTGCCGCCGACGTTATACCACCCGGCGCCGATAAGCGTCTTCGCCGGTGCGTACAGGGTGGGGCCGCTGGTCCAGGTATTCGTCAGCGAATACGTGGTGCTCATCGGCTCGCTGCTGCCGTGGGCGTTGTTGATGTATGTCGTCAGGGCGGTCACCCCGGCGGCGGTATTGGTGGGCAGGAAGCTGGCGTGCCCGTCCAGGAAGACGGCGTTCAGCCCCAACCCACCATTATGGCGCGTGGTGCCGAAGCACTGATTGAGCTGGCGGTTATACTGCCCCTGCGCGATCACGTCGGCGGTGCCGGTGCCCCCGTCGCACAGGGTGAGGTCGGTCTTGTTCATGTAGGCGGCGTCGGCGAGCACCAGCACGTCCGTCGGCGTGGTGTAGCTGCCCAACGACTGCCCGCCGAGGTGTGAGCCGGCGTTGTAGACGTAATCCGGGCCGCTACCGGAGAGGTCGGGGCAGTTGAGCACGCCTTTGTCGACGCCGATGGCGCCGATCCACCCGTCGGCATTGGGCAGGATTTCGTCGTGCTCCTGCGTGTAGATCATAATCGCCGTCACGAGCTGACGCTCGTTGTTCAGGCACGAGGTCATGTTTGCCTTTTCCCGCGCCTTGGCAAAGACGGGGAACATGATGGCCGCCAACACCGCTATGATGGCTATGACGACGAGCAATTCGATAAGCGTAAAGCCGCGCTTCATATGATACCTCCGATCTGCGAGATCGTTTAATTCATCGGTTTGATCCAGGCCGACTGCAGCCAGGCGCGCCCGGAAGCCTGGGTATACTGCACCGACGCCGTCACGCTTTGTGTCTGCCCGACCAGGAAGACCGATTCCTTTTCCCACCATGTCGAGTTGTACGCGATGTTAAAGGTTAAGTCGGGGTAGGTCGGCGCGGTGAAGGTGAGGTTGTTGGTATTGTCGACGACGGTGAGGGTGGCGCCGCCCGACGAGTTGTCCGTCCAGGAGCCCCAGATGATGTGCAGCTCGCCGCCCTTCGTCCCGGCGAAGTTCAGCGCGATATTGAACTTCGGCGGGTTGTTGTTGTCGGTGCACACCTGGCAGCCGCGGTTGTTCCAATTCATGCCCACGCCTACCAGCGTCATGTCCAGCGGCGGTACGCGCTGCAGGCTGGTGCCTCCCGCGGTCGTGGCGGTGATGTCGAAGCCCGGCGCGAAGGATTTCTTGTAGAAGGTGTCGGGGTTGTAAAACCACCCGCCCGCCAGAATGGCGTTGATTGGCACGGTGACCGTCGGTGTCGCCGCTTACCCTCTGCATCCCCGCTTTGCTCACCCGTCCTGGCCATCCGGCATGACAGCGGGGTGTCACTCAGGTACACTGAGGGACATCTTGTTTGAAAGGTCGGGGAGAAGGGGTGTGCGTGGAGGCCGGTC
>CAIYQO010000261.1 GCA_903928345.1 uncultured bacterium | reverse complement strand
GGTCAGGCACGCGCACGCTTGATAAGCCCCTTTCAAGGGGCGCAGCCGGTAGCCTGACGATTTATCGTCGGGTCGAAAATCAGGCAAACGGTGATCTTACATTGACGCGTATGTCCCCGACCCTTCCCCCGTCACAGGACGTTACGGGGGAAGGGTCGGGGATAGGGGGCGATCACGGCCAATCCGCAATCCGCATTCCGCATTTCTTTGACACCCACCGCGCGTCTCCGTACAATGTAGCGGCGCGTTGGGGGTGTTATGTCCGGTTGGCTGGTGGTGTTGTTGAAGATTGTCGCCATGTTCCTGGTGATTCTCACCGGTTGGGTGGCGCGGCACCGCCGTTATCTCACCGCGGAGACCACGGCATCGCTCAGCCGCTTCGTGGTCGACCTGGCGATGCCCGCCATGATCGTGGTGAACATGCTCGTGACGGTGAACGGCGACACGCTGCACACGGCGTGGTTCATCCCGCTGCTGGGCATGGCCGTGATGCTGGTGGGCCAGGGCGTGGGGCTGCTCATGTCGCCGCTCTTCAGCACCTCTACGGAAAAGGGCACCTTCGTCTTCCTCATCGCCATCGCCAACTGGATCTACCTGCCGCTGCCGATCATTCAAGCGCTCTACGGCAATGCCGGCATGAACACGGTGCTCCTCTTCAACGTCGGCGCACAACTGGTGCTGTGGACGCTGGGGGTGGCGACGCTGCGCGGGGGCAAGCCGGACCGGGAGAGCCTGCGCCTGCTGGTGACCAACCCCGGGCTCATCGCCACCGTGGCGGGCATCGTCCTCGCGCTGGGGTTGCAGGGGGTGAAGGTCAACTTCCTGCCCGACGCCGCCGCCGCAGGCGCGTGGCTGGTGCCGCAGGCGCTGACACAGGCGCTGGCGCTGGTGGGCGGGCTCACCATCCCGCTCTCCCTCATCGTCACCGGCGCGCAGCTTGGCGGGCTGGACCTATCCGATCACCGCCCCTCCCGCACCCTTACCGGCGTGCTGCTGGTGCGTCTGCTGGTGGCGCCGGCGGTCAGCGTGGCGCTGGTCCTCGCGCTGGCGCATTTCGGCCCGGCATTGCCGCTGGTGCCGCGCATGACCACCTACATCATCGCCGCCATGCCGGTAGCGGTGAGTTGCAGCATCTTCACCGAGCGTTTCGGCGGCAGCACCCCGCTGGCCGCCCGCGCCATCTTCTACAGCACCCTGCTCAGCATCGCCACCGTGCCGGCCATCTTCTTCGTCATCCAGCACATGGGGTGGTGAGAAGACCACCGAGATGTATGCCTGTCATCGCCCCCCATCCCCAGCCCCTCCCCCGTCACACGATGTTACGGGGGAGGGGGTCAGGGGGTGGGGGGCGTACTTTGCTTTTACACCCCCACCGGCCGCGTGCGTGCGTGCGCGATGGCGCTTTCGTAGGCCTTCATGTACTGCCGGGCGGAGGCTTCCCAGGAGAAGTCGCTCTGGAAGGCGTGTGCCATGATCTCCCGCCAACAGGGGGCGTCGGCGAAGCACGTCATAGCGCGGTTCATCGCCATCTTCAGCGCGCGCGAGGTGTAGGGTTCAAAGGAAAAGCCGTTGCCGCCGTTGTGCACCCCGCCGTTGTTGGGGCGGCGGGACTCCTTCACGCTGTCGGCCAGCCCGCCGGTGGCGCGCACCACGGGCACCGTGCCATACGCCAGGCTGATCATCTGCCCCAGCCCGCACGGCTCGTAGTGGGAGGGCATCAGGAAGGCGTCTGAGCCGCCGTAGATGCGATGCGCCAGCGCGTTGTCGAACTTCAACGACACCGCCAGCTTATCCGGGTGGGCGACGGCCAGTTTGGTCAGCATGTCGTGGAAATACTGGTCGCCGGTGCCGAGGATGACGACTTGCAGCGCTTCCTTCTGCAGCATGGCCGGCAGCACGGCGTCGAGCAGATCGAGCCCCTTCTGCGCGCTCAGCCGCGTCACCAGGCCGAAGACGGGCACGTGTGCGTCCACCGGCAGGCCCATCTCCTGTTGCAGGGCCGCTTTGCATTTCGCCTTGCCCGACGGGTCGTCCGCGGAGAAATGTGCGGGCAGGTCGGGGTCGGTGCGCGGGCTCCACACCTCGTAGTCGATGCCATTGAGGATGCCATACAGGTCGGCCTTGCGGTAGGTCATCACCCCCTGCAGCCCCTCGCCGTACGCCTCGCTCTGGATCTCCTTCGCATAGGTGGGGCTCACCGTGCTCAGCTTGTCGGCGTACTGCAGCCCGGCCTTCATGAAGTTGAACCGCCCCCAGTACTCCAGCCGATCCCACGTGAACAGCTCCCACGGCAGGCCCGCCAGCTCCATCACGTCCTTGGGGAAGACGCCCTGGTAGGCCAGATTGTGGATGGTATAAATGGTGCCGATGTCGCGCAGCCGCGGGTCGTCGGCGTAGAGGGTTTTGAGATACGTCGGCACCAGCCCGGTGTGCCAGTCGTTGCAGTTGATGACGTCCGGCGACCACCCGAGCTGCGGCAACATCTCCAGGATGGCGCGGCTGTAGGCGACGAAGCGGTGGTCGTCGTCGGGTTGTCCGTACAGGCCGGGGCGGTCGAAGAGGTAATCGTTGCGGATGAAGTACGTCGGTACGCCGGGGATCGCGTCGCTCTGCTCGATGGAGACTTCGATGCTCTCGTGCCCGTGCGGGATGCGGAAGGTGTCCGTCACCGGGCGCAGGCCGAACTTCGCGCGGTCGATGCATGCGTAGAGCGGCATCACGATGCGCGTTTCGTGGCCCATGGACGCCAGCACCTTGGGCAACGCCCCGGCGACATCCGCCAACCCCCCCGTCTTCGCGAACGGCACCACCTCCGCGGACGCGTACAGGATCTTCATGGGTGAACCCCTTTCTGTAGAAACTCTCTCAAAAGGACTCGCAGTCGTCTCGCGGGTCCTGCTCGCGTCTGGCCGCGTTGGATTTCCTGGCATGTATGTCCCCATACACTCACGGAAATCCGCCTTGCCAGCCACGAGCAATCCTCCGCGATACGACCACGATCCCCTTTGCGATAGTTTCTTATCGCGCGGCGCCCATCACCCCAGGCGCGCTCGCGCGGCCGCCGTGAGGGCGGCAAACAGACGCGCGTGCGCGGGGGTGGAGAGGGTCATCTCCTCCGGGTGCCACTGCACCCCCAGGGCGAAGGACGCCGCGGGGGCTACTAACGCTTCAATTAACCCGTCGCTGCTGTGTGCTACGGGTTGCCAGATTCTACCACAGACACGGGGGGCCTGATGATGAAAGGAGTTTACAGG
>CAIYQO010000260.1 GCA_903928345.1 uncultured bacterium | reverse complement strand
GGTCGAACGATAGGGAGAGCGAATGTCGGAGACGGAAAAGAACACCGCAGAAGTCAGCGTGGACGTGCCGCCGGGCGACGAGCTGTACCTGCTCGATCCGGGGGCGCAGTGGTTCCGCAGCGAACGCGGGCGGCTGCACTGGCAGTACGGCGCGGCGTGGCTGGAGGTCAGCCTGGCGCGGCTCTTCCCGCTGAGCGAGCCGGAGGAGTGGATCGCCGTGCTGAATACCGAAGGCAAAGAGCTGGGCGTACTGGCCACGTTGCACGGGCTGCCGCACGAGAGCCTGTCCGCCGTGCGGGAAGAATTGGCGCACCGCTATCTCATCCCGCGCATCACCCGCATCCTGTCCGGTCGGGAACGCTTCGGCATCCTCGAATGGGAAGTGGAGACGGACCGCGGTCCCGCCACCTTTCAGATGCGCAATTCCGCCGAGCATATCCATCATGGCCACGGCGGCGGCGGGGAGAACGTACAGCAGTCCTCCGCCAATCGGCTGTCGCTGACCGATGTGGAAGGCAACCGCTACGATATTCCCGACATCGAGGCGCTGGACGCCGCCAGCCGGAAGCACCTGGAGCTGGTGCTCTAACGCCATCGGTTGCCTTCTTGTCGCGATTTCGCTACACTCAGCATACCAATCTACCGGGGGACGACCATGCGCACTGCCGCTATTGACCGCAACACCGCCGAAACGCAGATTTCGCTCTCCATCGACCTGGATGGGTCGGGCAAGGCCGAGATCAAGTCGGGCATCGGCTTTCTCGATCACATGCTGACACTGTTTGCCAAGCACAGCGGCTGCGATCTGACCGTCACGGCGACCGGCGACGTGCAGGTGGACGACCATCACCTGACCGAGGATATCGGCATCGTGCTGGGCCTGGCGATCAAACAGGCGCTGGGCGAGAAGCATGGCATCCGCCGCTACGGCGACATCCTGCTGCCGATGGACGAAGCGCTGCTGCTGGCGGCGCTCGACTGCAGCGGGCGGCCCTTCTTCGCCTGGGACGTCACCCTGCCCAAGCCGAAAGTCGGCACCTGGGACAGCGAACTGGCGGAAGACTTCTTCCGCGCGCTGGCGGTGAATGCCGGCTTGACGCTGCACTTGCGCATGCTGGCCGGCGCCAATACCCACCATATCATCGAAGCCACCTTCAAAGCCTGCGCCCGCGCCCTCCGCGAAGCCATCGCCCCCGACCCGCGTGAACAGGGAGTGCCGAGTACCAAGGGCACGCTGGAGTAGGAAGCATGAGCGCGTATGTGAGTATGTGAGTAAGTGAGTTTGGGCATATAGGAGAGATATTCCCCAGTTCCCAGAAGGACGATCCTAGCAGCCCGCGGATAAAGGCCTTTTTTCAATTACCCATCCAGCGTGACTACATCCCCTTGTGATTAATGGCGTTGGGCGCGTTTTCTCGCCCAAGACCTCACGAATCGCCTTCACGCAGGGCCATACCCGGCTCAGCAGGTGCAATACCGCCAAACAACAGCGTAAAACAGCCCCGGTCGCCGTGATCAGCTTGCGCAGGTTCCAGCCGATCCCGGCGATGAGCGCTTTTTTCGTGGCAAAGGTGACGCCATGGCCCGTGAGACGACATACCCCCCCGAACTGTTTCCAGTAGCCGAAGGGCGCTTCCCCGCGCTGGCGACGGATCATCATAATGGGGCGGGCATCGGGATGATGGACCCGCGCCCGGTTCGCCTGGATGAGGTCGTCGTCGTGACTGATCGACAAGCTGCGTCCCTTTTTTCTCGTCGTACACACCCCAAAGTGCGGACACCGCCGGCAGACGGCTCCTCGCGCCTGGTACACCCACGTCTCTTGGCGACTCCCCCGGCACGTCAGCGTCTGGCCCGCGGGGCAGGTATATTGGTCGCGTTCTGCGTCGAAGGTGAAATTGTCGCGCCGAAATCCCTCCGCTCCCCGCGTCTGGGCGGGGCTGCTGATGAGAGGAATCAAGCCCCGTTCCTCAATCCCGCGTAGGTTCTCCCCGCTGTGATGCCCTTTGTCCCCGACGATCATTTGCGGCGTGCCGCCCACCGCCTCCACGTTCTCCACCGCTTCATCCACCCGATCCAGACACGTCTGCTGATCGCTGTGATCGGCATAGTCCGCCCCGACCGACACGATCACCCCGCTCTCCAGATCGACCGTCGCATCGAGATGATAGGACAGATGCGTGTGCTTATCGGCGTGTTGCATCACCCGCGCGTCCGCATCGGACGGACTGTGCCACTCCGCATTGCTCGCCTTGCCCTTGCGTTCCTTATCGGCGGTCTTGGCCGCGTCGGGTGTCGCCGCCGGCGTATCCTGCCGCTTCAACGCGAGGATGAACTCCTCGTAGGTGCAGCCCAACTCCTTGTGGACCAGTGAATCCATACTGGCATTGCCGTCCACCGTGGTCGAATCCATGCCCAAAGCCCGCCCACGCACCAATCCCTGCTCCGCGCACTGCGCCAGCACCCGCATAAACACCAGGCGAAACACCTCTTCCGGGAACAAGTGGCGCGTTTTGCGCAGCGTGCTCTCATCCGGCGTCCGTTCCTCCAGGCCATAGCCCAGATATTTCCGAATCACCAGCGAATCCGCTAGCCGAAACTCCAGCGCCCGATCCGCCACAATGTTCTCAAAAAACGCCACCAGCATGCACTTGAAAAACACCACCGGATCCAGCGACGGACGCCCCAGTTTCTCGGCATACAACGGCGCGGTTACCTCGCGCACGAAGGACAAATCGAGGAGGGCCTCCAAGCGCTCATAGAAATGCCGCTTCGGAATATGGGCATAGGGGTCCCCGCTCGGAATGAATAAGCTGGGAACTGCACGTTTCTTCTGTCCTTGGCTCATACCCTTACTCTTCGACGGTGGACGCAAATCTCCTTGGTATTTTTAGCCTGATCAGCGATATTTTACGAGAAAAGACCGATGCCAGACTTTATCCGCGGGCTGCTAGATTCAATCGTCCCT
>CAIYQO010000259.1 GCA_903928345.1 uncultured bacterium | reverse complement strand
GGGACATCGGATCGGCGAAGATGGCTACACAGGGACTCGGGGGCTTGTTCGGGTCGCGAAAGCCCTTGTCTCTCCTCCATGTGACCACCTGGGCAGGAAATTACCCAACGAAGGGGAAGTTCATTCAAACGGCTTCTTAGGAAAGCCCATCAAACGTGAATACGACCTTGCGGGGACTACCAAAGCCCCATTCATGGGGCGCAGCCGATAGCCCGACGATTTATCGTCGGGTCGGAGAAGTGACTAGCGTTCACGGTAAGTTGACGCCTATGCCCCTGATCCCCCTCCCCCGTAACGTCCTGTGACGGGGGTGGGGGGAAACGAAGAACAAAAGGCTTGCCGAGACACATCTCCCTTCCCCCGTCACACGATGTTATGGGGGAAGGGCCGGGGATGGGGGACGACAACAGACCAACGCACCGATCTTCGCCCTCATCCGCAATCCGCAATTACCTACGCCGCTTTCCGCATCCCCAGCGCGCGGGGGGCTTGCAGGCGCAGGCCGCCACCGAGCCAGATGCGCTGGGCGAGGGCGAAGACGAGCCATTCGGGGATGGGGCCGGGGGCGGAACCCTGGAACAGGTAGTTGGAACTGGAAGCGCCGACGCCGTGCGGGGGACGGTGCAACTCCGTCATGGCGAAGAGCAGGAAGCTGAGCATGCGGCGGGGATTCCACTGCGCGCGGTAGAGCAGGTACGTCCAGTCGAGGGCGTCACGCTGGCGGTCGATAATGCTGATGCCGTCATACCAGTCGGGTCGGCCTTCGGTCAGGGTGAGCGCCTTGCGGAAGAGCGTGTCCTCCGGGCCCATGATGCGGAAGGTGTAGCCGTACAGCGGCATCATGCGCGCGCGCAGCATCACCTCGTCGTCGATACGCACCCGCCCGCGCGATTCGACGATAAAATCCACCAGCGTCTCCCCCTGCCACGCCTTATACAGCCACTGCTTCTCCGTGTCGGTGGTGCAAAAGCCGATACGCGACAGCGCGTCCATCGCCCGCGGCAACACCTCGCGGTTGAGGAAGATGTCAAAGTCCTTCGTGCGCCGGTTACGCCCGTACTGCACCACCGCCGTGCCCCCGCCGATGACGTACGGCACCCCCGCGGCGTCGAGCGCCGCGCAGGCCGTGTGCAATATAGCGAAATCCTTGGCTGTGATCTCCATTCCCCCCGCCTCTCCCGCCGGTATACCCGCCCGCTACCGCCCCCGCACCCGACGCATGTCGCGAAGCGGCACCGGAGTGCTGCCGGCGGACCTAACCCCCTCCGCCGCAATCGACTCCCCCTCCCTCGAGGGAAGGCGGAGGTACGGATTCCATTCTTCCGCCAGCACCGCTTTGCCGTACCACCCCTCCCAAACCGGGTAACAAACCTGCTATACTAAGCAGACCAATCACATGGCAGGATTCACCTTTATCGACGGGCTGGTTCTGGTCGCCGCGCTGGGCGTGCTGCTGGTGGCCGCGGTTTTCGCCGCGTCGGAGATTGCCATCCTGTCGGTGAACCGCTTCCGGCTGCACCAGTTGGCGGAGGAAGGTTCGGCGTCGGCGCGCGCGCTGGAGCGGTTGCTGCAGAACCTGCCGCGCGTGCTCACCGTCATCCTCATCGTCATCACCTCGCTGCACTACCTCGACGAAACGCTGGTCACCTACTGGCTGTCCGGGCGGCACGGACTGCCGGAGTGGGTGCCCTTTGCGAGCCTGCTCGCGCTGGTGCTCGTTTTTGCCGAGATCACCCCCATCAGCTACGCCGCCGCCAACCCGGAACTGGTGGCCACGCGCACCACCCCGGCTATCACCGCCGCCACCGCGCTGTTGCGCCCGCTGGTGGCCGCGTGCTCCGCCCTGGCCCTGCTGGTGCTGCGCCTCTTCGGTGCCGAACCCCGCCCCCGTCCACTCATCACCGGCGAAGAGGTGCTTACCATCGTGGACATCGAGACGGAGCGCGGCGTGCTGGAGGAGGAGGAGAAGGAACTCATTCACTCCATCTTCGAATTCAGCGACACGGTGGTGCGCGAAATCATGGTGCCGCGCATGGACATCACCGCCATCGGCGCAGACACCCCCATCGCACAGGTCATCGCCGACTTCAGCGAGCACCACTACAGCCGCCTGCCCGTCTACCAGGGCAGCCTGGACCACATCATCGGCATCGTTTACGCCAAAGACCTGCTCGCTTACCAGTTCGCGGGGCACACCGACGCGCCCGTGCGCGAGGTGGTGCACCCGGCGACCTTCATCCCGGAAACAAAGCGCGTGAGCACGCTGCTGCAGGAGTTCCGCGCCACGAAGCAAACGCTGGCCATCGTGCTCGACGAATACGGCGGCACCGCCGGGCTGGTGACGGTTGAGGACCTGCTGGAGGAGATCGTCGGGGAGATTTACGACGAATACGACGTGGAGTATCGCCCCATCGAGTGGGTCGACGCGCACACGCTGCTGGTGGACGGCAAGGTGTCGGTGGACGAGTTGGGCGAGGAGTTGCACCACCCGCTGCCGGAGGGGGACTACGACACCGTGGGCGGGCTGCTCTACAGCCGTTTCGGCGACGTGCCCGCGCGCGGCGAAGCGGTGGTCATCGACGACTACACCTTCATCGTGGAACACCTGGACAGCCACCGTATCACCCGCGTGCGCGTGCTCTCCCCCCCCGAGGTCACGCCATGACCACCCCGTCGCCGCTGTTCATCAACGGGGAAATCCTCGGGGTGGTGCTGGCCGCCGTGGGGCTCTTCCTCGTCAGCCTTACCGAGACGGCGCTGGTCAGCCTTACCCCCACCCGCCTGCGCCAGTTGCTCAACCAGGGGCACCCGGCCGCCGCGGTGGTGGCGCGCCTCACCGCGCACCCGCAGGAGCTGCTGAGCGGGCTGGTGGTGCTGAACAACATCTGCGTCATCCTCGCCGCCAACCTCACCACCGCGCTGGCCTACGCCCGCTGGGGCGCCCCGGCGGTGCTGTGGACCAACCTCGTGATGCTGGTGGCGCTGCTCGTCTTCGGCGAGATCATCCCCAAAACGCTCAGCGTGCACTTCGCCGAAGGCATCGCCCTGCGCACCGCGCGACTGACCGAAATACTCAACCAGCTCTTAATGCCGCTCATCGTGGTGCTGCGCGTGATCAGCACCGGCGTGCTGCAGGTGCTCCTTACCCTCCGCGTACTGCGCGGGCGCCTGCACCCGGTGCCCATCGCCTTTAGCGAGGAGGATATCAAGCAGATCATCTCCGCCGGGGAGCAGAGCGGCGAGGTGGAAGCCACCGAGCGGGAGATGATCCACGGCGTGATCGAGTTCGCGGAGACCGGCGCCTACCAGATCATGGTGCCGCGCACCGACCTGGTGGCGCTGCCCGACGACGCGGCGATGGCGGAAGTCATCCACACCTTCGTCACCTCCGGCCACTCGCGCATCCCCGTCTTCCACGAGAACGCCGACAACATCCTGGGCGTGCTGTATATCAAGGACCTGCTCACCAGCCTGAAATCCGCCGCCGACGCCGGCTACTGCCCGCTGGATATCGTGCAGCTCGCCCGGCCCGCCTACTTCGTGCCGGAGAGCAAAAAGAGCGACGAGCTGCTGCGCGAGATGCAGCGCCGTCGCGTGCACCTGGCCGTGGTGGTGGACGAATACGGCGGCACCGCGGGGATCATCACCATCGAGGACCTGCTGGAGGAGATCGTCGGCGACATCATCGACGAATACGACCAGGAGGAGCAAGAGGTTATCCGCACCCCCGATGGCGGCGCGCTGGTGAGCGGCCAGGCCAGCCTGGACAAGGTGGCGGAGACCTTCGACATCCCCGTGCCCGAGGACACCGAGGCGGAAACGATCAGCGGCCTGCTCACCGAGCGCCTGGGCCGCATCCCCGAGGTCGGCGACCGGCTGGAGCTGAGTGGCGTCACCTTCACCGTGCTCGAAGTCGCCCACAACCGCGCCGAACGATTACGCGCCGAGGTAACGCACCCGCCGGCAGAGTAAGACGCGACCGTTTTCCCCCTCACGAAAACGGGAATTCTATTGAAGTACTGCTGATCTTTCCCCGGCAGGGAGTCACCCCCGTGACGGCGAAACCCATTAATACGGGAATCTCCCCTGCCCCCGCCCACGAAGGAAAGGGCAAAGCGGTAATATTACTAAAGTCCTGCTCCTTACCCTCCCACGCGGGAGGAGGACGGGGGCAGGTCACAGGAGCGCATATGGCAGAACTCATCCGTCGATCGAAACCGAAAACCCCGAAGGCGCCCAAGCCGATGCCCGTGGCGGTGCGGCTGCGTCCGACAGATTTTCGCGTACCGGAAGAACCGAAGTCGCTGCTCGTGGGCGCCCTCGTCACCCTCGCCATCACGGTGCTCATCCCGCTGCTCTTCTTCATCGTCTTCAAAAAGCTGCCCGACCCGGCCAACGTCATCGTGCCGGGCATCACGGTGCTCTGGGTGCTCTGCCCGCACGGGATCATCATCCTGCGCGGCATGCAGGAATCGAGCCGGTGGCGCAACCTGCTGCAGATGCCGCTGAGCTTCCCGCGCGAGCGCACCGACCCGCAGCTCATCGTGGCGCAGATCTGCGCGCTCCTCGGTATCCGCCGCGACTTCGCCGTGGTGCTGGTGTCCGGCAAACCGGGCCTCGTGACGCTGGGCAACACTATCATCATGACGGACAGCCTGTACAACGCCACCATCGACCGGGACTTGCAAGTGCTGCTGCTGCACGAAATCTCCCACACCTTCTGCGGCCACACCGCGTTGCTCCCCTTCGCCAAGGGGGTGCCTTCGGTGGAAAACGATACGATGATCCGCACGGTGCTTTTCCCCGGCTTCTTCTGGTTCACCGCGCTGGAACAGTGGCTCCTGTGGGCCGATGTCTCCGCCGACCGCCTGGTGCTGCTGGTGAAGCTCAACGTGGACCTGGCCATCCTGGGCGTCATCAAAGAGACGGCGCTAATGGCCCCGGACAGCGACTCGCGCACGCACCTGCTGCGCTTCCTCACCGCCGGGGAGGACGCCCTCATCGATCGCGGGGAGCAGTTCGCCATCACCACCGAAATCAATTCCATGCTGCATACCCACCCGGACATCGAGTCGCGCATCGCCAACATCCGCGATTGGCGTGCCGCCGAATCCTTCGAATTCACCGCCCGCCGCTTGCGTGAAAACGTAGAGTCGCCGCCGGCCCAAGCATCCTGACACGGGATCTGGTCAGTTCCGTTCATGTGTTGGAGAATGGGTGACTGGGAGAATGGGGGAACGGGGGAGAAGAGAGCTGTTTTCATCCGGCGTTTTCTCCCATTCCCCTTCTCACTCCTTCCTCCATTCTTCGGGAAAGAGGGAGGCCTTACCATGATTAAAGAGCGGCTCGCCGAGTTGCAGATCACGCTCCCCGCGGCCCCGTTGCCGCTGGGCCACTACGTGCCCGCCGTGCGCACGGGCAATCTTGTGTTTTTGAGCGGCCAATTACCGCTGGTAGAGGGCAAGCTGCCCGCGGAATTCACCGGCAAGCTGGGCTACAACGTCACCCCGGAAGATGGGCAAGCGGCGGCGAAGCAGGCGGCCCTCAACGCGCTGGCCGTGCTGGAATCCACCGTGGGGCTGGAGCACGTGCGCCGCATCGTGCGGCTGGCGGGCTACGTCAGCAGCACCCCCGCCTTCACCGCGCAGCCGGCCGTGCTCAACGCCGCCTCCGAGCTGCTCGTGCAAGTCCTCGGCGACGCCGGCATCCACGCCCGCCTCGCCCTGGCCACCCCCACCCTGCCCATCGACGCCTGCATCGAGCTGGAAATCATTGCGGAAGTGGAATGAGGCGCGTGCGGAGCCGTAAGAGACTCGGCGATTGAAATCGCAGCTAATTGGCCTGATCGGCCAGGCGTCCCTCTACAGGGACGCACTAAAATGTGAATAACTTTTCCGCTTCCCCGTCCGCGTAGGCGGACGGCTGGCCGCAGGCCAAATAGCTGCGACCTCGGTCGCCGAACACACTCCGCGGTTCCAATTTTTCACGGTACTTTACATGGACATCTACCTGGCTGAGGTCATGGGCTTTTGTTTCGGCGTGCGCCGGGCCATCGAGCAGGCGGAGGCGGCGCTGCAGGACGGCGGCGCGGTGCGCTCCCTCGGCCCGCTGGTGCATAATCCGCAGGAGACCGCGCGGCTGGAGGCGCTGGGCATCGGGGTCATCGACCGCTCCTCCGACGCCGACGCCGGCACGGTGGTCATTCGCGCCCACGGTGCGCGTCCCGACACCTTTGAGGAGCTGCGCGCGCGCCACCTGCGCGTGGTCAACGCCACCTGCCCCTTCGTGCAAAAATCGCAGCGCATCGCGCGGGAATTCGAACGCGAGGGGTATACGCTGGTCATCGTGGGCCACCCCGACCACCCCGAGGTGCAGGGCATCCAGGGCTATGTGGCCGGGCCGACGTACGTGCTGTCCTCCCCCGAAGAAGTGGACGCGCTGCCCGCGGCCATCACCCCCGGCGTGCTGGCGCAGACCACGGTGAACGAGCACACCTTCGACGAGGTCGTGGCCGCCATCGCCGCCCGCTACCCGCGCTACACCGTGCAGAACACCGTCTGTTCCGCCACCCGCGACCGCCAGGAGGCCGCCCGCCTGCTCGCCTCCCGGGTCGACGCGGTGTACGTGGTCGGCGGCCGCCACAGCTCCAACACCAACCGCCTCGCCGAGGTGTGCGCCCAGGTCTGCCCGCGCACCTTCCTCATCGAAACCGCCACCGAAATCAACCCCGCCGACCTCACCGGCATCGCCCGCGTCGGCATCACCGCCGGCGCCAGCACGCCGAACACGCTGGTGGAAGAGGTGGTGGAGCGGTTGCGAGGGATACGGTAGCAACTACCTGGGGGGACTGTCCCGTAACCAATGTCCGGGGAACTGCCTTGCGGGAATCTGTCCAAATTGCTCGAGGCATCCGTTTACATATGCCTGCAGGGGCTGTCCCGTAGCCTATCGTGAAACGGAAACCCACGGGACAGCCCCTGTAAGAGCCAAAACCGGCGCACCTGCGCATGGTGGGAAGTCCACTTTTACCCGTTTTCCCACACGGCCAGCTACGGGACAGTCCCTGAAGAAGGCGTTATGCCGCCCAGCGCGCCTCCGACCCGCCGATGCCGCGCAACAAATCGGGGGCGAGGGTGAGGAGGGCGGTGACGGTCTCCTGCTCGCGCTGCAGGTTTTCGGTGATGAGGGTGACCACGTCCATCTCGCCGATAGCACGCGCCAGCTCGCGCAGCCCCTGGTAAGCGCCGATGGCGAGTTGCGCCACCTTCACGGCGTCGAGGAGCGCGTAGACGTCCAGTTGCTCGCGTGGCGGGTTGAGCTGCGCCTTGAAGCGCGCCATCGCCTCTTTAAAACCCGGCGCCACCGTGCTGCGTTCCATCTTGTAGCGTGCCCCCAGCACGCTCAGCGCGCGCTCCAGCGTCTCCAGGTCGGCACGGATGCCCTCCCGCTCCACCTGCAGCCGCGCGGCCAGGCTGGCGTGCCCCACCTCGTGGTGCAGTGTGTCGAGCAGCGGCAAAAAGTCGCGCAGAAAGCTGTACTCCTCCTGCAGATGAAAGATCAACTGATCCCGAGTCGTCATCGCGCCGCCTCCGTGCCGAATCCGTACCAGTTTACACCGCTTCCCGCGGCACGACCGTGCGAAAAGGGCACAAATGCGCGGGGTGTGCGGCGGGGGGGTCAGGGGGTGCCCTTCGGCGGAAGGGGGTCGCACGTCCAGGCCAGGCGGATATCGTCCGCCGTGCCGAACGTGCCGTCACGCCCGGCGCTTTGCACCAGGAAATCGATACTGCCGTGACGCGGTGTGGCGGTAAAGCGCATCTCGCGGTGCCAGCCGTCGTTCACGTAATCGCCCTTTTGCGCCAGCAGGCGCCGCAATTCCGGGATGCTGTGCGGGTAGGTGCCGTCGCCCTTTATCCATGCTATTTGCACGGTTTCTTTGATTTTCAACATATAGATGCTGCGTGTTTTCACCCGTGCATTTATTTCGCCACCCTCAATGAACGTATAGTAGCCAAAGCCAGCGGAAAGAAGCATCACCAGCACCACGGCGGGCACGATTAACCGCGAGCGATGCCCATGCGCTTTCGCGACGGTCAACCCGATGGCCCACACCGCGACGGTAAGCAGGCAGCCGTCCAGAGCAGTGTTCAGCCCGATCGCCGCCGTGTACCCCAGGTGTAAATACGGCAGCGGCGTGGTCGGTATCTGGCTTTGCGCGATGAGTTTCATGGTTGCTCCCGATCCTTCGGCGTGCATGTCCATGTCCGAGTGATGTCATCGTTCGTATCGAAGCACCCATCACGCCCGGCACTTTGCACGGTAAAATCCACGTTTCCATCATGTGGGGTGCAGGTATAGCGCATCAAGTGGTCCCAGCTATCGAAAACATATCCGTATTGGTTCCCTAGCTGCTGTTGCAGTTCAATGATGTTGTGGGGGTAGGTACCAGAATCACGCCAGTGATACTCAACATTATCCTGTATCATCATCTGCCGAACAAGTCGTGTAATAGCGAGTTCGTGGATGGTCGTACCTTCAGCGATTTTATAGACGCCCACACCGGTTGCCAGTAGAATTGCACATATCACGCCGGGCAACACCCAGCGCGACTTACGACGCCATTCCCGCAGATACAGCAATCCGATAATCCAGACACCGAGCATGAGAACACAACCGAAATTCGTCTCTTCCCATCCGGCAGCCGACACGTACCCCAGGTGCAAATATGGCAGCGGTGAAGTCGGTATCTGGCTTTGCGCGATGAGCTTCATGGGTTATTCCTCTACCACCTCAGCACCCCGCCGTCGCCACCCCGAACAACTCCGGGCGCTCGCTGAGCATCCAGCACATGTCCAGTATACCACGCCGCAACTCGGCACAGGCGGGTGAGCGGTTGGCCAGGACGCCCGTGTGGGCGTAGGATTCGCCGGGGCAGCCCCCGAGGCACCAGAAGCGCACGGGGCAGCCGGCGTGCGGGGAGTCGGGGGCGAGCAGCGTGGTGCATGCCCGCACGGTCTGCAACACCGGGGCGCTGTGCCAGACGCGGCGGAAGTCGAAACCCGGCGCGCGCACGTCGGCGATGCGGAAGGCCGGCGCGTTGGTGTTGAGGCAGGGGTAAAGCGCCCCGTCGGAATCGAGGAGGAGCGTCTGCACCCCCGTGCCGCAGGAGGCGCGGCGCACCCCGTAGCGGCAGGTGGCGCCGAGAATGGACAGGGCATCGCGCCCGAGCAGGGGGCGGAGATCCGGCCGACGCGTGAAAAGGGCATATGCCGTGTGCAGCAATGCGGGCAGCGGCACCGGCGTCGCCTCCGCCGCGCCGCCCAGCCGTTTCAGCGGAATGAAGCGCGCCTCCGCCACCCCCAGCGACCGCGCGAAGTCGTAGTACGCCTCCAGGTGGCGCAGGGTGTCGCGGTCGCACACCATGCTCACGATCACGTGCGCCCCGGCGTCCACCAGCATGCGGATGCCCGCCACCGTGGGCGCGAAGGTGCCCGTGCCGCGCACGCGCTCGTGCAAGGCTGCGGTGGGGCCGTCGAGGGAGACCTGCATCTGCAGCCGCAGCGCCGCCGCGCGCCGGGCGACGGCGTCGGTAACGAGCAGCCCGTTCGTCGACACCAGCACACCCAGCCCCAGCCGCTCCCCGGCCTCCGCTACGGTGAAAAGCTTCTCCGGCACCAGCAACGGCTCCCCGCCGAGGACGGTCAGCGTGGCGTGCTTCCCGAGAAAGGGTTTGACGCTCCGCAGGAAGGCGACCATCTCCGCCTCGGGCAATTCCGACGCCCCGTCGGTCTGCAGGTACGGCAGGTTGTAGCACATCGCGCAGCGCAGGTTGCAGCGGCGAGTGAGGTTGAGGGCCACGTTCTCGATGCGTGTCGGCGCCGGGGGCCGCGGCGGCGCGGGCCGCCCGTCGTGCACCACCCCCGCCTTGCGCAGCACGGTCAGCGCCGCCAGCACCTCCGCACGGGCTGCCCCCCACGCCGGGTGCCGCGCAAAGAGCGCCTCCAGTGACACCGTGCCGTCCAGCGCGCCCAGCAACGCCGCCAACTCGGCATCGACCACCGTCCAATACGGCACGTCGCCCCATACCAACAACACGCGCCCCTGCCGGGTCTCCGTGACATCCGGCGCGGGGCACGTCCAGCGGGTATGGGGGGCAAGGCGAGACAGGGGCATGTGCGCGCCTCCGATAGGCTGATTAATCGTTATTTCCGCGCAACGCCCGCATTCCCCTGCGCAAAAAGGGAGAAGCCGGCGATCTCCCACCGGCTTCCCCCGTATTCGCGATCACAGATTCACGTTCCGTTCTTGATTATTCCGCAATCCGCAATCCGCAATCTCCAATCAGCTCAGACCGTCGCCTTCGCCGCTGCCGCCATCGCCGCGATGTGCGCGGGGGTGGTGCCGCAGCAGCCGCCGATGATGTTGGCGCCGGCGGCGACGAGTTCCGCCACCCGGGCGGCCATGTCCGCCGGGGTTTCCTTGAAGACCGTTTTGCCGTCTTCGTAGACCGGCATGCCGGCGTTGGCATGGATGAGGATCGGCGTGCCCGGCGCGGCGGCGCGGAGCTGCTTGGTGATCTCGATCATGTTGGCGATGCCGTTGCCGCAGTTGGCGCCGATCACGTCGGCCCCGGCTTCTACAGCCGCTTCGGCGGCGGCGGCGGGCTCAGCGCCCATCATGGTGCGGAAGCCGCGCGCGCCCGGCTCAAAGGTGAAGGTGCAAATCACCGGCAGGTCGCTGTTCTCTTTGGCGGCCTTGATCGCCTGCACGGCCTCGGTGATGGAGGACATCGTCTCGATGCAGAAGGCATCCGCGCCGCCCGCGGCCAGTGCCACCACCTGCGCTTTGAACGCTTCGTACAGGTCGGCCTCGGTCACTTCGCCGCCTTCGTCCTCGGTGATCTGCCCGGTGGGGCCGATGGACGCCGCGACGTACCCCTTGTCATCCATGGCGCTCTTCGCCAGCCGCGCCGAGGCCGCGTTGAACGCGCCCACCTGCTCGGTCAGCCCGTATTCCCGCAGCTTGTAGCTCGTGGCGCCGAAGCTGTTCGTCTCTACGATATCGCTGCCCGCCGCGATGTAGGCTTCGGCGATGCTCTGCACCGCGTCGGGATGCGACACGTTCCACGACTCCGGGCATTCGCCCGGCTGCAGGCCTTTCGCCTGCAAAAACGTGCCCATCGCCCCGTCGGAAATCAGCACTTCGCCGGCGGCGACGCGCTCAAGAAGACCTTTCATGTGAACCTCCTCGTGGTAGGAGTCAGTAGATAGGAGTCAGGAGTCAGGAGTCTGTTTGCGACGACAGTTCCCAGCAACTAACGCCAGTTCCGCTCCAGTTATCTTACCCCCGCTCGATGGCGGATCGATATGCTTCCAACAGCTTGCTGACTTCCTGCAATAGCGGTTGTGCTTCCTGCGGATCACCATAATGTAAATCACGTGCCAGAATCAAGTAATATCGGCATTCTTCCAACGAACCCTGCGCGATATTCATGAATCGACTCTTTTCAGGTTTTGTCTGGCGGCGGAATCCTTCGGCAATATTCGCCGGGATCGATACCGCTGCGCGACGGAATTGCGAAGTCAATCCATAGAGTTCATGTTTCGGAAATGTCTCTGTACAGCGATAGATGCACAACACAAAAGCATGTGCTTTCTGCCAAACAATAAGATCCTCAAATGACCGAGCTGGAGAACGTGTATCCATGGTGCGTCTCCTTCTGTTGGTAATTGGAAAACTATTGTACCATACTCACACGCTACCGGCTTTCACCTTCTGGCTCCTGACTCCTGACTCCTCAGTCGCAAAGCGACACTCGGGAATAGCCCCAGCTCCGTATGCGGCAGGAAGAGGGCGGCCAGGTAGCTGTCCATGTAATGCGGGTCGCTGCTCAGGTCGAGATAGGTCATGCGCGTGGCGAGCGCGGCCAGGTTGCGGCGGTGCGCGGCGGAGAGCAGGGCGCAGTACGCGCCGGTCAGGGACGCGTTGCCGATGTAGCGGAACTTTTCATACGGTAAATCGGGCAGCAGGCCGATCAGCACCGCATCCTCCACCTGAATGTAGCGCCCGAAGCCACCGGCGATGTAGACGCGCGCGATGCTGCGCCAATCGAGCCCCACGTTGGCCAGGATGAGCGCGCAGGCGGCGTAGATAGCGGCCTTCGTGCGCATAAGGTTCTCGATGTCCGGCTCGGTAATCACCAGGTCGCGCTCTTCGCCGGTGTTCGCCGCCCATTCCAGCACGAAGCCGCGTGTGTTGTCCTGTTGAACCAGCCGCTCAGTGTCGAGGTCGTTGAAGTGGCCGGACTGATCCACGATGCCGTGCACCAGCAGTTCTCCCAGCAGGCAGATCAGGCCGGAGCCGCAGATGCCCACCGGTTTGCCGTCGCCGATCACGTCGTAGCGCACCTCGCGCCCGCCGTCGCTGATCTCCAGGAATTCGATGGCGCCTTCGGTGGCGCGCATGCCGCACTTGATGCCCGCGCCCTCGAAGGCCGGCCCCGCCGAGCACGCGCAGGTGACCAGCCAGTCGGCGTTACCGAGGACGATCTCCCCGTTGGTGCCGATGTCGAGGTAGAGGAACGTCTCCTCGTGGTTCGTCAGCAACTCGGTACAGAGCAGCCCGGCGGTGATGTCCCCGCCCACGTAGCTGCCCACGCCGGGGGCAAAGGCCACGATCGCTTGCGGGTTGATGACCAGCCCCACCTCGCCCGCGGTGAGAGTCGGCATGGTGCTCACCGTCGGCACGTAGGGTGCCTCGCGGATGTAACGCGGCGGCAGCCCGAGCAGCAGGTGCACCATCGTGGTATTCGCGGCAATGAAAACGGAGCGGATGGCGTCGCCGGGTACGCCGCTATGGGTGAGCATGCTGTCGATCATGTCGTTCAGCGTGTCCAGCACCAGGTGGCGCAACTCCGCTTGCCGTTCCGACGTGCGCGCGTAGTCGATGCGACTGATGACGTCCGCCCCGCGCCGCGCCTGCGCGTTGTAGGCGGTGCGGATCGCCAGCACGCGCCCGTCATGCAGGCTGATCATCTGCACGGCGATGGTGGTGGTGCCGATGTCGATGGCCAGCCCGACGGCGATGAAGGGCATACGCCCCGCCTGCACGTCGAGCACGTGCAGCGCCGTCTCGTCCTCCTGCAGCATCACGGTGACCAGGCCGTCTTCGTCGCGCAGCGCGGCGGCCAGCTTGCGCAGCACGGGCAGCCCGGCGCGCACCGGCACGTGGCCATTGTCGCGGCACAGCTCGCGCACCAGCCGTTGCCAGTCGCTGTAATGCTCCTCCACGGTGGCGAGGGGCACCTGCAGCGTCTCCGTGCGGTAAAGCGGAGAAAGGTTGTCCTCCTCGGGCAGGAACTCCTGGCTCACCAGAAAATGGCTCTCGCCCAGCACGCGCATGGCGGCGTCGCGTGTGGTTTTCAGACGCACCACCAGGTCGTCGCGCACCTTCGTCTGGCAGGCCATCACCAGGTGGCTGTCCGCCAACGCCGCGTCGAGCCGCGTGTGGCCCAAGCTGTCCGACTGCCCGCTGACCACCTCTACCAGGCACTGCCCGCACGTGCCTTTGGCACCGCACGGCAGGTGCAGCTCCTCGATGCCGGCCTGAATCGCCGCCTCATGGATCAGCGTCCCGGCGGGCACCTCGACCGTTATTTCGGCTGGTAGAAAGGTGACGGTGGGCAAAAAGACCTACCCCTTGCCCCCCTCCCGTGCAGGAGGGGGGAATTGTGCTCGACCTTGCGCCCTTCTGCTCCCCCTTCCCGCGCGGGAAGGGGGTCGAGGGGGGTTAGGTCCGCGCGACGTGCATCTTCAAAAACGGCACAAGATCCGACGCTTCCTGCGGGCCGACGACGATCTGCCAGCCGGGCAACGCTTCCTCCAACTCGCCGCTGATCTGTGCCACGTAGCCGGGGATGATCAGGCGGCGCGTCTTCACCTGGCTTTCGATGCCCGACGCCTTGATGAAGGCGCCGATCTTCTCGCCGGTGAACTTACCCGCCGCCCAGCCGGTGAGCACGCTCATGCCTTCGCATTCCACGATGGCCAGATGCGCGCCCACGCCGGAGTTTTCGATCTCGCCGGACACGATGAAGTAGGTCAGCGAGAAGTTCGTGGTCACCAGCACCGGGCTGTTCTCGTCGGCCTCGCCGATGGGATAGACCTTCGGCTCCACCTGGATGGGCTTCTGCGGGTCGGTGAAGATATTCTGGCGCAGCATCATCATCGGCAACAAGGCCTGATAGGCCTGCGTGTCGATGACCAGAATGGAGGCGTATTTGCAGATCAGCGACGCCGCGTCAGCCACCAGATCGGGCAGGTCCTGCCCGGCGAGCATGTTCAGCACCGGGTAGCCAGCGGGGGCGAAGGCGTTTTTCAGCGCCGCTTTGCGCAGCATGGAATTCTGCTGCAGCGCCGCCGCGGGGTTCTCCGCCGGCAGCTCGAGCACGAGATCCTGCACGCCCAGCCCGGCGAGTTTCGTCGTCAGCGCGGCCAGTTCGTCGAGACTCGACGCGCGTGCTACCAGCGGGGCTTTATACTTCAGCGCCAGCGCAGCCAGCGCGTCGGCGTTCTCCGGCGTAGCGGCATGGATCAGCGGCCGCTGGCCGTCCAGCGCCTGCAGCGCCGCTTCCAGCGCCGCGGGGTTCGTCGACTGCAGAATCACGCCGCGCCCGCTACCCCCGGCCACCGCCTTCACGGCAGCGACGAAGGGCTCGACCGCGCCGGTGGTGTTCTCCACCAGCACCAGGTCGATGCGCAACTGCTCCCCTACCCGCTCCAGGCAATACTCGCGCACCGCGGCGGTGCGGTGGGCCAGTTCACTGATGGCTTGTCCGTCGGAAAAGGCGATGGCGATGGCGGTGGGATGCACGAAGGTCTTTTCGTGGCGGAACATTACCGTCTCGTTGCCCACCTGCACCTCGGCGTCCGCCGGGCCGATCTTCACCAGCCGAATCGGCGGCCTGCTCGCGGCGCCGATCTTCGCAACCGCCTCCTCCGAGGGATACGGGCACAGCGCCAGCTCCACATTCTTCGCCGCCAACTTCATGGCAAAGGCCATGCACGTCGGCACGCCGCACTCGCCGCAATTCGTCTTCGGCAGCAGCTTGAAAATATCTAAACCAGTGAGAGCCATAATACGCTCCTATAGTATCTCCCCCGCATCCCCTATGGGAGGGGGATGCGGAGGGTGAGGGCACGCGTTAGCACCCTTACAGCGTCGTCATCTCGGCAATCTTCCGCTTCACGGTGACGGCAGCGAGGGGGTGGTACATGATGAGCAGGTCGGTGCCGGCGTTGAGCAGGCTCATCGCGGTGGCGATCTCCAGCAGCGCGCCGCGCTCCGCTTCCGGGCCCCACAGCGGGAAGTCGGCTTCCGACGCCTTGCTTTCCTTCGTCTTCGCCACCTCGTAGCCGGGGGTCGCCAGAATGGGCATCGCCAGCATGGCGTCACCGGTGAAGGCGGCGGTGCGGATGCGCTCCATCACGGAGTAGGTGTATTCCATCCCGTAGCCCAGCGCGCCGGTCATGGCGTCGATAACGATCTTCTCGGCCGCCAGCCCCATGTTGGTGAGCAGGATGTTGAGCTGCTTGGCCATATTTACGTCGATAGGCGTCTGCGCGGTGAGGCAGTGACCGTAGCCCATCGCCGCGGCGGCAAGGGTCTTGTAGTTGTCCGTTTCCGCCCAGCTCAGCAGCAGGTTCTCTCCGGCGAAGACGCCGGCCAGGTGCTTCTGCACGGCGTTGTTCTTCTCGTAATGCGCCGGCCCGGTGATGATGAGGGGCACGCCCACGGCCTTGAGCACGTCGCGCACCACGTCGGCGGTGGCCTCCGGAGAAGCGTCCCCGTTGTCGGGGTGCGTGCCTTCCAGGCGGACGCTGATTACATCCGCGCCCAACTCGTCCACGCAGAAGCGCGCCATCTTTGCCGGGTCATCGAGCAGGCTGCCGTAGCGCGCATGCAGGGAGTTCGGATAGTTGCGCGGCACCTTGTCGAAGACTTCCATCGCGATGGCCGGGCGACGGCCCGTATTGCCTTCGTAGTGGCGGAAGGGCAGTACCGCGGCGCCGCCGAGGATAACCGCCGACGTGCGCGTGCCGCTGCCGCCCAGGGTGACCTCGCGCACGGGCAGGTTGTACGTTTCGCCCGGCACGGGGAAGGCCGGCGTAGCCACGCGCGCCGTAGTGACGGCACGCACCTTCGTCGGCACGACGACGGGCGCTGGGGCCGGCGTCTCGGCGACCGGAGCGACCGGCACCGGGGCGACGGGCAACGCCGCGGGCGCGGCGGGCACCACGCCCAGCGCGCCGCTGTACATGAGCAGCATATTCGCCCCCGCGGTGAGCAGGCTCAGCGCGGTGGACATCTGCAGCGCGGCCATTTGCGCCTCGGGCGTGGCGGCAGGTGCCGGTAAACCGAGAGCGCGCACCTGGTCGAGCACCGAGACGATGTACCCCAACCCATCGGCACCCAGACCGGGCAACGCGGGAACGGCGGGAGCCGCAACCAGCGCGGGAGCGACCGCGACGGGCGCGGGCGCTTCGACGACGGGTGCCGGCGCGGGAGTGGGCGCGGCGGCCACGGGGGCCGGGGCCGGGGCGACTTCGCGGGCCACACCGGCAGCGGCGTCCACCGCGGCGGCTTCGGGGGAGGGCTGCGTGATGTCCCACATTGTCAGCGCGGGGTGGTTGACCTTCTGCATATACGCCTGGATGGCGGCGGTGTCGGTGCCCACCGTCTCGTCGGCGATGATGTCGGCGTAGTTCTCGATACCCAGCCGCTTGCCGATGATCTCCAGGTCTTCCGCCAGCGTGCGCTTCAGTTCCGCGGGCATCCACACGATGCGCTGATGTCCGCCCTCCGCGGCGATGAACTTGCGGCTGGTGATGTAGGCCTTGCCCACACCGATGAAGCCCGGGGTCTGCTGCCCGCCGCCGGCGACGCCGGCCAGGGTGGAGAACTTCATACCCATGGGCGTATCGCCGGGGAATTCGCGGTTGACGATCGCCACGCCGTTGCATTCCGGCAGCAGCGCCACGATGGCTTCGAAGCACCCGCAGGAGGTCATGGGGAATTCCAGCATCGAGTAGGCGTTGAACTTCTCGATGGTCTGCTTGGAGTTCGCGTAGACGTACTCGTTGATATTCGCCCACTGCCCGCGCACCGGGTCGAGGCACTCGCCCTTAGAGAGCGGCTGGTTCGGGCCGGTGGGGTCGATTTCGTACGCTGCCTTGCCGTCCAACCAGTTGTAGGCGCCGCACAGCCCCAGGCGCTCGGGCGTGATGACGCACACGTGGTTCGGCGCGAAGGACTGGCAGAGCAGGCAGGAGTAGAACAGATCCACGCTGTCGTCGGTGAGGGATTCCATGCGCAGGTTGCGCTCGCGGTAGACGCGGCGGGCCTCCGCCAGGCGGGCTTCCACTTCGTCGCGCCCGGTATACAGCGTCACCTGCACTTTATCCACGATGGCCGGATAGTCGTTGAGCAGTTTGGCGTGCAGGATCTCACCGAGGTGGGCGATTTTGAACCCCTTCTCGCGCGCGGCCTTGCTGATGCGCACCCACACGATGTCGCGCTGGCCCATGTGCCAGATGCCTTCCGCGCCGTTGATCATGTGGTGGATCTGGCGCTCCAGGATCGGCTCGAAGTCCGACTGCATCTTGCGGCCCGCCACCTCGACCCAGATCGCCAGCGGCAGCGCGGTGCCGGCCTCGACGTCGTCGATATCCGGCCCGATCACGGTGCACTTGCCGTCCTCGACCTCGGTCACGTCCTTGGTGGTGACGTATTCAAAGCCCGGCGTGCGGTTACCGCCGAACTCGACGTACATCTGCTCCTTGCGAATGCGCTCCCCTTCGAAAGCCGCGCCGTAGGAGACGGGGATGGGCACCTTGGCGATTTTGATCTTACACCCGCGCACCTCCAGGCACTTCTCCACAATGCGGTCGTGCGGTACGTTGGAGACGACGTGCTCGTAGGTGCAGATGCCGGTGGGCAGGATTTGCGGGATGTCGGTGTCGGCGATGCAGGGGAAGCCGTAGGAGATGGCCCCCGCCGCCGCCGCGTACTTTTCTTCGTCCACCTCGCCCAGCGCCATCACGAAGGCGAAGATGCGGTTTTTGTTGTACTTCAGGTTGCGCGTGTAGTCGCCCGGCTTCACGCCGCCGAAGGAGAGGGCGGCGCGGTTCGCGAAGCCGAGGGCGTAAATGGCCGCGGAGATGTCCTTGCCGAAGGGCACCAGGCGCGTATCCCACCCCAGCTCCACGCCAGCCTCCGCCAACTGCTCGGCGAAGCTCACGCCGTTCGTGTTGCCGGCGATGAAGACGTAGAGGTTCTTCTCCTGCAGCTCGCGGGCGATCTTTACGGCCGTCTCTTTGTCCGGCGCGGCGCCCACCACCGCGGCGAAGCCGGGGGCGGAGCCGTCCACGAACTCGATGCCGCGCTCGCGGATAATCACGTCACCGGCGGCCCCGAGCCAGATGCCGTCCACGGGATTCGGGCCGATCAGGTACTTGCACGCCTCGATCAGCTCGAAGGCGAAGAGGGTCGCCATGCCGGCGTCCAGCGTGCCACCGAGATAGGGCAGCCACACGTCGTCCGCGGGCACGGGCGGCAGCAGCGTGCGGCATTCCTGCAGCACGCGCTCCATGTCCGCCAGCGTCTCCACGGGTATCCCGAGCAGCGAGTTGATGACGGGCAGGGCGTAGGTGGTGTCGGGAAAGGCCACCGGGCAGTCGGCGCCCTTCTCCGCGATGGCGCGTGCCACCAGGGCTTCGGCGTCAGCGACGATCTTATGCGCGCCACGAATGGCCGACGACGCGATCAGCTTGCTCATACCAGCTCCCTCCGCTCCTTCATGTCGTACAACTTGCGCTCCTTCTTCTGGTTGATATTCAGCGCGTCGCGTTTCCCTTCGATATGCGCCATGATGAGATCCGCCGCTGCCACCGGGTCGGGCTCCCAGGCGAACTTGCCGCCGGTGATCCCTTCCATCTCTTCGGTGAGCAGGCGGTCGACGTTTTCGCTGCCCGCCACATAGAGCGGGTGGCCGAGGACGACGTAGAGGCCGGACGCCACGAAGTAGTGTCCGATGGCCACCGCCTTTTCGCTCATCCACTCCGGCGCGGCGCCCGCCACGGGCAGGTCGCTCAGGTCTTCCCCGAGCCCGCCTTCGAGGAGCACGTTGGTGGCGGCGAGGAGGATGCGGCTGTTGTCCACGCAACTGCCCATGTGCAGCACCGGCGGGATGCCCACCGCTTCGCACACTTCACGCAGCGAGTCACCGGCCTGCGCGAGGGCGGCCTCCGGGGTGAGCAAGCCCGCCTTGGCGCAGGCGATGGCCGCGCAACCCGTCTGCAGCACCAGCACGTTGCGCTTGATGAGTTCCTGCGTCAGCGTCACGTGGGCGTTGTCGCTGCTCACCTTCGGGTTGTTGCAGCCGACGATGCCGACGACGCCGCGGATGCGCCCGTCGATGATGGCGTCGTTGAGGGGGCGGAAGGTGGAGCGGAAACGCCCCCCGAGCATGTGGAAGATCGTCTCGTTGGAGAAGCCCGCCACCAGCTCCATCGACTCCTGCGGAATCTGCACGCGGGCTTTATCGCGGTTGGCAAAGTTGTCGATGGCGGCGCGGATGAGGTTGCGCGCGTGCTCCAGGCCGTGCGCCGCTTCGAAGGTGATCTGTTCGGCGTCGAAGGTCTGCGCGATCTCCGAGGTGCTCACCAGCCGGGTGTGGAAGCACTTCATCACTTCGGGCAGCGAGGGCATGACGCACTGCACGTCGACGATCATCATCTCCACCGCGCCGGTGAGGATGGCTAGCTCCTGCTGCAGGAAGTTGCCCGCGATGGGGAAGCCGTGGCGCATGAGCACTTCGTTGGCGGTGCAGCAGATGCCCGCGATGTTGATCCCCGCCGCGCCTTTTTCCTTTGCATACGCGACCATCTCCGGCTCGGAGGAGGCGACGGCGAGCATCTCGGAGAGCGTCGGCTCGTGGCCGTGCACGATGATGTTCACCTTCGTCTCGGAGAGCACGCCCAGGTTCACGCGGCTGCGGATGGGCTTCGGGGTGCCGAAGAGGATGTCGGAGACGGCGGTGGCGATCAGTGAGCCCACCCAGCCGTCCGCCAGGCTGCACTTCAGCCCGCCCATAATCAGGTGTTTGTAGTCGTGGTCTACGCCCATGTGGGTGCGGTGCATCAGCTCCACCACGGCGGAATCGATGCCGTGCGGGGCGATGTCCAGCTTCTCCCACAGCGCCTGTCGCTTCTCCGGTGCCATGGTCAGCGTGACGTTCGTCTCCTCCGACCAGGCAAACTGTGTCATAAAGAAGTCCGCCAGCGCACCGGCAAGGGCCAGGTCGTCGCGGCCTTCCGTCTCTACCTCGAAGGCGCGCGCCACTTCGCGCAGGCGCAGCGGGTCGGCGATGCGATATGCCCCGCCCGCGCCGTTGGCTACCAGCTTCAACGTGCGCACCAGCATACGGCCGTGATCGGAGTGCGCGGCGGTGCCGGCGGCGATCTCGCGCAGCAGGTTGCGCGCCACGATGGTGTCCGCATTCGCCCCGCAGATACCCTGCGGCGCCTTGGTGGTGATGCGGCACGGACCCATGTGGCAGAGGCGACAGCACACGCCGGTGGTGCCGAACTTGCACTGTGGCTGCTGGCTCTTATAGCGATCGAACACGGTGGGGATGCCTTCGTCCTGCGCGCGCTCCACCATTTGATTAGTAGCCGGGTCGCGTGAGACGTTCGGCCGATCTTCGGTCACGGACATGCGGTTCTCCTATCGTCGATCCGAATGAAAAATGAGTAATAGAAAATGCAAAATTGAAAATTCGTCTGGCCATCGTTCACGTGTTCAGCACCATTTCCGATGTGCAGACTTATTTTCCACTTTCTATTATTCATTTTTCATTTATCATTAAGAAATTCATCCAACACCCGGTTCACGGTGACGCGGGCGGGTGCGTCGGTGGGGATGTCGCCCACCGCAATGCCGCCAGCGTCGAGGGCGGCCACGTGGGCGTCCAGCGGGATGGCGGCGAGGAGGGTCAGGCCCGTCTCCGCCACCGCGGCGGCCACACCGTCGGGCAGCACGCCGTCGGGGACGCGGTTCACCAGCAGCCCGCGCGTCGCCACCGGGGTGCCCATCTCGTCGGCGAGCTGGGCGATGCGCCCGGCGGTGCGCACGCCGCGCACTGTGCAATCGGAGACGATGAGCAGCAGGTCGATCTTCAACAGCGTGCGCCGGGAGACGTGCTCCAGGCCGGCCTCGCTGTCCACCAGCACGTGGCGGTAGTTGCCGGCGAGGCGTTGAATCACGTCACGCAGCACGTTGTTGGCGAAGCAGTAGCAGCCGGGGCCTTCGGGACGGCCCATCACGATCATGTCGTAGCCGTCCTGCTCCGCCAGCGCTTCCTGCACGCGCAGGTCGAGGAACTCCTGCTTGGCGACACCGGTCAACATATTCGCTTCCTTGCGTGCGTCCTCGCGGATGCCCCCCACGGTGGCGGCGAAGGTCACTCCCAGCGCCTCGCCGAGGTTCGCGTTGCTGTCGGCATCCACCGCCAGCACCGGCGTCTCCCCCCGCGCCACCAAGCGCTGGATGAGCAACGCGGAGATGGTGGTTTTCCCCACCCCCCCTTTGCCGGTGACTGCGATTGTGAAACCCATGGACCTACCCCCTGCCCCCTGCCTCAAGGGAGGGGGTGATGATTTTCGAGAAACGAACTCCCCCTTCCCTCGAGGGAAGGGGGTCGGGGGGGTTAGGTTAGACCGCCACGCCCATCCGCGCGCGCAGCGCGTTGCTGGTCTGCCCGAGCAGGCTGAAGACGCGCTCGGCGTCGGCGACGGGCAGGCTTCCGGTGCCGCAGGAGGGGGTAATCATGGCCTGCGCTTCGATCAGGGGGCGGTCGAGGCCGGTGGCCCTGGCGAGATTCGCGACACCCTCGTCGAACTTCGCGACCAGGCTCTCCACCGTCTGCGCCTGAATCTTCGCGCTGTTCGTCGGCACCACGCCCCATGCCAGCCCCTTGCCGGCTTCCAGGTGCGCCTTCACCGCCTGCGGGTAGAGGGCAATCGAGTCGCCGAACTCGAAGGCATCGAAGTTCACCAGGTCGACGCCGGCGTCGATGAGGATGCTCCACTCGGTGTTGCCGCAGCAATGCACGCCGGCGATGGCGCCTTCGGCATGTACGGCCTCCACCACTTCGTTCACCTTCGCCACCACGTCGTCGCGCTGCACGCTGACGTAGGTGGAAGAGCCGAAGGCGGAGAGGATCGGCTCGTCGATGAAGCAGATCACGTTCTCGGCGAACCCGCGGAACTTCTGAATCTGCCAGCGGCACTTCATCGCCAACCCCTTCACCACGCAGTCGATGAATTCGGGGTTGTAATAGATGGCGCGCTTGTTCTCGTCCACGATGGTCAGCCCGAAGCTGATCGGCCCGGTGGTCTGCACCTTCACGAAGGGGCGGCTGCCGCCGGCGGCCTGCAACGCCGCTTCCATGGCGTAGATGCCCTTGGAGAAGGCGGGCGTGATCGCGAAGGCGTCGACGTTCTCCATCAGGAAGTTCTCGTAGAAGGTCGCCAGGTCCATCGAATAGTCACCCGTGGTGTCGATGTACATGCGCTCCTTCTCGCGATCGATGACGATGCGCGGCAGGGCTTCGGAGTATTGAATCTCCATCTGCTCGTTCATGCCGTTGGCGGGCAACTGCGGCCAGATGGGCGCGCCGGGGATGTTCGCGAGCACCACGGCGACGGCGTCCTCCGCCTTCGCGTGGGGCAAACTGCCGATGGCCGTAGCCAGACATTTCGGGGAAAAGCTCATGGGAGGCTCCTCGTGTCAGAAGTGGCGGGCGCCGGATGGCGCTCGTAACGGGTAACCAGAATGTGCTGGATGTCGCGATAGAGGGCAAGTAAATCGTCGGCGCCGGCGTCGTTGAGGGCGCGCCCGGCGCGGTCGGCGGCGATGATGCGCGGATCGTAGGGGATGACCCCGAGTACGGCGTCGGCGCCGAAGGCGTCGGCCAGCCAGGCGCGTTCCCCCGCGGGGTCGGTGGATTTATTCAGCACCACCGCGAAGTGGGCGATGCCGAGGGCGGCGGCCATGTCGCGCACGCGGGCGGCCGTCTCCAGGCTGCGTTGCCCGGGCTCCACGACGGCGACCATCACGTCCACGCCCATCGCCGTGCCGCGGCCCAGGTGCTCGATGCCCGCTTCCATGTCGAGGATCACCACCTCGTCGCGGCGCAGCACGATCTCGCGCACCAGCGATTTGAGCAGCACGCTTTCCGGGCAGGCGCACCCGCCCCCCGCGCGCTGCACGGCACCGAGGACGAGCAGATCCACGCCAGCGTAATGGGTGGCGTACTGCTCGGCGATGCCGGAGACATCGGGGTTGAGGGCGAAGATCTGCCCGAATTCCTTCACGCGGGCGCCAGTACGCTCCTCGATGAGGCGGCGTTCTTCGGCGATGGTGTGCACGGTGGGGCGCAGTTCGACGGGGAGACCGAGGGCGGAAGCGAGGTTGGCATCGGGGTCGGCGTCAATAGCCAGCACCGGGCGGCCGTCCGCGGCAAACAGCCGCGCCACCGTGCCCGCCAGCGTGGATTTCCCCACGCCCCCCTTACCGGATATCGCTAGTTTGAGACCCATAGCAATCGCAACCAAAATTTGTGACGTCTTTCACAATATACCAGTCCAGCGACGATAAATCTGGTAATTTGGTGCTTTTGTCGTAGAAATATCGTCCGATTGTCTGGTACTTTCGTGCGCGATAGCACTTTCGTGCGCGCTACGCTTCTTCGCTCGGTAGCGCACGTCCCAACTGCGCCAGGCACTCCGTCGCGTGCGCACACCACGCCGCGCAGGCCATGTCGTTGTGCGGATTCACCGTAAACACCCCGCACGCCGGGCACTGACGGCGCAGGTCGTCCTTGAAGAACTCCACCTTCGCCCCGCACCCCGCGCATGGCTCCTCGTAGATATCCCCCGGCTTCCAGAAGCGCATATCCTGCCCGGGGCAATGCCGGTTGCTCATATGACCCCCTAACGCTCTCATTATATCCCTTTTTACCCTGCGTCAATATGACAAGAGTCATAGCGTGCGAGGATTCCGCGCTCTCCTGTCGAAGGTACTCCGCATGGCTACGCCCGTGTTAATCATCTCCGGCTTTCTCGGCTGCGGGAAAACCTCCTTGCTGCGCCACCTGCTGCCGCTGTGCGGCCCGACGGGGGTGCGACCCGCGCTCATCATCAACGAGGTGGGCGACGCCGACGTGGATGGCGAGCTGCTCGCCGACCTGCACGCCGAACAGGCGCGGTTGGTCGGCGGGTGCGTCTGCTGCACGCTGCAGGCGCAACTGGCGCAGACGGTGGACGGCATCCTGGAGCAAGAGCGCTACGATCTGCTCATCATCGAGTGCAGTGGGCTGTCCAACCCCCTTGATGTCCTCTCCGCCCTCACCAGCCCGGCGCTGGTGCGCCGACTGGCCGTCACGCACATCGCGACCGTGCTCGATGTGCGCCGCGCCGAGGCCATGCTGAAGGTAACCGAGCTGGCGAAGGTGCAGGTAGCGAGCGCCGACGTGCTGGTCTTCAATAAGGAAGACACCATCGCTCCCGAGCGCCGTGCCGGGGTGGAGGCGCTGGCCGCCGGTCTGAACGACCACGCCGAACGCTACTGGGCGAACTACGGCGATCTGGGCGCGGAGATGCTCACCCGCCTGCTTACCGACCCGGCGCCGGTGCGCGCGGTGTGCGCCTGCGACCATGACCATCACGAGCACCATCATCCCCACAGCCACGCGTTGCCCGCCTCCTTCAACACCTTCGCCGTGCCGCTGCCCGCCAACGTGCCCCGCGCGGCGATGGAGCGCCTGCTCGACGCCATGCCGGAGGCGGTCATCCGCGCCAAAGGCTTCGCTCACCTCGACGGCGAGGGCTGGCACGTGATGCACCGCGTCTACGACGCCTGGGACATCACCCCCTTCATCGGCAACAGCCCCGCCAACGGCGCCCTGCTGGTGTGCATCGGGCAGCACCTGGATCAATCCGTATTGGAAGCCCACCTGGCCGCCTGCGGGGTGCTGCAACCGGCGTGAACAAAAGACGTGGCATGGCCGTCCCGGCCATGAATATCACGGGCGGGACGCCCGTGCCACGCTGAAAGGGAGCCCTATATGCGCTGGATGCTCGTTCTTTGCCTGCTCGCCACCCTCCCCCTGGCCGCACAAGAGGTGGTCACCCTCGCCGAGAAAAGCGCTCACGTTACGCCTGGGCCCATCACCGGCCCGGGCAGCATTGGCATCACCGTACGCACCGATCACGCCGGCGATTGGTTCGTCGCGCTGGAGATGACACCGCCGGAACACCCTGAGTTGATCGGCATCCCCTTCAGCGTGGATAACGCGAAAACGCCGGTGGTGCACCAGCCGTGGGATCAGGCGTGCAAACCGACCTTCGTGCTGACCGGCCGCGGGCCATGGCGCCAGACCCTCCTGCTCACCCCCGTAACCTTCCCCGCCGGGGAGCATCGTTTCCAACTCGACGTACCGCCCGGCAGCACCGTGCGCGGTTTCACCTTCTACCCCGCCCTGGCCGCCACGGTCGTGCTGAACATTCCCCTGGAGCGGCGCGTCGCCTTTCCCGGCGAAAAGCTGTCCGGCACGCTGACGGCGAAGATGGCGGGGCGCGGCACGCTTTATCTCGACCAGTTGCGCTTGGCGGATGGCCCGGAAGCGAACTGGGATCGCGACGCCCGCGTGGTGCCCATCGCGCGACGGGGTGAGCAGGCGGTGTGGTTGACGCCCGGCGCCGCGGTGAATGTCTCCTTCCCCACCGACCGCTACGGCCTTCTCGGCGCCACGCTGGTGCTGAGCGACGGCGAGCGGCTATGGGCGGGGTACCTGGGCGCGGCGTTGGTGGCGCCCAAGCGCGCCATGACCCTCGCCCCCGACGGAAGATGCCTGGTTTCCGCCCAACCCGACACCCCGCCGTGGAAGCTCGCCCTGTTGAAGCGCGCCGGGGTGGACTGGCTGCGCACGGAGATCGGCTGGAGCGCCTTCGAGCCGACCAAAGGCGTCTATGACTGGCACGGCCTCGACCCCTTCTTCACCGCCTGCCGCGCCGACGGGTTGTGCGTCATGAACCTGGCCAGCCACGCGCCGCGCTGGGCGCAGCCGGTGGGCGATTTCGCCGACGTGCCGTATAAGGACTACACCATCAAGCTGGACGACGCGCCGGGTCGCGAATTTCTACCCGACTGGACGCGCGCCTGGACGGCCTACCTGACGCGTTACCGCGACGTGAGCCGCGCGGTGAACCTGTGGAACGAGCCATGGGAAGGCGGGGGCATCAGTGGCTGGAAGTCGACCGGCGAGCACTACCGCGCGCTGCTGACCGGGTTAAAAACCGCCCGCGACGCGGTGGACCCGGCGATAAAAATCGTGGCGCCCGACAGTTCTTCTGAGGCTGATTGGAAGATCTTTGCCGCCGGGAAACAAGACGACATCGACGTCATCAGCACCCACTACGAGTGGCCGAAAGCCGCCACCGCGTATGCGCTGGCGCACTATTACCACAAAGAGGTGTGGGAGACGGAGACGTGGGAAGCCTGGGAGGGCGACGCCGCCACCGTGCGCCGGACCCTCTACAACCTGGCGCTGGGCGCTCACGTGGTGAGCTACTGGCACCGCGACAACTGCCTCGACCCGGCCGGCAACCCCACGCCGGAGTTGACCACCCTTTCCGCCATGCAGGGGATGCTCGCCGGCACGGCCTTCCGCGAGATCGTGCACCCCGAGCGGCCGCCGTTTGTGCTCCTTTTCACCGGTAAAGGGCGCCAGGTCGCCGCGATCACCACCACGCTGGCCCTCGACCCCACGCACGCCGACGGCGACTTCCGCGGCCAATTCGCCGATAACCACTGCACCATGGAGCTACCCGACCCCTTCCACCGCATACGCGCCTGCGACCTCTACGGCAACCCGCTGCCCGTGACGCGCACGTGGTGGAAAGTCCGCCTGCCGGTAGGTTCGGATGTGCGTTACCTGGTCTACCACGGTTCGGCGAAGAGGTTCAAAGCGACGCTGGCGAAGGCGATCTACCCCGGCCTGCGCCCGGTGGAAATCGTGCTGCACGACATCCTCGCCGACCGGCAGGAGCCGGAAATCCGCATCACGCTGCGCAACGCCTACTCCGTGGCGCTGCCGGTGACGGTGTCGCTGGACTTGCCCGACGCGCCGCATAAATCCGCGATCGCTCGCTTTTGGGCCCATCTCCCCGCGCAGCAATCCTTCACCGCACCAGCGCGGATGACCGTCACGCTGCCCCCCGCCGGCGAGCAGACGGTGGCCTTCACGTTGCTCGCCGATTATAGAGCGCCCGCTCCCGGCAATCGCTATCATGTGACAATACACGTGCAATCGCCGTGCGGCGAGGCCTCGCTGGAGGAAACGCTGTCCGTCGCGACGATCACCACTATCAAACAGCACGACGCTTTCGACGAAACTGACCGCGCCTGGCAACGCACCACACCGGTCTACCTGCTGCCGAACCACACCCGTGCGCTGCCCGCGTTGACCACGTGGCTACCGTGGCCGGCGTTCACCAAGGCAGTAGATGAATCCTCCGCCGAGGTCGCCCTCGCCACCGACGCCGATAACCTGTACCTGATCGCCCGCGTGAAGGACGGCACGCCGCGCATGTTGCCGTCGGTGTTGAGCGGGAAGACGCCCCACGTCATGCAAAACGCGCCGGCGGATTACATGTACCGCGAGATGGCCCCCTGGCCGGAGCGCGACGGGGATTCGCTGGAGCTGTCGCTGGGGCGCATTGACGGCAACCCGTGGCTGCCGAAGTACGAGGTGTATCCGCCGACGAGTCCGCTGTATCACCTGGGGGCGTACGTGCCTGCGCGGAATGTGTTTCTGCTCTACCCCACGGCGGAGGGCGGCGCCGAGGTGCTGCAGCTGCGCGCGGGCGACTGGTACTACGCCCACCCGCTGCCGATGGATTACGCGTGGATGGCGGAGCATTGCCGGGTGCCCGGCGCGCGGGTGCAGGCGCGGCGCGACAAGGATGGCTACGTGCTCACCGCCGCGCTGCCGTGGGCGAGTATGCCCGACGTGCCCCACGCGCCCGGGAGCCGCCTACGCCTCAACCTGCGCCTGCGCGACGCCACCCCAACCGCCCCTCTCGCCTGGGCCGGCAGCCCGGAAGCCGGCGGTCGCCAGGTGCTGTGGTCGAAGGGTCGCAGCATCGCCGGTCGCACCCCACTGGACTACGTCCCCTGCGGCAGGGAGCAGTGGTCGGCGGACACGGAGTTCGGGGTGGAATGACGGGAGACGTTCACCACAGAGGCGCAGAGAACGCAGAGGAAGAAAAGATTGGACCGGGGTGGAAGGCCGAGAACATATCCGGTTTACTCCTGGTCACTCGTAAGAAAGTGCCGGGTATGCGCATCTGCAGGGACTGTCCCGTGGCATCTCGCGCGCGAGAGTCGGTCTCGTGGTGGCCTCCGGCAGGGACGTGTGTCCAGTCCGCGCCTCGATGCAGGGGCTGTCCCGTGGCGTTGGTGTCCTGGTACCCCACGGGACAGCCCCTGCTGAAGCGCGCATCCTGCTTGCCCCCTCATCACGCGCCTACACCGCAACCGGCGTCGCTTGGACGGGACGCCACGGGACAGTCCCTGCAACGAGGCGAGCCCGGTGCGGTACTAACGGATTTCTTCCGGAAATGGAGGGAGCGCAGCACCCCTGGACGGCTGTTTGGAAAGGGGCTAAGCGCCCGGCCCGAGGACAGGGATAGCCAGAAGAAAACCCACTCCCTTCCCCCCGTCACAGGACGTTACGGGGGGAAGGGCTGGGGGTGGGGGGCGACTACATTTACTTCCCCAGCACCTGAAAATCCGTGATCTCCAGGTCGCCAGCGGCGAATTGGGGGTCGTCGTCGGCGCGGTCGGTGGCGGTGCCGTTGATGCGCACGCGGGCGCCGAGGATATTATCGGTGCCCATCAGCGCCAGCAACGGCTTGCCGGTGAGCACGTATTCCAGCCCTTTGTCGTCCTTGATGGTCCAATACAGGTTGCCGTTCTCGTTGTGGCGGGCGACGATGCCGACCACCGACGCGTCGCGGGGCGGGTTGGCGGGGGCGTTCTTCCCCGCGCGCGCGGCCTTGCCGCCGGCCGCCATGTCCGCCTGCGGACGCATCTCCGGCGGCAGATTCACCAGCGCCAGCACCTTGCCGTCCTCGATATTGATCGCCGCCAGCGTCAGACCGCGCGCCGCGTACAGGGTGCCTTCGCGCACGCTCAGCACCGGCTCGATGCCCACGGTCGTCAGCCGCTCGACGGCACGCGTCAATTGCTTGATCGGGTCGCCGCCGGCGTCGTCGGGGGGCGCCAGCGAAGCGCCGGCGAGCAGCTTGAAGGGCTCCAGCCCGATGCGCGCGTACGTTTCGCCGCAGACCAGCAGTAGATCGGTGTCGCGCAGAATGATCGCGGCGGGCACCATGCGCTTGAGCTGTTGCAGTTTGGCGTTATTATCCGCGGCCTTCATCCGTTTGTCGGCCAATGCGGCGGGCATATTCTCCTGATCGTTGGCGAGCAGGTCGATGGTACCCTGCGCCGTCAGCGTCTTCGCGTCGTACTTGGCCAGGATGCCGTTGCGGTAGACATATACCGCGGTGGGCGACTGCACCATCAGCGTGCGCTCGGTGAGCAGTGTGCGGGTGATCCACTGGGCAATCTGCGCCTGGCGCTTGGCAGTGACATCCTTCGCGTCGGGCTGCGGGTGCGCCGGGTCCGGCTGCGCGCAGGCGGCCAGCGCGGCACCGAGGCAAATCAGCAGCAAAGTTACGTGGCGCATCGTTATCCCTCCAGCACCTGAAAGTCGGTCATCTCCAGCGTGGCGTTCCCCGCGCCGTCCTCCGTCGCGCGACCGCTCACGCGCACGCGCTTCTTCTCCAGGTCCTTCACCGCCAGCAAGTCCTTGCACTTGTCCCCCGTCACCAGGTAGGCTTTCCCCTGGTCGTTGGTGAGTTTGGCGGCCAGCGTATTCGGCTTGACGGGATCGGCGATGATGAGCACTTTGCCGACCACCGTCGCCTCCGCCACCTGCGCCGTCGCGCCGCGCCCGATATTGGCGAAGGGTGCGGCCGGGCCGGCATTCGCGGGCGGATTCGGCGGCGGGACGGGCGGGAGCGCCTGCATCGGCAACGGCGGCGGCGGCGCGGGCGCCATCTGCTTGGGCAGCGCCAGCCGGCCCAGCACCTTGCCGGTCTTCACGTCGACCGTGAGGACGTCCTTCTCGCGCACCAGGTACAACGTGTCACCCTGCACCTTGGCGATGGGCGCCGTCTGCACCGGGTTGTTGAGGATCATCATCTGCGGTTGCGCGTCGACCGGGGCAGGCACCGCCTTGTCCGCCAGGTCGCCCTGCGCGTCGATCGCCACGGTGCGCGTGTTGACGTTGAAGAAGGTGTCGCCGATGACGATGAGCAACCGTTCGCCGTCCGGCAGCATCAGCGCCGGGGCGCTGCGCTTCGCCTGCTCGGTGAGCCATTGCGGGAAGTTCGGGTTGGGGGCGTCCTGGAACGGCGCGGCAGCGTTGTCGTGCTGCACCGCGTCCGGCTGCGCGGGCATCGGGCCGAACAGTTCCAGCGTTTTTTGCCCCTGCAGCTTCAGGTCGATGCACGCCAGCACGCCGGCCCGCAGCACGAACATCCCCGCGGGGGTCACTTCCAGTTGCGTGTCATGCTCGTTGACGGCGCCAATGCCGTTCATCATCAGGTTGACGAATCCCATGCCTTGCCCGTTACCGAGCTGCAGGCGCTGCATCACGGCGGGCTGGATGAGTTGCTGGCGGATGAGCGGCACGCGCACCGCGGGCAGCGGGCGCCCCACGGGTTGCACGCCCCCGGGTTGTTGGGCCGCCGGGTCAGGCTGCGCCATCACCCCGACGGCTAACGCCGCCAGGGCGAGAAGAGACACGAATCGTCGCATGGGGGTTCTCCTTTTGCGGGTAATACGCCGGCGACACGGAAAAGTTGCATTAGCCGCGTTTGCGGCGTGCACGCGCATTGCGCCACGCCTGCGCGCCGCGCCGCAGCCCCGCCGCCAGACCGGAGCCGACGATGAGCGGTGCGGCTACCGCGCGCTGCACGGCTTCGCCGGTGTGTTCGGCGCGTTCCGCCATCTTCTCGGAGGTCGTCTCCGCGCGATCGGCAAACGACTCCAGCTTTTCCTGCACCGTCTGCGCCACCTCGTTGGCGGTCGCCAGCAGGCTGTTGACCCGCACGAGCAGCGGGTCGATATTCTCGCGCAACTGCACGACGAGCTGCTTGAGCATCAGCAGCAGCACCGCCACCACGATCAACTGCACCACAACCAGCAGACCGAACACCAGCTCGATAATGACGGCGGTCGCGACAAAGGTGTTGTTCACCATGCAGGCTCCCCTTCGCGGCGCGGCGCAAGCCCACGCCAACTGCTTCTATTATACACGGGAGAAGGCATTCCTGGCACGGGGGAAGGATAATGCGGCGTGGGGCGTGCAAATTGCGGTTTTGTAGCTGCCGAAGATGGGCGTTCCGACAATCAGCTCCCTTCCCCCGTCACAGGATGTTACGGGGGAAGGGTCGGGGATGGGGGGCCGACCACACGCAAAGGCTACTGCGTCGGCTGCTTCGCCAGCCAGGTGGGCCAGCGGGTATTGAGCGCCAGGTCCAGCGCGCCGTAGGGTTGCAGGTAGCGGCCGTAGTTGTACGGGTCGGGCAGGTAGATGCTCAGGCCGTGGGTGCCGGCGTGCTGCGTGCCCTCGTAGTGCACGACCACCGCGCGGTCGATGGCGGCTTGCAGCGCGGTTGCGGCGGCGGTGACGGATGCCACGTTGGCGGCCTTCACCTTCTCGGCGTACTGGTACAGATCGCGATAGTTGTAGCTGCTGTCGGTGTCGGGGAAGAAATCCACACTCGTGCGGGCGGCGACGATGGCGGCGGATTGGTTCGACCCATTGGCGAGCAGCGCGCCGGCGAAGTTATCCAGCGCCGACACGAAGCCGGGCAGTTGCGTGGTGTCGATGACGGACTGCGTGTAGTCGTTGCTCGTGCCGTAGTAGTTCAGCGTCTCGCGGGCAATCGTCTCCGACAGCTCCAGCGGCGACATGGCCGGGTTGGCGACCAGCGGGTTCAGCCACGCCGCGTAATAGTACCCGTCGCCCGGCACGTCCTCTTCCGACCCCACGGTGTAGGAGCAGTTGTTGCGGATTTCGTAGGCGATCTCTCCCATCTGCATCAGGCAGGCGTCGTAACAGACGATGTCCAGCGGCGGCACGCTGGTCAGCGCCGCGGGCAGATCGACGGTTTTGATGTACGTCTGCGAGGTGTCGTCGAAGGCGATGCCGCGCATGGGGTTGGTCGCTTGCGTGCGCGAGCGCCAGCCGGATCCGTGATCCCACAGCACCACGATGTAGTGCTCCGCGGGATACACGTTGCGCCCCCACTGGATGAAGTTGTTCAACGTGGTCGGGCTGCCCATGTCCACGTTGCCCATGTCCTCTTTATCGATGTCGTTCACGCCGCTGGTGGTCGGGTTGTCGTCATGCTTGATCTCGTAGCGCCGGCAGCCGGACCACGTTGCCCCATAATACGGCGAGCGGTCGACCTGCGCGACGATGGTGACTTTGTCGCTGTCCGGCGCCATCTCCATCTCGTTCAAGTCCTGCTCGGTGTACGGCTCCAGGTCGTTGTCGCCGTCCATATACACCAGCACGGTCCACTTGCGTGCGACCGCCTGCAGTACCACCTTGCTCACGGTGACGGTCTGATCCGCCAGCACGGTGACATTTTCCTGCTCGCTCCCGCGACCGGAGAGGGTAAAGACGAGGACATAGCTGCCGACGGGCACGTTGTCCAGGGTGTACGACCCGTCGCTGAGCGTGGTGGCGTGAAGAGTGGTGCCGAAGACGTGCACGTCGACCCCCGGCGCGCTCTTCACGGTGGGGACGTTGTTCACCACGTCGGACAGGGTCACGACGCCGGCCAGGCGGCCCATTTTGACGACCGGGGTGCCTGAGCCGGACGAGCCCTTGCCGCTGCACCCGGCGAGCAGAAGCCCCAGCGCCAGCGGCGCAAGTATCATCCAACGCGAGAGACCCGACATAACCCCTCCAGCGCACGACGGTTGCCACGAGTGTCTAGTCATACTATACCCGGCGAGTGAGGTGTAAAACCCTCAGAAATGAAAAAGGCAGTACAGCAATGCCAGCGTCGACACACTCACCACGCCGGTAGTCAACCACCCGAAGGTGTTCGCCCACCATCCGTTGCGCCTCCGCCCCATGATCGCCGGGTTGTTCGCCACCAGCATCAGCATGCACAGCAGCGGTGGCGCCACCAGGCCGTCCATCACGGCTGTATAGTATAGCGCATCTAGGGGATTAATGCCGGAAAAGCCGAACAGCGTGCCGACGATGACCGAGGATACGAGCACGCCGTAAAATCCCGGCGCCTGGCGCAGCGGCCAATGGAAACCCTGGCGCAGGTGAAACAGCGTCGCCAGCGCGTAGGCCGTGGAGCCGGCCATCACCGGAATGGCCAGCAATCCCGTGCCCACGATGCCCAGCGCGAAGACCCCGCCCGCCAGCGGCCCGGCCAGCGGGCGCAACGCCTGCGCCGCCTCCACCGCGGAGCTGATCGCCCGCGCCCCGTGCACGTGCAGCGTGGAGGCGGTGGTAGTGATGATGAACCACATGATGAGGTTGGAGAGGAACATGCCGGAGACGATGTCGGTGCGCATCCAGGCCATCTCCGCCCCGGTGGCGCCCCCGCGGCAGCTCACCAGCACGCAGTGTTCCGCCGCGATCTGCTCCTCCACCTGCTGCCCGGTGTTCCAGAAGAAGAGATACGGCGAAATGGCCGACCCGAGCAGCGCCACCATGTTGAGCAAATAGGCGCGCGTGGGGAAGAAGGCCGGCGTCACCGTAGCGCGCAGCGCGTGCCCCCACTGCTGCGGCACCAGGAAGACCACGATGACGTACGCCAGCATACTGAAGGTCAGGTAGCGCAGCACGCGCCCATAGTGCTCATAGCGCACGGTGATCTGCAGCACCGTCAGCAACGCGGTGAGCAGCAGCATCCACACCCAGAAGGGCATTGGTGCTACCAGTTGGGACGCCGCCGCCATGGCGCTCAGGTCGGCGCCGATGGTGATCAGATTCGTCACCACCAGGATGCCGACCGCCAGGTAGAGCACCCAGCGCGCATAGTAGCGCTGCAGCACCTCGGTGAGTCCCAGCCGCGTGTGCAGCGCGATGCGCGCGCACATCTCCTGGGTGACGACCATCATGGGAAAGGTGAAGAGCGCCATCCAGAGCTGCGCGTAGCCGAACAGCGCGCCGGTCTGCGCGTAGGTGCCGATGCTCGCCGGGTCGTCGTCCGACGCCCCGGTAATCACCCCCGGCCCCAGCGCGCGCACATACCGCCGCGCCAGCCGCCCCACCGCCCGCACCCGTCGTGACAACATCCCACGGCAGCGTACCACGGAAACGCGCCCCCGCATGTATGCAACACGACGCACGATCCCCGCGCCAACCGGTAGGCGGGCAAAAACGGGAATAGGTCAGGTTGGTCCTTAGTCACCGTTTGGAGAAGGGTGGGAGGCCCACTCGCAACGCCGCGAGCGGCGGGTCACCCCGCCGCTCGCAGTCACACAGCACGCGATATTAGCATTACTTGGGACACTCGATGCCCGGGTTGGTGCGGGCGAAGAAGCCGTTGCTGTTGGCCTGGAACAGCCAGACCGTCACCTGCTGCCCGCCCGGGGCGATGGGGCTGCTGAAGGAGCGGCTGCCGAAGGCCATAATCGACTTGTCGTTGTCGGTGACCACAATATAGTGCACCGCCGCCACGCGCCCGTCCGGGGTGAAAGAGAACGCCTCGGGATGCTGGGCATCGAAGGTGGTGTCGATCAGGTTGCGATTCACGTATACCGCGCCCATGCCCGCCATGCACGCGCCCTCGGCCGTGTAGCCCATCTTTACCGCCTGGACCGGCGTCAGGTTGGCATAGGTGTTATACACCGCCATCAGCGTGTTGCGCTGGGTGGCCGTCAGCTTGCGCGGCAGCGTCGTGCAGCCGCATGTGGCAGTCGCGGGTGCCGTGGTGGTGGTCGTGGTGGTCATGGCCACCGGCTCCGGCGTGCCGCGCATCCCGGTCGCCTGCGTGCCCGGATGCAACTGGTAGTACGGGTAATACGGGTTGCCATGGCGCATCACCATTGCGTTGGGATACGAATGGGTGATGGGATTGCCCTCGGCGAACAGGCTCATGAAGTTGCTCGGTGCGTCGTACCACCCCAGCACGCGCGCGTGCAGATTGCTGAGCGCATAACTCTCCTCACTGCCCAGCACCAGAATCATCGGCTGCCCGGTGATGGTGTTGGCCTGCAGCGCCGCACACGGGCCGGGCACCGTCACCGTGGTGGTGGCGGGATACGCGGTGCTCACCTCGGTGGTCGTCACCGTCGCGGCGGTGGGAGACGCGCAGGTAGCCCCGGTTTGCGCCAGCGCCGCGCCTGCCAACAGCACGGCCGGCAAAATCCATACGGATCTCATAGCTCCTCCTTTCATGGAAAAGCAGCGCCGCGCGGCCCGCGGGCCGACAGCGGACTCTCCGCTAAGCAGTATTCGCACCCCTACCCTCGCCCATGCATGGAATCGTGACAAACCGCCGACCGGCTCCCCGGGGCGGACGCAATTGTCCCACGATGAAACAGGAGAGGTCGGACGTGAAACACTCTTCTCGGCGGTTGATGCTCTGTGACAATGTACCACGGCATTACAGCGCCAATCGTCCCCGTTCCTTCAAGGGAAGAGGGATTGAGGGTTTAGGTCCGCCGGCCCGAACCGCCGCGATCCCGGCCGTCACGCTTGTTCGATAAATCCGGTTGCGCTTCACCCACACGGGGCTTGCCTGCCGACACGCGTTAGCGCATAATAGCGCCATCACGGAGCATTGGAGGAGCGGCCATGCGTATCGCACGGTGGGGAATCGTTTACGGGATGCTGCTGATGCTGGCCGGCGTGGCGCGGGCCGAGTTGACGCCCGCGGTGAGCGCCGCCGATCTGGACAAGGCGCAGTGCCGGGCCTTCGCCGGCGAGCACGCGCTGGATGGCCCCGCGGACGGCGTGCTGGAAGCGCTCCTCGGCCTCGGGACGATGCCGGAGAAGGGTGAGTGGAAGACCGGCCCGCAACAGGAGAAGGCGCTCTACTTCCGCGTGGCCTTCAACAAGCCCGTGGCGCTGGGCACGCTACTCTCCGACTTCAGCGACGGCAAAACCCCCGGCGTGCCCCTCCACCCGGGCCGCTACGTGAGCTACTTGAAGCCCGACGCCGCCTACCCCGGCACGGTGACGAATGACGAACAGTGGGTGATGCTGCCCGCGGGCACGCTGCGCACGCTGGCGCCGGGAGTCAAAACGCGCGCGCTACGCTTCACCGTGATCGGCGGCGAGTGGGGTTACGGCGCGGGCGGCGACCACTTCACCGGCACCCTCGCCCCCGTGCAACTTTACACCGAGCGCTACTACAGCGCGCTGAACATCGGCCACGTGAAGCTGAACGGCAAACCGGAGCAGCAAAAGACCTGGTTCGGCTACTGGACGCAGCCGCAGACCGTGGTCGGGCTCATCACCGTGGGCACCCAGCCGACGGCGGCGCTGAAGTTCCTGAAACCCGCGTGCACCGTCTCCCCCATCCTCGCCCTGCCGGCGGATTGGGGCAAGGCGAAGGATGTCGCGGCGGGCAACGGCGCCGCGGTGTTGCGCTTCGACGCGCCCGTCACCACGCGCGCGCTGCAGCTCTTCCCGTGCGCCGGCACCGTCTACCCACTCGTCAACCTGGGCGACACCCCCTACCCTCCGAGCGCCGAAGCCCCGCCGCCACCCTTCCACGTGAAATACACCATGCCGATGGACGGCTTCGCGGCGGTGGATATCCTGGACAAAGACGGCAAGCCGGTGCGTCACCTCGTCGCCGAAGTGGCGCGCGGCAAGGGCGCCGTGGACGAACCGTGGGATTTGAAGGACGAGAAGGGCGCCCCGGTACCGCCGGGCACGTATACCTACAAGGCGATCGCTCGCCCGCCGCTGAAGCTGACCTATGAAACGACCGTCTACAACGCCGGGCAACCCGCTTGGTGGGCGCCGACGCCGGGCAAGGGCGGCGGCGGTTGGATGGCCGACCACACGCCTCCCAACTGCGCCGTGGCCTGCGGCGACCTGGTCTTCCTCGCCGCGCCGTGCAACGAAAGCGGCGCCGGGGTCATCGCGGTGGATCACGCCGGCACCAAGGTGTGGGGCGAGCCGTACGTCACCGGCTTCGACATCGCGCGCAACATGGCCGCCGACGACCGCTTCGTCTACGTCATCAACTCCGCCGTGGTGCAGCGCATCGACACCAAGCCCCCGCAGGACCCGAAACACCCGGCGGCCGGGCCGTTCGACTACACCACCACGAATGCCATCACCTTCAACTACACCCGCACGCTGCCCATGGGCACGTGGGATGCTACCCACGGCGGCCTGGCGCTGTACAAGGACAAGCTGTACGTGGCGCACAACGCGCCCCCCGTCTCCTGGCTGCAGACCTGTTTCCTGCCGGAAACCCTCGATCCCGAGCACAGCTACCCGCGCGTGTGGCTGAAACGCGGCAACGGCGCGCGCGCCGGGGAGTATCAGAACGATAAGAACTACTCCGACGAGAGCTACGACGAGCTGATGGGCTTCTACGCCGCTTTCCAGACCGGTAGCACGCCGGCCAAAACGAGCACGTGGGCGAGCACCGGGCTGCCCAGCTCGTCGCAGGCCTTCTTCGGCGACGCGCCCACCACCGGCCCGCTGGCGAATATCCTGGTCTCCGCCTTCACCAAGCCGGTCACGATCAGCTCCATCGTCCTCCCGAACAAGATGCCCGTCTTCGCGCTGAAGCCCGGTATCGAGCTGCCCAGCGACGAGGCCGGCGGCGGCCTCGACCCCGAAGGCAACGGAGACGACGCCAACTCCCCGTTCAAAGACGAGGACTGGGTGCCCCTCACCGTTACCGGCAAGGCGGGGCAGCCGTGCATCGCGCTGGCCCCGGAGGGCGGCATCACCACCCGGGCGCTACGCTTCAGCGGCACTCGGCTCGATTTCGCCCTGCCCATGAACCGCCGCTTCGCGAACGTCGCCGACAAGGCAGACCACTTCTACAGCGAGGGACAGGAAACCAAGAACGGCGCGTGGGCGCTGACGCGGCCGAAAAACCAGGCGGTGAACAAGTACAATGCCCCGATGATGACGCTGGTCTGGCCGGCCCCGGTGGCGCTGCGCGGCGTGGTCATCGTCCGCCCGGCCACCGGCATCATGGCGGTGGACGTCTACACCGGCCCCGCCGGCGGCGACCCCCACGCGTCCATGGCCGACGATAAGATGTGGAAGGAAATGGGCCGCTTCTCCCCCGAGAAGTTTGCCGGCTGGTACTGGCAACTGCCTACCGTGAAGGCGGTGGACTTCGGCGAGGTGCGCCAGGTACGCGCGGTGCGCGTGCGCGCCATCACCCCCTACCCCGCGCAGGAGGCTGAAGTCGGCGGTGACTGGCCCGCGGACAGCCCCAACGTCTTCGCCGGCATCCTGGCCTGCGCCCCGCTCGGTGGCGACCCAGCGAACCTGGAAACGGACATGAGCCAGCGCCTGGAGGAATACACCCTCCCCGCCGACCCGGCGGCGGAACCGAAGCTGACGCGCACCCTCCTCGTCCACGATCCCGGGCACATGGTCTTCGACAAGGCAGGGATACTCTACGCCGTCTCCGATGGCCGCGTGGTCACCCTGCCGCTGGACGGCAAAGGCGCGCCGAAGGTCGTCATCGACACCGATCAACTCACCACGCCGTGCGACTTGTGCTTCGACGCCGACGGCAAGCTCTACGTCACCGACCTCGGCCCGCAGGTGGTAAAGGTCTTCGACCCGGCGACGGGCAAGCTGCTGCGCACCATCGGCAAGCCGGGCGGGCACCCGCTGGGGCCGTGGGACCCGAACTACATCGACAACCCGACCGGCGTCGCGGTGGACAGCGCGGGCAAGGTGTGGGTGGTCTCCAACTACTGGGCGCCCAAGCGCATCAGCCGCTGGTCGCACGACGGCACCTTCGAGACCGACTTCCTCGGCCCTACCCAGTACGGCGGCGGGGGCTGGATGGACGAGGGCGATAAGTCCGTCATCAACTACGCGGGCATGAAGTTCGTCATCGACTGGAAGACCTTCAACTGGAAGCTGGACAGCCTGATCTTTAAGCCGGGCGTCTCGGTGGACGGCAGCGCGCCCGACCGCGCGATGTACTTCCACGGCAAACGTTACCTGCTCGGTAACGCCGGCACCAACACCAACGCCCTCGTCTGCGAAGAGCGCGACCACAAAGCGGTGGCGCTGGCCTCCATCGGCTCGCTGCGCAGTTGGGCGGAAGTGGGCCGGCACGCCGACCTGCTGAAGGCCTTCGCTGCCCTCGACCGCGCGAAGTACTTCTACATCTGGACGGACAAGAACGGCGACGGCATCCCGCAGGCGGACGAGGTGCAGATCAGCGACAAGGTCAACATCGGCGGCGGCGCCTTCGGCGACGACCTGGCGTATAACTTCACCGGCGGACGGCTGCGCCCCACCGGCTTCCTGCCCAGCGGGGCGCCGACATACGACTTCGCCACCGTCGAGAAGCTGCCGCATATGTCCGCGTGTGGGTGGTCCACCGCTGACGGGCGCACCTTCACCATGGTCGACCAGTGGGACCGCGTGCTCGACAAAGACGGCAACCGCATGGATTGGGAATACTTCGACCAGTACGGCGTCTTCGCCGGCTTCTACAACTCCAACTGGGGTTACGACCGCCCGGCGGGCAAACTCAACGCCGAACAGAGCATCTTCGGCCACCTGCAGAACGTGGGGCCGAACAAGGAAGAGTACTGGATCACCAGCAGCGACCAGGGTGACTGGTTCTGCTTTACCGGCGACGGCATGCTGGTCGGCTGCATCTTCGGCGGCCCCACCGGCTACGGCCTGCGCCGCTGGACGATGCCGGAGTGGAACGCCGATAAGACCGACCTCTCCGACCTGCGCCTGCAGCAGGAATGCTACCAGGGGTGCGTGGTGCGCGCCGAGGACGGCAAGGTCTACGCCGTGGCGGGCAAGAACCACGCCAGCGTGGTGCGCGTGGACGGCCTGGAAGCGCTGCAGCGCCTCAACGGCCCGGTGACGGTCGCCCCGAAGGACCTGGAGGACACCCACCAGTGGGAGGTGGCGAAGGCCGCCGTCGAACAGATGAAGGAAGAGGAGAAGGTCGCCAAGGTGCCTTATATCAACGACCCGATTCAGGTGAACGGCGCGCTGGACGAGTGGCCGGGCGACATCTTCTTCACCGTGCACGAGTATGACGAGCACGGCTTCAACCTCTTCCGCCACGTGGTGCACTCCACCGCGGCGCTGGCCTACGACGCCGACAACCTGTACATCGCGGTGCGCGCGCTGGACGACTCGCCGATGATGAACAGCGGCGCCGACCCGACCGCGCTCTTCAAAACCGGCGACTGCGTGGACGTGCAGCTCGCCCTCGACCCGACCGCCGATCCCAAACGCATCGGCCCGGTGGCGGGCGACCTGCGCCTGCTCATCAGCCGCGTAAAGGGCAACCCCATCGTGATGCTCTACAAGCCGAAAGACCCCAACGCGCCGCAGGACAAGCGCGTGCACTTCACCTCCCCGGTGGGCGAAGTCTGGATGGACGTGGTGAAGCAGCTCGACGACGCCGAGGTGGGCATCGGGGTGGAAGGCACCGGCAAAACGCAGGAGTTCGTGCTGGAGGCCGCCATCCCGTGGAAAGACCTGGGCGCGACGGCCCCCAAAGTGGGCACCAAGCTGCGCGGCGACGTGGGGATCCTGCAGAGCGACCAAAACGGCGTGTCGACGGTGAACCGCCTGTACTGGAGCGGCAAGAGCCAGCGCGTCGTGGCCGACCTGCCCTCCGAAGCGCGCCTCTCCCCCATCCTGTGGGGCACCTTCTACTTCACCGAGCCCGCCGGCGACGCCAAAGCCGGCCCCGGCGACGACGCACTGGCGCCGTAACGGGGTGTGGGGGTGACAGGGTGACTTGAAAGCGGTGGAACTCAGGTCACTGTGTGGAACAGGGCGGGAGCCCGGCTCGCACGTCCACCAGGTGAGCAGGCCAGCACCGTATGGAAGCATGACGGTAGTCGCGCGCCCGGATGAAAATGAGAGTGCCCGTGATCGATTCCCAGCATTGGTTGTGCTGCAATCGATCACGGGCACTGCATTATTACCGGGTGCGGGGCTGCCGCCGACCTTCCACACGGTGCTGGTCTGCTCACCCTTATCTGTAGTAGGGCCGGGCTCTTAGCCCTGTTCCAAACAGTGACCAGGAACAAACCTAATCGGTTCTCGTGCTTCCCCCCGGCCGAATAATTCTGTGAAATCTGTGTAATCTGTGGTTTCGCTCCCCTAACCCAAACCCGCCTACTCCCGCCGGCCTCGCCGGGGGTTGTAGCGGCCTGTGGGTATGGGACGCGGTGCGCCGTCGGGGGGTGGCGGGGCCACCGGGTTGGGTGCCTGGCCGTCGGCGGCGGGGCCACGGCGGCGGCG
>CAIYQO010000258.1 GCA_903928345.1 uncultured bacterium | reverse complement strand
CTCCCGCGCGGCCCTCACCCCAGCCCCTCTCCCAGCGGGAGAGGGGCTCTGCCGGACAGTGGAACGGCATTGCGTTCAGACCTTCTAGCGCGCAAAATGGGGACAGCCACGTATTTTCAGAGCACGGCTCTCCTGCACGGCCACGGTTGCGGGAAAATACGTGGCAGTTCCCATTTTGCGCTTACCGATTTCGATATACCTCCGCCGCCCGCACCAACCGTTCTACCACCTCCGGGCAACCGGTGAAGTGCAGGTGCTGGTAGCTGGCGAACAGGGTGCCGCGGGCATAACCCTCGGGGCGGCCGTCGAGGGTGTAGGCGGCGTCGGCGGCGTCCTCCGGGGCGCAGCTCGAATAGTGAAACTCGTGCCCGCGCAGGGGCGTGCCCGCCGGGCCCAGCAGGCTGTCGCGCGTGAGCACACCCTCGCGGTAGCCCATGCGCTGCAGGCGCGGGTGCATGACGACCGCGCGCGGCACGGCGCCGACCATCGGCCAGGTGCGGCCCTCCACGTCGGTGAGGGTCGCGCACAGGAACATCAGGCCCCCGCACTCGGCGTAGGTGGGCAGGCCGCCGGCGATGCGGGCCGCCAGGTCGGCGCGCAGCCCGGCGTTCTCCGCCAGCCGCGCCGCGTGCAGCTCGGGATACCCCCCGCCCAGGTACAGGCCGTCGACCTCCGGCAGCGCGTTGTCCGCCAACGGGCTGAAGTAGACCACCTCGGCGACCGCCTCCAGCAGCTCCAGGTTCTCCGGATAATAGAAGGCGAAGGCGTCGTCGCGGGCGACGGCGATGCGGGGTTTGCGGCCTTCCCCGCTTGCCTGTGACCGCCCCCCACCCCCGGCCCCTCCCCCGTAACGTCCTGTGACGGGGGAGGGGAGAACTGTGATCGCTGCCGTATCATATGCTATTTCGAGCAAACGGTCTATATCCACATGGGCGGCGATGAGGGCGGCGAGGTTGGCGAGGGCGGCGGCGGCTTCGTCGCGGAACTCGTCGGCGACCACCAGGCCGAGGTGGCGCGAGGGGAGGGCGATTTCGGCCGCGGCGGGGAGGTAACCGAGCACGGGTACCCCGGCGCGCGCCAGGGCGGCCTCGACGGCGACGCGGGAGCGGTGGGGGTTCCAGCGGTTGAGGATGGTGCCGACCACGCGCACGTCGGGGTCGAAGGTGCGGAAGCCGAGGGCCACGGCGCCGGCGCTGGCGGCCAGGTGGGCGGCGTCCATCACGAGGATCACCGGGGCGTCCAGCCGCTTGGCCACGTCGGCGCTGCTGGTGGGTGTCACGCCGTCGCGGTGGCCGTCGAAGAGGCCCATCACCCCTTCGATCACCGTCACGTCCGCCGCGCCGCCGTGGCGCAGCACGCTCTCGCGCACCGCGGCCTCGCCCATCATCCACAGGTCCAGGTTGCGCCCCACCCGCCCGGTGGCGAGGAGCTGGTAGCCCGTATCCAGGTAATCCGGCCCCACCTTGAACCCCTGCACCGCCAGCCCACGCGCGCGCAGCGCCGCCATCACGCCGAGGGCCACGGTGGTCTTGCCCTCGCCGGAGCGCGTACCGCCGATGAGGAGGCGGGGGATATGGAGTTGTGCCGATGTAGTCATAAGCCTTATTGGAATGAAAAATGCAAAGTGCAAAATGCAAAATGCAAAATGTTACTTACGGTCGAGCCGCCTCCAGATCCGCCGCATCCGCGGTGAGATGCAGAAGGCGTCTTCACGCCTGGTGCCCCAGACAGACCAGTAGCGGATGATGTTGCGATACAAGTGCTGGTGCGTCAGCAACTCCCCGCTGATGCGCGCCCAGGTGTCTTCGTGCAACGCGCCCAGGTCTTCCTGCATGTTGGCGGATTCGACGACCAGCTCCATCAGCAGGAAGCGCTCTCCCTCCTGGAGTGTTTCCACCGCGAAGGTGTCGACAAACTCTTCCAGTCGCGCGGAATCGGCGACTTCGCACGGCCAATATTGCATCGACTCATCCCACGCCAGGTTCAGACGCGCGGCGAGGCGCTGCTGTGCTTCTCGCGAGGGGTATTCAGATGGACGGATGGCTAACATGTTTTTACAGTTCGCTTCCCTGTCATCGCCCCCATCCCCGGCCCTTCCCCCGTAATCCGCCGCCGCCATCCTGGCTCTGGCGGATTACGGGGGAAGGGAGCTACCTTGCGGGGGGCTCTTCGATACCCACCTCCCCACCCCCGTCACAGGATGTTACGGGGGAGGGGCTGGGGGTGGGGGGCGTGCGTGGAAGCCGGTTACGCACCCGTTCACCCTATGTTCGGGTCTTACCTTTCCAGCCCGCAATACCGATCCACCTCATCCAACACCCGGCGGGCGGCGTCGATGTCGGGGGCGTAGAGGGTGAAGACGGCGCGTTTGCCCGCGAATTTCGGCAGGATGTCGGCTAACCCCTCGGTGGGCAGGTCGAGCATCAGGGGCACGTCGCCGCAGTCGGCCAGGATGGCGTCCAGGTCGTCGAGCACGGCGGGGCAGTTGGGGTCGTTCACGGGGGCGAAGACCAGGAACCCGCGCGTGCGGCACATGGCGGCGAAGACGCCGCGCCCGAGCATGTGCGTGTGAATGACCAGCCCGCCCAGCGTGTCGGCCAGCCGCGCCAGCCAGGGGCGCTCGAAGGTGTCAAAGGCGGACGGGCCGGCGAGGCAGGCGGCGTCGAGGGAGACATGGCCCACGCCCGCGGGCAGCCACAGGCCGCCCATGGGGCAGATGCACCCGCCGTCGAGCACTGTGCAGTGGGCGCGCTGCCAGTCGAAGGTGAGGCGCACGGCATCAGTGCTGACGTCGAGCAAGCGCCCCACCGCCTCCGGGTCGTCATAGATCTCGGTGAAGAGGTTGTTTCCGAGTACGCCGTTCACCATATCCAGCGGGCCATTACCGCCGCGGAAGGAGGCCAGCAATACCCCCTCGCCGTGGTCGCGACAGTAGGCCAACCCGCGTCCCAGGCGTTGCAGCCAGGGGTTCTCCACCGTGGGACGCAGCTCCGGCCATTGCGCGGCGCGGTCGATGACCGGCGCGGCGTAGCTGGTGCCGTGGGAGAAGACGACCTCGCCGCCGAAGAACGCGTGGTGGATGGCGATGCCGAAGTAGGGGTAATACGCCGGGATGGTGTCGTCGTCGAGGCCGAGATCGAGGCGCGTGCGGGCCTGCCGCACGCCGTTGGCCACGCCGCCCTGCACATAGGCGTCGAAGTCGCGGTCCCAATCGAGGCCGTCATACGCCGGCGCGGGTACGGGCTCGGTCTGCACCGGCACGTGGATCTTTACCAGGAAGCGGCGCGTGCCGGCGAAGAACTCGCGGTGGCGCGTCACGGCGCGGGCGATGGCGGGGTGGACGTTCATACGGCCCCTTTCAGCGCGGCGAAGGCGGCGAGCAGGCGGTCGTTGTGTTCGGGTCGGCGCGGACTGACGCGCACGTGGGCGGGCAGGCCGAAGGAGGTGCAGTCGCGCACCAGGCAGCCGTGCGCCAGCAACCCCGCCCGCGCCGCCGCGGCGTCGCCCACCTCGATGAGGAAGAAGGCCGCCGCCGAGGGGAGCACCGGCCATCCCTGCGCGCGCAACGCGGCGTGCAAGCGCAGGTGTTCGGCACGCAGCAGGTCGACCGTCCGGGCATGATACGCGGGGTCGGCCAGCGCCGCCAGTCCCGCCGCTTGCGCGCAGGCGTTCACATTCCACGGGGGTTTGGCCTCGCGCAACGGCGCCATCAGCGTCTCGGCGCCCAGCGCGTAGCCCAGGCGCACCCCCGCCAGCCCCCACGCCTTGGTCATCGACCGCAGCACCAGCAGGTTGCCGCCGGCGAGCAGGTCGGCATCCCACTGCGGCGCGGGCAGTAGGTCGCAGTAGGCCTCGTCGAGGACGAACAGGGTGTCCGGGCAGTGGGTGACGACGCCGCGGAGGAAGGCGGGCGAGGCGGCGACGCCGGTCGGGTTGTTGGGCGAGCAGAGCCAGAAGAGCCGGGGGCGCTGCAGGTGCAGAAAGGCGGTGAAGTCGGCGGCGTCGCCCCAATCGTCGCCCGGCGCCTGCCGGATCGGCTCGTACTGCGCCCCGGTGAGCCGGGTGGCGATTTCGTATTCGCCGAAGGAGGGGGCAGTCGCCATGGCGCGGTCGCCCGCCCCCAGCGCCAGTTGCGCGACGAGGCGGATTAGCTCGGTGCTGCCGTTGCCCGCCACCACCTGTGCGGGGTCCAGCCCGTGTGCGGCGGCGATGGCCGCCGTCAGCGGGCGGGCGTCGCGGTCGGGGTAGGCGTCGAGCACGGCGGCGGCCACCGCGTCCGCCACGTGCGGCGATGGCCCGAGCGGCGACTGGTTGGCGGAAAAGTCCACCACCGCCGCCGGGTCCACCCCCAGCCGCGCGAACTCGGCCGCATCCACCCCGCCATGCACGGCGGGGGGAAGGGCGCGGATGAATTGTCGGGTTGTTATGGGCATGGGTCTGTACCTTGATGGGCGGGATGCCGGGTATCTTTGGCTAACTCCGACGCGAAAAGTGGGGACAGCCACGAATTTTTAGCCAGGCTTACCCATGTTACGAACCGGATACCGGAAAATTCGAGGCAGTCCCCATTTTTCGCTCACCTGAATCTGCCTTCCCACCCGTTGCTACCCGCGCCCCACCAGCCACGCCGCCACCCCGCTCAGCAGCACATACACCCACCCGGCGGCCCACGTGAAGGCGATGGCCTCGGTGATGATGGCGGGGGTCAGCGCGCGCTCGGGGAGGCCCAGGCGGTAGTGGCCGACCTTTTCCAACTGCACGCGCAGGGCGCCGGCCATGGGGGCCATGGTCCACGCGGCGTTGGGGCTTTCCAGCCCGCGCCGGTCGCGCCTGAGCGCCGTCACGGCGCCGCGCCGGCCGGCCACTCCCGCCACGGCGCAGAGCAGCACCCCGGCCAGACGCGCGGGTATCCAGTTTACCACGTCGTCCATCCGCGCGGCGACCTTACCGACGTATTCGTAGTCGCCGTGGTAGCCGATCATGGCGTCCATGGTGTTGATGGCCCGGTACACCGCGGCGCCGGGCAGGCCGAAGAGGGCGAAGGCGAGCAGCGGCGAGAGCACGCTATCCGTCAGGTTCTCCGCCAGCGACTCCACGGTGGCGGAGACGATCTGCGGCGGCTCCAGGTTGCGGCTGCGGCTCACCAGCGCCTTCAGCTCCTCGCGGGCGGCGTCGGTGTCGGCCTCCAGCGCGCGCTGCACCGTGCGCCCCGCCCCCGCCAACCCGCGCAGCGAGAAGGTGGTCTTCAGCACGTACGCGCCCAGCAGTACCCCCGCCCACGCGGGCAGATACCCCAGGCCGACCCGCACGCCCCACGCCACGCCGCCGGCGACCGCGCACACGACGACGACGATGAGCACCCCGTATGCCAACTCCGCCGCCGGCCTGTCTTTGGGCCGCCGCCGCTCCAGCGCCGCGATGAGCCCGCCGATCCAGGCGACCGGATGCACCGGCGTCGGCGGCTCGCCGAGGAGCAGGTCGAACAGGCCGGCCAGCATGACGGTGGCGGCGGCGGCTATGGCGGGGTTGTGCAAGAGAGATTCAGGATTCATGCTTCATGCTTCTTTGTCTGAACCGGGATTTGGGGGGATTAAGGGATTTCCTCGATGGGAGGACGATTTGCGCCTTTGGAAGATCGTCACCATTCCTGTTTATTCAGGGACGGTGGGCGCATCTCTATCAGTCCCATCCGTTCCCCCAATCAAGAAAATCTTTTAATCCCCCCAATCCCGGTTCAGACTACGTCGTCGTCAGCTCCCCTTCTATGCCTATCAGGTGGCTGGTGTCGTTGACGCTGAGGACGTTGAGCCAGTCGTCGGCATAGCGCAGGACCGTCAGGCCGCCGTGGTGGGTGGTCAGGGCCCAGTAGCGCGCGGGCGGAATCTGCAGGACGTGGGCGAGCACGGCGCGGATAGGGCCGTCGTGGGCAACTACCGCGACGTGCGGCGCCGGGTCGGCGAGCAGCGCGGTGAAGGCCGCTGTCACCCGCGCGCGCATCTGCGCCACCGACTCGCCGCCGGGCATACAGGCGCCCAGGGGATCGTCGGCAAAGCGGGCCTTCAGCGCCGCGTCGTCGGAGAAGACGCTCCACGGGGCGCCTTCGTAGTCGCCGCAATGCACCTCGCGCCAACGCGCGTCGGGGATCACCGTGCCGCCCCCCGCCGCGGCGATCAGCTCCGCCGTGGTGCAGGCGCGCGCCAGGTCGCTGCAGTAGACGGGCATCGGCCCCACGCCCGCCAGGCGCATCCCTACCGCCGCCGCTTGCGCGCGCCCCACCTCGGTGAGCGGGTGGTCCGTCCAGCCGATCAGGCACCCCAGGCCATTCCCGGTGGAGTGGCCGTGGCGGACGAGGTATATGGTTTTTGCGGATTCATGATTCATGATGTTTGTCTGAACCGGGATTTGGGGGGATTAAAGGATTTCCTCGATGGGGGACGATCGGCGTCTATGGAAGATCATTACCATTCCCGTTTTTATCAGGGACGTCGGGCGTATCTTTGCCGGCGTCATCCCGTTCTCCCATCAAGGGAATCCCTTAATCCCTCCAAATCCCGGTTCAGACAACTCCTCTCAGCTTATCCTCGAAATCCTGGTATCGCCGCGAACCCGATCAACGCCAGCACCTCCGCCAGCTCGATGCCCATGCCATACACGTCGCCCGTCAGGCCGCCGAGGATTTTGTTGATCCGTGCGTGGACGAGGAGGACGATTACGATGATCGCGGCGGCGAGGCAGACGCCGGGGGCGCGGGCGAGGAGGTAGGCGGCGGCGAGGGCCACGACCACGGCGACGGCGGGGGCGACGGGGTTAGGCCCGGCGGCGAAGACGGCGCCGGTGCCTTGCGCGCGGGCGTAGGGGAAGCACAGCGTGTCCAGCACGGGCAGGGCGCGCGCCGTGGCGCAGGCGATAAGCAGCGGGGCGAGGCTCTGGGTCGGGGCCAGCGCCGCCAGCGCGGTGACCTTGAGCAGCAGCACGCCCACCGCGCCGAAGACGCCCATGGCGCCCACGCGGCTGTCCTTCATAATCTCCAGCATACGTGCGCGGGGGCGACCGCTGCCCAGGCCGTCGCAGGTGTCCATGACGCCGTCCAGGTGCAGCGCGCCGGTGGCGGCTTCCAACAGCAGCACCGTGACCGCGGCGGCCGGCGCCGGGGGCAGCAGGCGCGTGAGCCCGAGGTAGAGCGCCCACCCGAGCAGCCCCAGCCCCAGCCCCACCGCGGGATACCAGCCCATGCTGGCGCGCAGGTCGTCGGGGGTAACCTCGCCCGTCACCGGCACCGGCAGGCGGGTGAGAAAGGTGACGGCCAGGGTGGCGCGCAGGACGCGGGTAGCGAGCCACCCGCGCGGGGTCTTCGATTCGACAAGGTCGGTGGTCATGACGTTTGCTTACTCCGTCTTCGGGTAGAGCACGAAGAGGCCTTCGGCGCGTTCGGCGGTCTCCGGGTCGTCCTGCTTGAGGCGCTCGAATTCCGCCAGCGCTTCGTCGCGTTGGCCGGCGACGAGGAAGGCGTTGATGAGCGCGTAGCGTGCCTGGGTGTATTCCGGCATCGCCGCTTCCGCCTGCCGGCAGAGGGGGATCGCCTCTTCCGGTTTGCCTTGCGAGGTGAGGGCCATCGCCATGCCGGTCAGCGCCGCCGGGTCGTTGGGTTCCTCGTCCAGCACGGTTTGCAGCTCCTGCTCCGACTCCTGGTACAGCCCGGCGAAACCCAGCGCGTAGCCCAGCTCGATGCGCGCGGAGGTGAACTCCGGGTCGAGTTCCAGCGCGTGTTTGAAATCGACGATGGCATCGCCGAACTGCGTCAGCGCGCGTTTCGCCAGCCCGCTGTAGAAGAACAACTCGGGGATCTCCGGGTCGAGGGCCAGGCCGTCCTCTACCACGCCGATGGCGTCTTCGTACTGCTGCGTGTCGAAGTAGGCGGCGGCAAAATCGACGTAGGTGTCGGGGGAGAGTTCGATGTCGTGGTCTTCCGCGTCTTCCAGCAGCGACACCGCCTGTTCCGGCTCGCCCATGCCGCGGTAGAGCCGCGCCATGTGCCCGTAGACCTGCGAGGCGAAATCGGGGTTGTCCGCGCTGAGGCGTAGCGCTTTTTTCAGCGAACGCTCCGCTTCGTCCCATTGCTCCAACTCGCCAAGACCGGTACCGAGCAGCAGGTGCGCCAGCGCATTGTTCGGGTCGCGGGCGAGCACGGCGCGGAAGGCGGCAATCGCTTCGTCCAACTTGCGCCGGATTGCCAGCGTCTGCCCGAGCAGCAGTTGCGCCTCCGGGCTATTCGGTTGCAGGCTCACCGCGAGGCGTGCTTCCGCCTCCGCTTCCTCCTCGTTGCCGTCCACGAAGAGCTTGAAGCGCGCGATAGCCATGTGCGCTTCCACCGAATCGGGGTCGTTGCGCAGGATCTCCTGATACTGCGCCAGCGCGGTTTCCGGGTGACCCTCGTCTTCCGCGAAGGCGGCGAGCACCATCATCGCTTCCACGTCGGAGGGGTCGCGCTTGATCAGCTCCTCCGCCGCCATGCGGCTGGCCGCCACGTTCCCCGCCTGCTCCGCGGCGATACCGAGCATGCGGTATCCGAGCAGGTCGTCCGGTTGGCCCTCGACGTAGGCGCGCATCGCCTCCAACGCCTCATCCCAGCGTTCCTCCTGGCTATAGAGCATATAGAGATGCGGGTAGACGATCCAGAAGGTCGGGTGCGCTTGCCGCACGCCAAGCAGCAGCCGCTCGGCTTCCTCGTACAACCCTTGTTCGAGCTTCTTATTCGCCAGTTGCACCTGTGCTTCCGGCGAGGCATTGCTCGGGCGCAGGGACAGGTGTGACGGTTTCTTCCCCGTCGGCTTGCGTTTACGCGATTCGGGCATGGCGAGAGCCTCCTTACGCTCTATTGTGCCAGGAATGGGGGAAAGATGCCAGGGGGGGTGTACAACGGCTTGCCCCCCGCCGGGGATATCTATGATCGTCCCCGCCCCGGCCCCATAACCTTCTGTGACAGGGGAGGGAGGAAGGCTTGACGGTCATCCCCCATAGACGTCAGTTTATTGTAAAGGCCGGCCTGTTCTCCGACCTGACGATAAATCGTCAGGCTACCGGCTGCGCCCCTTGAAAGGGGCTTGGCAAGCATCCGAAACCCGAATATTTTATGTCGGCGAGCTGAATTTGTGCCCAAGATGGCTGTCGTTCGAAATTTTATCCGTGCGGCATTCCCTGGTCAACCATCTCGCGGCCTACCAAAGCCCCATTCATGGGGCGCAGCCGGTAGCCCGACGATTTATCGTCGGGTGGGAAAACAGGCTAATGGTTATTATGAGTTGACATGTATGGGGGGAACGAGTTGAGCGTCGTTACCCCACCACATCCGTTGTCATCTCCCCGTTGACGCCCGCGCTTTCGAAGGTGGCCATTTCAGAGAGGACCTTGGCGGCGGCGTCGATGAGGGACATCGCCAGCACGGCGCCGGTGCCTTCGCCGAGGCGCATCTCCAGGTCGAAGAGGGGGGTCAGGCCGAGTTCGGCGAAGACGACCTGGTGGCCGACCTCCACCGACAGGTGGCTGGGCAGGATGTAGTCCGCCACGCCGCGGCACAGGCGCACGGCGACGAGGGCGGCGGCGCCGGAGATGAAGCCGTCCATCACCACGGGGATGCGGTGCGCGGCGGCGCCCAGGTAGACGCCGGCGAGGGCGGCGATCTCGAGGCCGCCGACTTTGGCCAGCACGTCCACGGGGTCCCGCGGGTTGGGGACGTTGCACGCCAGCGCGCGCTCGATAACGGCGATCTTCAGCGCCAACCCTGCCTCGGTGATGCCGGTGCCGCGCCCGGTGACGCGTGCCACGGGTAGCCCGGTGAGGGCGGCGATGATGGCGGAGCTGGGGGTGGTGTTGCCGATGCCCATCTCGCCGGTGCCGATGAGGTCGAGGCCGTGGGCGACTTCCTCTTCCACCAGCGCGATGCCGACCTCGAGGGCGCGGATGGCCTCGGCGCGCGTCATGGCCGGGCCTTCCGCCATGTTCGCCGTGCCGGGGCGCACCTTGCAGTGGCGCACGCCCGCGACGCCGGCGAGGTCGGCGGCCACGCCCACGTCGGTGACGATGACGCGCGCCCCCACGTGGCGGGAGAGCACGTTGATGCCGGCGCCGCCGGCGACGAAGTTGTACACCATCTGCGCGGTGACTTCCGACGGGTAGGCGCTGACGCCTTCATCGCAGACGCCGTGGTCGCCCGCCATCACCGCCACGGCCTTGCGCGCCATGGAGGGCTGCACCTTGCCGGTGATGCCGGCCAGGCGGATGGAGAGGGATTCCAGCCGGCCCAGCGCTTGCGGCGGCTTGGTGAGCTGCCCCTGGCGGGTTTCCGCCGCGGCCATCGCCGCGGTATCGAGGGGTTGGATGCGGGCACAGGTGCTCTGTAGATCGGTCATGAAGTCGCTCCGATTGGTTACGAAATGGGCGAGCAGGCCAGCGCCTTCACGTCAAGGGGCAGGCCAGCGACGAGGTAATATACGTGCGCCGCGTCGGCAGCGAGGCGGCGGTTGACATTGCCGAGCAGGTCGCGGTAGCGCCGGCCCAGCGGATATTCCGGGACGAGACCGAGACCGACCTCATTGGAGACGAGTATGAGGTCGGCCCCGGTCTCCGCGGTCGCGGCAAGCAGGGCGTCCAGAGCGCTTTGGACGTGCACCTCGGCGTCGTTTTCGTCGGCGAGGAGCAAGTTGCTTACCAGCAAAGTCAGGCAATCCAGTAAAAAGCAGTCGGTGTCCGCGTGGGCGCGCATCGCGGCGGCGGGGTCGAGCGGGCACTCCGCCGTGCGCCACGCCGTCGGGCGCTCCGCCCGGTGCTTGGCGATACGCGCGGTCATCTCGTCGTCGAAGGCCTGCGCGGTGGCCAGGTACGTCACCCGCCCCCCGTGCGCCCCCGCCAGCCGTTCGGCAAAAGCGCTCTTCCCGCTGCGCGCCCCGCCGAGGACGAGGGTTATGTTCGATCGCGATTGCGTATCCGACACGGAAATTCTCCCAATGAAAAATGATGAGTGAAAAATTGAAAGTGCAAAATGGTGGGACGCCTTTCCCCGTTCACTTTGCCTTTTTCATTTTTCACTTCTCATTTTTCATTCACCAAACGAAAACGGCCCCAGCCTGTGGAGGCTGGGGCCGTGGATGCTGCAGGCGATCACGGCGCACCACAACCCTCCCACGAGGTTGTACGGCACTATCCCCCTGACCGGTCTCCTGGCTTCCGCGTCGTCCTACTAACCGCGCCTTCCCGTCCCGATTGCCTCGGAATAGTGGCCCTTGCGGCGTTCGTCAGCGGTTACAGTTGCGGGGCAGCGCCGGATTCGCACCGGCTTCCCGACATCAAGGGGCTGACTAGGGCATAGCATACGCGCTGTGGGGGATGGCGTCAAGACGAATTTTGGATTTTGAATTTTGAATTTTGGATTGGGACCTACCCCGCCGTCTCCCCCTGCTCCTTGAAGAACCGCACGATGTGTTCGCTGGCGTCCAGGGGCCACCAGTGGCCGCCGCCGTGCTGGTGCCAGACGACGGGTTGGCCGCCGGGGCGGGGGGGGTAGCAGACGTAGCCGGGGGCCCAGGTGGTGGTGTGGGGGGCGCAGTTGTTCAGGTGGCGCAGGGTGTCGCGGGTGGCGGTGGCCTGTTCCAGTTTGACGGTGTCGTCCTTCTTCCCCTGGATGATGAGGATCGGCTTGGGCACGACGGCCTCGGCGACGAAGGGCGCGGTGCCCGCCACCGTGGCGAAGGCGGTGAAGTCGTGCGGGCGGTAGGTGAGCAGCAGGTAGGTCATCAGCGCGCCGTTGGAGACACCGGTGGCGTAGACCTGACGCGGATCGACCTTATACGCGGCCTTCACATCCGCCAGCAGCGCGTCGATGAAGCGCAGATCTTTGTCGTTCTCGCGTCCGGGGCCGAATTGCCACCCCGTCTCGTGCTTGGGCGGCGTGGTGCGCATCTCTACCACCGACCCCTGCGGGTAGACGACGGTAGCCTCCGGCCAGAGGGAGTGGAAGTTCGACACCGACGCCATGGACGCCGAGGTGCCGCTGAAGCCGTGGAAGGCAAAGAGCAGCGGCGCGGGCGTTTTATTCGCGTGCCGCCCGGGATAGACCAGCGCCGTGCGCGCCACCCCGTCCACCAGCACCGTGCGCACGACCGCCTTCCCCCAGCCGAGGGCGGGGAGGAGGAGGAGACAGAGGATGGAGAGAGATGCCTTGGTCATATTTGCAACGCCCTTGCCCCGGAGGGGCAACGTGAACCGGTAACATCGTCGCAGGAAATAAGTCTTCGGTCGCGAATGAAGTAGAGGATTCTATCCAACAGGAGATTAGACATGGCCGGCCGCAAAACGTTACATATCATCAGCCAGGCGCATCTGGACCCCGTATGGTTGTGGCCGATGCGCGATGGCGTGTCGGAGGCGCTGACCACCATGCAGAGCGCGGTGGACCGGCTGGCGGAGACGCCGGGCTTCCGCTTTGAGCGCTCCTCGGCGGCCACCTACCGCTGGGTGGAGACGATGGACCCGCGCCTGTTCGGCGAAGTGTCGGCGCGCATCGCGGAGGGCCGGTGGGAGATCGTCAACGGGTGGATCGAGCAGCCGGACTGCAACATCCCGTCGACGGAAAGTCTGGCGCGGCACTGTCTGTACGGCAAGCGCTACTTCGCGGAGCGATTCGGCGCCGAGGTGACGATCGGCTATAACGTGGACACCTTCGGCCACACGGTGGGGCTGCCGCAGATTCTGGCGCGCGCCGGCTACGGCTACTACGTCTTTATGCGCCCGGGCGCACACGAGCGGCCCGGCACGCCGCTGCTCTTCTGGTGGGAAGGGCCGGACGGCTCGCGCGTGCTCTGCTGGCGCATCCCGCACTTTTACAACCTGGGCACGGGGATGAGCGCCGACCGGGTGGAGGAGCACATCCGCGCCACGGCGGCGGACCACTTTCCCGAGGGGCTCGACCACGGCGCGCTCTTCCTCGGCGTGGGCAACCACGGCGGCGGCCCGACGAAGGCCCACGTGGCGCGCATCGGCGAGATGATGGCGGACGACACGCTGCCCGAGTTGCGCTTCAGCACGCTGGCGGAGTTCTTCGCCGCGGTGGAAGGCGCACCCAACTTCGCCACCCTGCCCGTGGTACGCGACGAGTTGCAGCACCACGCGCGCGGTTGCTATGCGGCGATGGGGGAGATCAAGGCGCTCAACCGGCGGGCGGAGCGGTCGCTGACGCGCGGCGAGGCGCTGGGCACGCTGGCGGGCATCGACGCGCCCTTCGCCTACCCCACCGACGCGCTGCGCGAGGGGTGGTGGCAGGTCTGCTTCAACCAGTTCCACGATATCCTGGCCGGCAGCTCCATCGTGCCCGCCTACGAGCAGACGCGCGACCAGCTCGGGGCGGCGTGCGACACGGGGGACCGCCTCACCATCCAGGCCGTGCACGCGCTCTCCCGGCGCATCGACACCACCGGCGCGCCGGAAGGAGTGCTCACGCTGGCCAACCCGCTGCCGTGGGCGCGCACCGCGGTGACGCGCTTCGCCACGCAAAAGGCGCCGCACGGGGAGCCCATCACGCATCTGCGCACTGCCGACGGGGCCGTCTACCCGCTGCAATGGCTGCCGCGCGGGCTGTTCGACGCCGATCCGCAGGGGTGGTTCGCCCCCGCCGTGGTAGCCGCGCCGCTGCCCGCGTGCGGCTACACCGCCTTCCACCTGGCGCACGGCGAGGAACCCGTCATCCCGGCGTGGACACCCATCGCCGACGCCGCGGAAGACACCGTGGGCCTGGTCTCGCTGCGCGCGGAGGACGGCACCGAGCTGCTCGCCGCGCCGGTGAGCCTGGTGGTGATCAAGGACACCAGCGACACCTGGGGGCACGATGTGGTGCGCTGGCACGAAGAGCTGGGGCGCCCGGAATTGCAATATACGCGCGTGATGGCCGATGGCCCGGTGTGTCGCGTGGTGCGTCAACGCGCCACGTGGGGCGCCTCCGCCATCACGCTGGATATAATCACCTACCGCGCGTGGGACGCCGTGGAGCTGCGCCTGGAGGTCGACTGGCAGGAGCGCCACCAGCAACTGCGGCTGGAAGTGCCGACCGGTCTGGCGAACGTCACGGTGTTGGCGAAGGCGGCCGGCGGCGTGATGCCGCGCCCGGCGCACGGCGAGGAAGAGCCGTGCCAGGACTACGTGGCGCTGCAAGGCACATTGGCGGGAGACACCTACACCGTGGCGTTGCTCAACGCCGGCTCCTACAGCTACGAAGCGACGGGGGGGCGGCTGCGCGCCATCGCGCTGCGCTCCGCACCCTTCGCCCATCACGATCCGGCCACGCTGCCCGAGCATGGCGGGGTAAGCTACCAGGATCAAGGGCGGCAGGTGCGCCGTTTCTGGCTGGTGCGCGGACGCGGCCCGGCGGCCGGCCTGGGGCTGGACCGCCGCGCCGACGAGGCACAGACCCCGGCGGAATATGCGCAGGACTCCGCCCATCCCGGCACCGCGCCGTGGTCGCGCGGGTACCTGTCGGTGGCGCCCGACACCGTGGCGGTCACGGCGCTCAAACGTGCGGAAGATAGTAATGATTTTATCTTGCGCGTGCAGGAGATGACCGGTTGTGTGGGGAATTGTACCATCACCATCGGGGAGGCCTCCGTGACGCATCCCCTGGCTCCGTGGGAACTCGCCACGCTGCGTCTGTCGGTGGATGCTGACGGCGGCGTGCGCGGTGTACCCGTGGATATTCTCGAGCGCCAAATCTGATCCTGCCCGACGGCACGAATAACACACTTTGACTGCTGCGGTTAGCGGGTAGTACATTGGCGCCACATTCGCAAGGAGAAAAATGATGACCAAATTCACCACTTTCGTGAACGGCAGTAACCTGTTCGGCTCGTTCAAGTACCTCGACGTCTACGTCAACGACTACGAAGCGTTGTACCGCTACGTCTTCGAACAGACGGTACTCCGTTGGGAAGACACCTTCTTCCTGCCCAATTCCGACCCCCTGTCCATGCACCAGCGCGTCTACTGGTACGTCGTCGACGCGATGGATGAATGGGATTTAAACAACCCGCGCACGCGCACCTACCTGCAGGAACGCTTCTCCGACGACCGCGACGTGAAGACGCGCTGGATGGCCGAGGCCGCCCGGCTGCACACCGGCACCGCCCAGGAGATCGAGCAGAAGGCCTTCGCCATGTGCATCGGCGACGTGACGCATTGGTATGAAAAGCGCCAGAGCATCCTCTCCGGCATGAACCGTTTCTACCACGCGGTGGAGACGGCGTCGGAGTTCATCGAAATCCGCCGTTGCGGCCGCTGGAAGGTCGATATCCTGCATAAAACCGTCACCGAGCGCGGCTTGGACGTGCAGATGGCCGTGGACATGCTGGAATTCGCCCCTAACTACGACGTGGCCACCATCATCGCCGGCGACACCGACGGCATTGCCAGCATCGAGTCCATCAAGGCGCGCGGCAAGCAACTCGGCGCCGTGGAGATGGTGCGCGGCGGCCGCCCCGACACGAAAATGAAGGGCTTCGCCACCCGCCTCAAGACGATGTGCGACTTCACCGTGCCCGTCTACGAGCAGGAACTGATCAAAATCGGCATCGCCACCCGCGGCGGCGGCGGCGACTTCACCGAAAACGCATAAGCCCCGCGGCAACGCAGAACGACGCCCCGACCATTGGCCGGGGCGTCGGCGTTTGGTGGGGGCGCGGACGCATTGACGCTCACCCGCCCACGTCGCATAATACGGGAAACCGCTTTCTCTTGTGAGGTGACGCCATGCGCCGTGTTGCTCTGCTGTTGTTCGTCCTGCTCGTCGCGCCCGTGCTGGCGCAGGGGGTTAAGACACCCGCGCTGCTGCTGTGGGTGAAGGCTGACGACCTGGCGGCGGTGTGCAAACCCGGCGACCGGGTGAGCGTGTGGCCGGACGCGAGCGGCGGCGGCGCCGATTTGAAGGCGGAGGGTGAGGGGCGGCCCACCTTTCTGGTAGAGCAGGGCCGCCCGCTGGTACGCTTCGCCGGCGACCTGCGCACCACCCCGAAGACCGTGCAGGCCTTCACCGTGCCGCTGATGGGCGAGTGGAAGGGGATGACCTTCTTCGCGGTGGGCGCGCACCTGGGCGTCCCCGGCCTGCTGGACACCGCGCCGGGCGGCAACGGCTGCCTGCGCACCATGGGCTGGCTGCAGATGTGCGGCACGTCGGCCAATCTGCCGGGCACCTTCCCCGCGCTCGACGGCATGCCCGGTCTGGGCGTCGGCACCATCAGCGGGGGCATCGACGCGGACAACGTGTATCGGGTCACCACCTACGTGAACGGCATGGCGCAGGGCACGTCGGAGGCGAAGGCCCCGCTCTACGGCACCATCTTCCACAACGCGCACCTGGGCACCAACAACGTCGGCGAGACGGCCTTTCGCGGCGACCTGTGCGAGGTGCTGCTCTACCACGGCGTGCTCTCCGACACCGACCGTGCGAAGGTGGAGCGCTATCTCCTGGTCAAGTACGGCCTGGCGACGGCGCAACCGGGCGACCCAAAGCTGCCCGTCGGCTACACCCCGCCCAAGCCGACCGCGCAACTGCCGCCGCCCCCGCCGGTGAAGAGCGTCCCCGCGAAGGCCGGCCTGTTGCTGTGGGCGCGCGCCGAGGAGATCGCCGGCGTGGCGGAGGGGGCCACGGTGGCGCGCTGGCCCGCCGCCGTCGGGGGCGAACTCACCGCGGAACTCGGCCACCGACCCGCCTACCTGGCGCGCGGGTTGAACAACCGCCCGGTGGTGCGTTTTGACGGCGACGGCGCGGTGAACCCGAAGATCGTGCACTACTTCACCCTGCCCCTCACCGGCGAGCATCCCGAAATCACCGTGCTGGTCGCCGGCACCAACCTGGGGCGCGCGGGCGTGGTGGATACCGCGCCGGGGCGCAACGAATGCTTGCGCACCTGCGGGTTCTTGCAGCTCTGTGGCAGCAAGCTCGACGGCGGCAGCCCCTTTGCCGACCTGCAATACGCGCCGGGGGCGGGGATGATCGCCGTCACCGTGGGCAAGCTGGGCGAGCAGGGGCAATACCTGGCGACGTACGCGGACGGCCACCGGCAATTGCGCTCGGAGACGCCCGACGCCCGCGTGCCGGTGCTCTTTCAAAATCCCACCATCGGCACCAACAACCTGGGCGAGACGCAATTCAACGGCCTGATCGGCGAGGTGCTGATCTACGACCACGCGCTCACCGACACCGAACGCGCGCAGACGGAGGCCTACCTCGCCGAGAAGTACGCCATCCCGATCAGAACGGACGCGGAGTTGGCGAAGATCAAGAACGCCCGCTCGCGCTGGACCCTCACCCAGCCCCACCTGCCCGCCGCGCAGAGCTGGTTCGGCAACACCTTCAGCGGCAAAACGCAGTGGGTACAGTCGGGCATCAGCGGGCTGACCGCGCTGCCCGACGGGACCGCGGTGGCCACCAGCGTGTGGGACGAGCCGCACAAAGAGATCGGCTACTATAAGGACGGCAAGCCGGTGGGGGAGCGCATCAGCGGCGGCTGCAGCGGGGTGACCTTCGACGACACCTACCTCTACGTCGGCGACAGCGGCATGGGTAAGAACTACGCCGGCGTGCGCCGCCACACGCGCGACGGCAAGGAAGCCCCCTGGCCGGCGCTGGGCGACGCGAAGTGGATCCGCTTCGACACCGACGCGCCGTGGCACGAGGTGAACGGCCTCGCCACCGACGGCAAAACCCTCTACGTCACCGCCATCGGGCTGACCGCGATCCGCGTCTACGACGCCGCCACCGGGGCGTTGCGGCACACGCTGCCCATCGCACAGTCCGGCCCGCTGGCGCTCGCGAAGGACGGCACGCTGTGGCTGGCGAACGACGCCGGGGTGACGCAGCTCACCGCGAGCGGCGCGCCTACCGGCAAAACGATCCCCGGCGTGACCGTCGGCGCGCTGGCCGTCGATCCGCAGGGGCACCTCGTCGCCGCGGTGAACGGCACGCGGAACCAGGTGGTGCGCTACGACGTGTCCGGCGCGCAGCCGAAGGAAATAGGCGCCCTCGGCGACGCGGGCGGGGTCTTCGCCGGGCCGCGCCGCGGGGCGATGGGCGACACGCGCCTGCCCGTCGTCACCGGCCTGGGCATCGACGCCGCCGGCAACGTGTATTGCAACACCGGCTCGCTGCTGCGCAGCTACACGCCGGAGGGCAAACTCCGCTGGGAGCTGCAGTGCACCGTCTTCTGCACCTGCTCCGACTTCGACCCGGCGACCGACGGCGCCGACATCTACGATCACCGCTACCATTATCGGAACGTGCCCGGTGCGCCGGCGGGGCAGGATTGGCGCTGGGTGGGGGTCACCGCCGACCCGGGGCGCTTCCCCGAAATGGCCGAGGGGCGCGGGCAGAACGCCGTGCTGCGCCGCCTGAACGGCCGCCTGTACCGCTACACGTGGGGCGAGTCGGTGACGATCCATCGCCAGGAGGCCGACAGCGAGATCTTCGTGCCCTGCGCCATGTACTACGCCAACGAGTACCGTGCCAGTTGGCGCCCCGCCGCCGCGCCCGCCAAGGGGCGCTTTATCTGGACCGACCTGAACGGCGACGGGCAGGCGGACAAGGGCGAATTCACCCAGCCCGCGCCGGACGCCACGCCCAGCCACGAGTCCTTCAACTACTACGTGGACGACCGCGGCGGCATCTGGGAGCCGGAGGACCGCTGGGGCGTGCGCTACCTGCCGCTGAAAGGCTTCACCCCCGCCGGCGCGCCGCTCTACGACTTCGCCGCCCACGTGTGGTACGCGCGCCCGGCGGAGTTCATCCAGGTGCTGCGCGTGCTCTACTTCCCCGCCACCGACACCATGTATCTGTCCGGTCTCACCTGGGACCACCCCGTCACCGGCCATGAATACGGCTGGGGCTGCTGCGGGCACGAGCTGATCTGCTACGACAACTGGACGAAACCCACGCGCAAGCTGCGCTGCCGCATGCCCTTCCCCGATGGCGCCGAGGACATCAAGGCGCTCACGGTCTGCGACACCGGCAACCGCGCCTTCGTCGGCGAGATGGAGGGCAACGTGCTCTTCGTCTACGACACCAAAACCGGCAAGTACCTGGGCATCATCGAGCCCGACGCCACCCTCTTCGGCGGTGTCGGCTGGATCGACATCGACGCCGGTGTGCGCGTCTTCCAACGCAAATCCGGCGAGCTGGTGCTGCTGGACGAGGACAGCTATGCGCAGAAGCAGATGGTGTACCGGGTGGGGAAGTAGGTTGTCGTGCTCGTAATCGTAATCGAACGCTTTCAGCGAACCCGGTTCAGACGACGGTCGATTACGAGCACGATTACGAGTTAAGGGGACGCCAAGCCCTCCATTCTCGCTATCCCGGGCCCGCCGGAGGCGTTGTCGGCGCTGGGGCTGGCTTCCGCCGATACTGCGTCCGCACCCAGCCCCAGTTGAGGCCGACGTGGATGAGCACCAGCGCAACGAGCAGCGAGCCGCCGCCCAGGTGCACGATACGGTACGTCGCGTCGGGGATACGGTCGACATTGAGCCCGGTGACGAGTTGCGACAACAACAGCAATCCCTGTACGGGGATGGATACCTTCAGCCAGCGGTTTGCATTCACGGCACGCCCTCCGGCTACTGCGTAACCGCTGGGGGAACATACGGGTGCGCGGCTCGTCTAACATCGCAACGGGGAGGTGGTCATGCGGACGCTTGTTGTGCTCTTTACCCTTGGCGCGGCGCTGGCCGCGTGGGCGGCGACGCCGACGCAACGGGTGCCGGAGATCCTCGCCACGCTGAAACCCGGCGAACCCGCCACCTGGGACGCGGCCGAGGACGCACTGGTGAAGCTGGGCACCCCGGCGCTGCCGGCCATCCAGGGCGCGCTGGCCGGGCACCGTAAGGCGCAGGCGGCGGCGCAAACCGCGGGGCAGTGGGACAAAGTGGATTCGGAGACGCCACCACTCGACGTGCTGGACAACGCTGTGTTACGCCTGACCTGGGGCATCAACCCGCGCGCCATCGTGACCGATTACCTGCACGGGCTGAAGTTCCCCGACGGGCGAGTGTTCACGTGCGAGGGTCGGCCCGTGCTCATCACCGACGCCGTCGTGGCGCGCGCCGTGCCCGGATACTCGTGGTATTTCGCCTACTACCCCGGCTATTGGGGCGGGGCCTACCCGTCGCCGGATGTTTTGCGTGATTTCGAGGTGCCCGCGCCGCTGAGTACCGAGAACCTGTTCGCGGTGGATAAGGCCGGCAAGTTCACCCTCCTCACAGACCGGGAGAAGTTGAAAGGCTTCGTGCTGGCGCACGCCGTCCCCGCGACGACGCAACCCGCGCTGGAAAACGCCGTGAGCGCCTGGCTGCGCCTGACGGAGTGCTTCGTGGAGCGGCAGCTCTACCGCTTCAACCCGCCCGGCGACTTCACGGTGGAGGCGGGCAACATCAACACGGTCGTAAGCGGCACGGCGAAGGTGGAGCCCACGCCCTTCCAGCACGGCGCCATCACCGCCACCCTCACCTTCGACGAGCGTGGCCGGCTGACGGAAATCGTGGAAGCCGACAACCTGCAAAACAACCTGCCCCCGCCGCCGGCCGCCCCGCCGGGCGGGCCGGGTGGGCCTGTTGCGCCGGTGGCGCGGTAGTCCGGGGACCCGCCTACGATTTCCCCATCACCACCGTGGTCACCTTGCCCGCCTGCACGGTCACCGTCTGGTTGATGTCGCTGAGCAGCGATGTGCCCACGATGACCTTCCACGCGCCGGGGGGGAGTTGCGGGGTGTGCCAGTGGCCGCGGGTGAGCAGGGGCAGCATAAGGGTCACCGGGGGATCGGCGGGTTTTTGGCCGGGTAATTTGCCTTGCAGGAAGCACTGGTCGCCGACCCGTTTCGGCGCGGTGACGTCGATGGTGCCGCCATCCAACTGCAGGGGCAGCGCGACCGCCTGGGTGCTCTGCGTGAGGGGCAGGGTGAAGTCGACGGCGCCGTACCCGGCATCCGTGAAGAGCCACAGCCGGGTGCTCACCGGGAAATAGTACTCCATCACCACCCGGTTACCCGCCACGCCCACCACGGCCAGTGCCGGCACTTGCGAGACGGCGCCGGTCGTCACGTTTTGCATGAGACACGAGGCCGCGGTCAGCACGGCGGGTTTTTCCGCCGCGGTGCAGCGGACGGTCAGCGTCTGGCGCGGGTACAGGATCACCTTTTGCGTGAGCAGCTTCCCGGCGGCGCTCGCGAGCGTCGCGTAGGCGGGACGGTACTCCGGGTGCAGCGTGTTCCAGCTCCACGGGGTGATCGCCGTCAGCGTGCCCACCGGCAGGTGCAGGCCGCGCAGCGCACCCTGCGCGTCCGTGGTCAGGGTAAACACCGTCTTATGCTGGGTGAAGGTCAACGGAACCTCGGGGATCGCCTGACCGTCCATGTCGAGCGTGGAGAGGTTGGCGATGCCGCCGGGCTGCAGGTCGACGGTGAGCGGCAGGCGCGCCGCGCCGGTGGGGGGCGTGACCGGCACCAGGGCATACCCAAGGTCGGTGAGCACCAGCAGCGCGGCATCAGCGGGGGCCAGGCCATCCAGCAGGCCGCCGGCGATGGGCACCAGCGGCGGGCGCTCCGACAGCGTGGCGGACACGGGGAAGACCTGCACGTTGCGCGGTGTGACCGGCTTGCCCCCCAGCGTATACTGCGGCGCCACCGCGACCAGCGGCAGGCGCGCCTCGAGGAGATTGTTGCCGGGCACGATGGTCACCGCCTGCGCGGGCATCTCCCCCAGCGTACTCACCACGCTTAGTTGATATTGCCCGGCCGGCACGCCGAACAGCGCAAAGAGATTGGCGGCGCCCCCCCGCACGAGCAACCCCGCGGAGCTAAGCGGTGCGGTAGCCGTGCCCAGCCGCACGCGCAAACCGGGCAGGAAGGTCACCGGCGTGCCGCTGAGGGTCACCACGCGCACGGTAACCGCCGTATAGTCCGGATTAGGCTGCGCCCATCCCGCGGCGACGGAGACCAGCAGTATGCATGCCAACAAGACACGGAGTTGCATAATAGATTTGACAACCGATGAGTGAGAAGGTTAACGGGGTTAATCCGAGTTAAGTCGGGACAGCCACCACTTTTCTGCGCGACCGGCGATTAGGACAGTGGCGGCGCGATTGTCAGAAAAGTGGTGGCAGTCCCGACTTCCATTACCCTTCCCGCACCCGCGCCGCGATATCCCGCCGGTAGGTCATGCCGTCCCAGGAGATCAGGCTCACGGCTTCGTAGGCGCGGTCGATGGCCTGGGCGAAGGTGTCGCCGAGGGCGGTGACGTTGAGGACGCGGCCGCCGTTGGTGACGATCCGGTCGCCATCGAGCTTCGTGCCGGCGTGGAAGACGATCACGTCGGACAGCGCGGCGGCCTCTGCGAGGCCGTGGATGACATCGCCCTTGCGGTAGGCGTCCGGGTAGCCACCGGCGGCGCAGACCACGGTGACGGCTTTGCGCGACGACCAGCGGGCGGTTTGCGCGGCCAGCGTGCCGTCCACGGCGGCTTCCAGCAGGTCGAGCAGGTCATTTTCGAGGCGCGGCAGCACCACCTGGGTCTCCGGGTCGCCGAAGCGCACGTTGAATTCCAGCACCTGCGGCCCGGCGGCGGTGACCATGAGGCCGACGAACAGGGTGCCCGTGAAGGGCGCGTCGAGGGCGGCGAGGGTGGGCGCGATGACCTGGTGGACGGTGAAGTCGATGAGTGCGGGGGAGAAGTCCGGCACCGGCGAGTAGTTGCCCATGCCGCCGGTGTTGGGGCCGGTGTCGCCCTCGCCGATGCGCTTGTAGTCCTGCGCGGGGGCGAGCGGGATGATGACCCCCCCGGCGCAGATGGCGAGCAGGGAGACCTCGTAGCCGTCCAGCCGCTCCTCGATGAGGACGCGGTCGCCCGCGGCGCCGAACTCGCGCGCCGTCATGATGCGTGTCACGGCGTCGGCGGCCTCCGCGCGGTTGTCGCACATCAGCACGCCCTTGCCCGCCGCCAGGCCGTCCGCCTTCACCACCCACGGCTTCTCCGCCGGTTGGGTTGCCAGCCAGGCGAGGGCCGCGTCGGCGTCGTCGAACACTTCATACGCCGCGGTGGGCACGCCGGCGCGAGTCATCGCCTGCTTGGCGAAGACCTTGCTGCCTTCCAACCGCGCGGCGGCGGCGACGGGGCCGAAGATGCGCAGCCCGCGCGTCCGAAACAGGTCCACAATGCCCTCGACCATCGGCACTTCCGGCCCGACCACGGTGAGGCCGACCCCTTCGCGCGCGGCGAAGTCCGCCAGCCCGGCAAGGTCGCTCACGGGGATGTCCACGTTCACCCCCTGCGCCGCCGTGCCGCCGTTGCCCGGCGCGCAATACACGGTGGTCACCCGCGGGCTCTGCGCCAGCTTCCACACCAGCGCATGCTCGCGCCCGCCGCTGCCGATAACGAGAACTTTCATGATGTGCTTCTCCAGACGCGTACCGATATCCAACCCCTTGGCTCACCCGCATTATACCGCAACCCCGCCCGCGCTGTCTGTAGTTGACAGCGATGCGGGCGGTCGGGCATGATAGGGACGGAAGCGGGGGAATGGGCATGACGACACCGAACGCGGGCTTTCTCGATCAACTGATGCAGTACGAAGACGGCATGGCGCGGCTGTACGCGTTGTTCGCCGACTACTACGAGGACTCGGCGCCCTTCTGGCTGGCGCTGTCCGACGAGGAGCGCGAGCACTTTGCCATGATGGAGACGATGCGCATGCACGCCGCCGACGGCAAGCTCAGCTTCTCCCTCACCCGCCTCAGCGCGCCCGCGGTGTATGAGGCGCTGCTCTACTTCAAGGCCTGCTACGCGCTGGCCGCACGCGGGCGGATGCCGTTGCGCCAGGCCTACACCATGGCCCTCGACCTGGAAGACTCCCTCATCGAGCGCCGCATCTTCGAGGTGGCCGAGGGAGACAGCCCGGAGCTGGCGCAAACGCTGCAGATGCTCGCCGACACCTACCGCCGCCACGCCCAGCGCCTGCGCGACGCGCGGGAGGAGTTGCTCGGTGCCTGAACAGGAGATCGTCCGGCGGCGCCGAAATAGGGGAGCAGTTTGCTGCGGGGAGGAACACACGTGATTCGTGGAAATGCGCCTCGGTTGCCGGCGTTGGTGGTCGGCTCGATCGGGTTGGACACGGTGGAGACGCCCTTCGGCGCCGTGCGCGACGTGTTGGGCGGGGCGGCCAGCTTCTCGGCGGTGAGCGCCTCCTTCTTCACCGACGTGCGCATGGTCGGCGTGGTGGGGGAGGATTTCCCCGCTGAGCACCTGGCGCTCTTCCGCGCGCGGGAGATCGACCTGAACGGCGTGCAGCAGCAGCCCGGCGCCACCTTCCGCTGGAACGGCTACTACGAGTACGACCTCAACCAGGCGCACACGCTGGCGACCCACCTCAACGTCTTCGAGCAGTTCCGGCCCACGGTGCCCGACGCCTACCGCGATACGCCGTACGTCTTTCTCGCCAACATTGATCCCGACCTGCAGCTCGCCGTGCTGGAGCAGATGTCGGCGCCGAAGTTCGTGATGGCCGACACCATGAACTTCTGGATCGACGGCAAGGCCAACCGCGTGCTCGAAGTGGTGAAGCGTGTGGACGCCATGACGATGAACGACGCTGAAGCGCGCCAGCTCTGCGACACGAGCAACCTGGTGGTGGCCGGCCATCGCCTCCTCAATCTGGGCCCGCGCGTGGTGATTATCAAGAAGGGCGAGCACGGGGCGCTGCTCTTCACGCAGCACGACTACTTCGCCGCCCCCTCCTTCCCGCTGGAGGACGTGAAAGACCCCACCGGCGCGGGCGACACCTTCGCCGGCGGCCTGCTCGGGTACCTGGCCTTCACCAACGACGTGAGCGACGCGAATATCCGCCGGGCGGTGGTGTATGGCACGGTGATGGCCTCCTACGCCGTGGAAGACTTCAGCCTGGGTCGCCTGCAAACGCTGGAACCCGGCGAAGTGATGGTGCGCTTCGCGGAGATGCGGCGGATCACGGCGATGCCGGAGTAGGGGACGGGGACGTTCACCGCCGAGGCGCAGAGGACGCAGAGTTATAACTGACAACTGACTACTGACCCCGACCGTTGCCCAGCGTGACCACCGCGACGGCATTGCTCGCCCTCGCTATTGATTTACAGTTTACAAAGCTGACCTCGATCATCTCTTAATCCAACCCGAGGCG
>CAIYQO010000257.1 GCA_903928345.1 uncultured bacterium | reverse complement strand
TCGCCACGCTGATGGGCCCCATCACGTACTGATACTCGCCCGTCGTGCCCACGCGGTACTGCAGGGTACTCACCCCGATCGTCTCGACGGTGACGCGCTGCGACGCGGTGCCTGCCGAGACGGAGACCAGGGTCTGCCCCGTCATCGGACAGGTGAGCGACGCCGTGCGGTCCATCCCCATGGCGCCCATCCACCACAGGTGCGTGTTCTGCGGCAGGTGATCGGGGGTGAGGGTCACCTGGAAGGCCACCGTGCTGCCGACCGGCACCTGCAGCGTCTCGGGCGCGGGCGGCACGGCGGTGAACGCCCCCGCCCCATTGAGTTGATACTGCAGGCCGGTGCCGACCTGCGCCGTCACCCCCATCACGCTCACCGGCTCCAGCACCGCTGCCTGCAACGAGGTGCCACACGCGGCCGTCACCGTGGTGGGCATGGTCACCCAGGCGTCCGCGGTCGTGGCGCCGGTGGGCATCGCGCCCATCCACCAGAGCCCCTGATTCTGCGGGAAGGCCCCCGCCGGCGCGAGCGGCGCCTGCAGGTGCACCGTGGCGCCCATCGGCACCAAAAGCGCGGTCGGGGGCGTCGGCCCCGTTGTCCAGGGATCCGCGTCCGCCAGGCGGACTTGCAACGGATCGACGGCAACCACGGTGAGGGTGATCGTCTTCGCCGACGTGCCGCACGCGACGGTGAGGGTGGTATCGTCCGTCACGGTGACACTCTGCCAGCTGCCGACCTGCGGATTTGGCCCGATCCCCGTCCACGTGGGGGTGCCCATCGGCCACATCGTCCAGGCCGGATCGGGGGTCACTTCCAACTGCACCGTGCTGCCCTTAGCCACATACAGCGGCGTGGTCACCGGCGCCCACAGACCGGAGGCGGTCTGATACTGCACGTCGCCGAGCCCCACCGCCTGCACCATGGCCGTGCGCTGGGTGTCCCCGCACCAGGCGGTGATGGTGGCGGCACAGTGCAGCCCACAGGTGATGGTATAGGTGTGGTCGCCGTTCTCCTGCCCGTCACCGCCGGACCAGTGCAGTTGCTCGTCCGCCCAGCCGCCGCCGGGGGCATCCGACAGCGCCTTGAAGGTGAGGGTGCTGTCGGCGGGCACCGTGATCGGACCCAGCGGCACGTCGACGAAGTCGCCGGTTGTCCCCCGGCGGTACTGCAGCCCCATGAGGCCAACGACGTTCACCGTGATCGTCCGGGTGGAACCGGGGTTGTACCCGACACGCGCCGTCATCGTGCCGTTCGTCATAAAGGTCGCCGACACCGTCCCATCCGGGTGGTAGGTGATCGGCTGCCACATGGCGTAGGTGTCGACGCATTCCCACTGCGGCATGATCATTGGATAGGCGGACGGCGGATTGAGGGTCGCCTGGAAGGTCATCGTCGTGCCGTGCGGCACGGTCACCGGGTTCGGGGTATCGGTGAAGGCTCCGGTGCCGACCTGGTACTGCAGGGTGTCGATGGTAACGACCGTGAACTGGGCGGTCTTGCTGGTGCCGCAGGTCGCCATCACCGACGCGCTGCCCGCCGTCAGGCACTGCACGGTCTCGACGCCCGCCTGCGTGTCCAGCAGCTGGACATGCGTATTCGTCCACGTGGGCAGACCGGTCGGCCACGGGCTCCCCGGTGGATCGGTATTGGCGCGGAGGCGCACCGTTGCGCCGAGCGACACCAGAATCGGGGTCGTCGGCACCGGCAGATACATCATCCCCCCATCGGTGGAGTAGTCCAGGCTCCCGAGGGCCGATGCGGTGACGGTGACCGGCTGGGCCGGGGTCATCCACGTCGACTTCCACCCGTTCATTTCGCCGTCGGACGCCTCTAGGTATAGAGATCGGCCTGCACCGGAATTGCGCGATAGACGGGATCGTCCAGCGTCACCTCCACCGTGACCAATCGCCGCGCTTCCAGGAAGGCCAACAGCGCCGTTTTCAACGATGGCGACGCCAGACCCCCGCCTTCCGGGGCGATGATGATGCGCACGGTATATACGCACAGCGTGGGATCGTCGTTCAGGTCGAGGATTTGCGCCTTGGCCACGCCGGGGAAGGCTTCACAGAGCGCCAGGTAATCCGCTTTCGTCACCGCTTTCCAGGTAGAGCGCACCGTGGCTGGGGCGACCAGGCGCGCGTGTTCCATCGTCTCGGCGTCCGCGCCTCCGGTGGCGGAAATGATATTCGTTACCGCGACGGTCACCGGCTGTCCGTTGACCATGATGGGATTGGGCAATTCGGTAATGCGATCCGGCGCCAGATTTCCCGCCGGGCCATTGGTCACCAGATAACTGACGGTGATGGTTTGCCCGGCGCCGGGAATCGCCCCCGCCTTGCCATCGCCGAAGCGAAGTGTGCTCCGGTCAAGACCATCGCGATCAAGGCGGACGTGCGTATCCGTTGGGCCGCTGTCGGCGAAATGCTCGACGATCTGCCAGGCGACACCATCAACGGACACTATCACCGATCCGTGCGCCACCTCCGTCTGACTCAGGGTGATCCGCTGCAACGCCTGTCCAGTTGTCTGCGTGGTATCGGTCTGCCGCGTGCCTTGCCAAGCGTCCACCTCTGCCGACGTTTGCCCGGCGGGGATGGTGATGGCGGCTATCGTTTCGAAGGGAATCGCTGCAATGTCACCTTCAGCGGGCGCACGGCAAATAGTACCGGCGGGGATAGTGATGAGCTTCGTTATCGGTTGTGCGAGCGTCAAGCGCAGTCGCGTGGTAGCAGCCACCGGGCTGTGCAGTCGATAGGCCACGAGCGCACAGAGATCGATGATGCTCTGCCGCCGACGCGCGGTGGGGAGATAACACTCGGCGGCCTGCGCATCGAGGTAGTAGGCCAGCATGTCGCCGACCCCAGCGAAAAGTTCCAGCAGCACGATGCCAAGGTCGGATTCATTGAAATCCGTCCACCGGTCAGTCAATTGCGGGATGTGCGCCAGCAACTCCTGGCGGATGGCATCGTAGTCCTTATTAATATAGGGGAGGCGTGCGCGGCCTGTATTCATGCTTGCTCCCGGTAGAATGGATAGACACAGTTGCCTGGCGTCTGCGAGGCGATCAATCGATACTGGATGGTGACCACGACGGCATGCTTTTCGGATGTCACCTGGACGTCGTCCACGACGATACGCGGTTCCCAGCGTGCCAACACGTCACTCACTTCGTGGCGCACCAATCCACGCAATATGGCGTCATTGCCTTCGAAGAGAAACTCCTGCAAGCGACTGCCGAACTCGGGCAGCAGGAAACGCGCGCCGCGCGGTGTGCCGAGGATTTGCCGGATGCTCTCGTGAATGTGTTGCTGGTCGCGCGAGGTGGCGGTCGAGGTCACCGTCGCCCCGGTCAGCTTACCGAATTGAAAGGGAAACTTGCATCCCTGGCCGAGAATATCCGTCATCGTTCACCCCGCCTGCGCCGTGCTCGCGCCACTCGTGATCGTCGCCCCACAGGACACCGCATCCCCCACGCGCGCCACCGGTTGCCCTTCAACCAACACGGTCGATGAACCTCCGGTAATCGTCTGCATGCCGTGCTGGGCGCAACTGACCGCATCACCTTGCCGCGCGGCGGGTTGACCTGCCACGAGCGTGCGCGTCGCGCCGCCGACAATCGACCCACCATGCGTGATGGCATCGCCTTTTCGCGCGATGGCGGGCATCAGTGTTTCACCAGCAGGTTCAATAAAAACGTGACAATCCCGGCGATGATGCCGCCCAGCGAGAGCATCAGGGCGGCGACTTTCCACATCGTCTCCGCGCTGACTTTCGTGCTCATGCCAACATAGAGGCACTTGATATCCTCGGCGTGTCGTCGCAAATCTTCGCGCACGCCGTTAACCATCAGCTCCACGGTGTCCTTATCGCTTTTGCGGTCGAGTTCTTTCTCGATGCGCTCCAGCCGTGCCTGGATATCCCGCCGATGCTCTTCCAGCAAGGCGCGAAACTCGGCGTGCCAGCGTTCGAAGGTCAGCGCCACGCCGCCCGGGGTCATCTCCGTCTCCTGTGTCTGCTCTGCCATCATCCACCTCAATTGATCAATACTTGTCCGGCGGCTTTGATCTGAATCGAACCACCGGATAACACGATTTCACTGCCAGACCCGTCGCGAAGGACGATCTCCCCGGCGCTCACCAGCTCTACGCGTGCCCCGGCCACGTCCAGCAGCAAATGCTGCCCACCGGCATCGCGAATCAACACCCGTTGCTGCCCGCCAGCATCATCCAGCAGGATGGTATGCCCGGCGGCGGTCTTCAGCACCTTGCAGGTGGTAGGGTTGGCGGCTGCTTCCGCCGGCATTTCACCGGGATTTGATCCCGCCAACCACACCCCGCTCCAAATCGGGGCCTGCACATCCCCGGCCTCGAATTCCGCCCACACGGAGGCGCCCACCTCGGGAAGAAGATACAGACCGCAATCGGGATTCCCGCCGTAGGGAAAGCACGGGCTGGCCCAGTCCGACCAGGCCTCCGCACCCGTCCCCAACACGGCGGGAATCTCCAACCGCAGACGTCCCAGGCGCTCCGGGTCGCGATTATCCCGCACGAAGGCCCGGTACTTGCCGTACCAGCGACCCCGGTCGCCCGGCTCTTCTTCGTGGCTGCCGATGTCCAGCATGCTTATCCTCGCACGGCGAAGAGGCCGCGCAACACTTCACGGCAGACGCGCAAGGCGGTCGTCAGCGGGGTCTTCTTCGCATCCGCCGTATTGACGGCATCCGCGATAGCATCCTGCGCCACTTCGGACAGGCCGGTTTGCCGCGTGGCCACCGCCTGCTTGATGTCCGTGCCGTCCTTCTGCTCGATGACATCGACGATCAAGGCCAACGCTTCGGCGTTCGCCCGCCCCCAGGCGGTCAGCTTCACCACGCCGATGATCGCCAGCAGCAGGGTGAAAAACGCATCGCCGTGCGTCAGCACAAAATGAATAAGACTCATAGGTAGTTTCCTTTCTTATCCGAGCGCATCGAGAATGCCATCCGCGATGGCCTGCGCGAACTGCTGCCGCACGGTCGCCTCACGCAGCCAGCCTTCTTCCTGGCGATTGGAAATGAAGGCCATCTCCACCAGGATGGCGGGCATGTGGGTGTTGCGCAGCACGGCGAAGGTGCCCTTTTTTACGCCGCGACTGGAGCAACAGCGCCGGCACGTCGGTCGCTTCGAATACGTCATCTGCGGCGACCAGCAGCGTATGGGGATCGATCTCGGCTTGAAAGAGTCGAATCAACGCCTCAGTCGCCAGCCGGATGGTGTCCATCGCTCGCTCCTCCTTACTCCGACAAGGCCGTTTTCAAGGCGTCACGATACATCTCCAGAATCGCATCCTTGTGCTGCGTCATCACTGGATGTAAAAAGGGGCGCGCCGGAATAATGATCGTCGTGCCGTTCGGCATGGGAATGGTCGCCCCATACTCCATCACCGCCCCGATATCCGCCGGGCGAAAGGCGGGCAACCGCAGGTCAAATTCCTGAACACGCATCTGCGCGGACTGCTCCGCGGCTATCTCCAGTGGCGCAAGAAACAGGGCGAGTACTGCCCGGCCTTGTTCATCAGCCAGCGGGGAACACGCCTGTCGCCACGGCAAGTCGGCTATCGCTTCGAACACTGGCTCCGCGAGGCCGGGATCGAAAAGGCCATAACGCCGCACGGCTTGCGCCATACCTTCGCCACCCGGCTCTACAGTCGCACCGGCGATCTGCTCATCGTCCAGCGGGCACTCGGCCATCGCAACATCGCCACCACGGAAATCTATACGCACCTGGTGGATGGCGCCTTGGAAGAGGCGCTGGAACGGCTGTAACCGGTCTTCGCGTTCAGGCATTGTCGCTACGGCTCTCCACACCGGGGAGCCGTGCGTCATTGCGGAGAATAGTTCTTCTCTGCAATCCCGCCTCGCCACAGACGCCGTTTCACGCGTGTCCTTCACTCCCGTCGCCGGATGTTCTCTGCAATGTTTCCGGCGTTTTCTCCGATACCGCATCCTTGTCGGTCAACTCCTGCTGCCGTTGCCGTGCCCGCTCCACCAACTGCATGGCGTAATCCAGCGGACTCGGCACGCCTTCCCCTGGGCCATCGCCCTCGCGCATCTTCTTAGTCAGTTTCAAATCCATCATGTGGGAGCGGATCATCCGGTCGAGTCGCTCCACCGCATCCCACTGCTCGGCCATCAACGCGCGGGTGATCTTCAGGCAGTAGATGCAAAACAACTCCAACTGCACCATGTCGCCGCTGCCGTTGAACGCCGTCTCCTCGCGGAAGATTTCGACCATCGCCGAGAACAGCGCCATCTCTTCGGCACCGAAGATGCGGTTGGCAAAGATGCCGTGTTGCAACTTGGCGCGGTACGGATGCGGAGCATTCGTCTCATCACCCGGCTTCCGTCCCGTGGCACGCTGCCAGGTGCGGATGTGTTCGGTATCATCGGTTGACAAGGCCTCGATGGTCTTTGGTTTTGGCTGAGTTTTGCGGGTCATAATCGCTCCTCACTCTGGAGGGAAGCCGTCCGGCGGGAGGGAGGCGTTTCGCCTGACTCACGATGGCAGCTATCATCCCCCGCAGTGACTGCTTCATCCCTGTAAATCATGTTTACAACGGTTATTGGCGCGGCGTGTTCCGCTTATCAGGACAGCGCGCTGCGCAATCTCTCCTGCCAGCGTGTGCAATGCGACGAAATGTAGTCCAACTGACCCACTACCCGTTTGCTAACAATCGCGCCGATCTGCGCCCCTGCCTCTAGTTTTCTCTAGCACACACCGGTTTGCTATGGTATCATTGGCGCGTGTCGAGTAAACGCTTATCCGGCAAAGGTGGTATCGGCGGGGTGACGATCCGTGAGGACGTGCCCGCTGCTGTCCTGTGTCGCGCCGGCCAGCTCATCCCGCGCGCCTTCTGGTGGGGCGGGGCCTGGTTGCCGGTGACGGCCATCCTGCGCACCTGGCAGGGGCATCACCGCGGGGATACGCTGCACTATTGGCACGTTGAGGCCGGGGGGCGCCCATTCAAGGCGTGCTACCACTCGGGGCAAGTCGCGTGGATGGTTGAAGAATTGCCGTCATAAGGGCGAGAGCATGCTCGTGTTGCAGGGCTTGTACAGTATTGTAATAGTCTGCTATGATGAGGCAGACGAAGAGGGATTCCTGTTCCGGCGCCGAAACCGGTGGAACAGTGGGGATGCCCTTTCGGGGGTAGAATGGGAGCGAGCACAATGGTCGTAGAAGGAGGAAAGCCAGATTACCGGCGCGTGATGAGCGCGGTTGATGACATTCTGACCAATAATTATGTTATCGAACCGCCAACGCCGATCCAGTCCATTGTTAGAAATTATGGACTGGACATCCTAGAGACAAGCTTTCCCGAGGAATATCGTAATATATGTGGTTACATTGATATAAGCGGAAAAAGTGTGATCCTTAATTCCGCTGACAATGCAAACAGAAAAGCGTTTACTCTCGCGCACGAACTTGGACATTGGATACTTCATAATAATATACTTGAAACACAACCTGAGTATTCAATTTTATATCGCACTGCTATTGGGCAGGTAATTAACCACATAGAAACGGAAGCAAATTTCTTCGCTGCGAACCTTCTTGTCCCCATGAAGCTGCTAAGACAATACCAAAATCATGACATTGAGTTTCTTTCAGACTTGTTTGGTGTATCAACAGATGTGATAGGATACCGCCTTGAAAACAAACGATCATAACGGAGAAGAGTTAAAATCAAAGCAAGGCACTCCCTCTGGTCCAACTGGGCCGGTATATATTGCTGCGCCTGCGCCAACTGGTGCTTTTATCCCATCACCGACAGGAGAAACCTATCGCCAGATTAAAGATGCTACACTAACAAAAAATCGGTCTCTAACACCCCCAAGCATTGATAGAGATTCATCCGACGATTCTTTCGATGATAGAGCTAAAAAATCCCGAGAAACTTTGAATCGGTATATGGTACATACACGGGGGATAGACGAGTATTACAAATTACGTTTTATATGGTCATGGGTTCTTGTCATTTCACTTGGTGTATTACTCTTCTTTCAGTGTATTCTGGTAATACTAATCGGTTGCGGAAAAATAAACTTTGTCAATTATCAGACACTAATCAACATCCAAGCGGTAGAATACTTCGGCCAAATTGTGGGAATGTGCTATATTGTTGTAAAGTATTTATTCAAAGACCCAACGCAGAATATTGATGAGAAAAATACGAATGATAAAGACAATAAAACGAATAACAAGCAAGGCCAGACGTAATGCCTAACAGCACTAATTTGTTAAGCGTAGTGTTTTATCATCACGCCATCGGCAGTTCCGGGTGCGCTTCGGTCGTCTTCACCCGTTCCGCCTTATTGAACGTCACGTTACCCCGCATGGCGGGCATGTCGATGCCCCTGCCGTCCAGCAATTCGGCCACGGTCAACACCTGTACGGAGTCATTGCAGGGATTAAAGCAGGAGATTGGCTTGATCTGCCGAAAAGGCTGAGCGGGGGCTGGTATACCGGCCAGGAGTCCACCCTCACCGATGGAGACGCAGGCATGGCGAAGAAGAAGCAGGACGATAAAGAGATTGAACAGTACGCCCACCCTGAGAAGACCCGCCCCAATAACCCGCCCGTGGGCCTGGTGACGCCGCAGACCGACCCGGACGGGGAGAAGAAGACCTACGCCTACGACCCGCACATCGACCCGTCGCTGCACTGGGCGGGCAAGGCTGAGCATACCGCCTTCCAGGTGCCCACCGTCTCTCTGCACGTGCACGAGCGCATCGACCCGCGCACCATCATCGAGGCCGTCCGCACGAAGGCGGTGCAGCCCACCGAGGTGCAACTTGGCCTCTTCGAGTCGCCCGTCGAGAATCCGCCCCTGCGCGAAGCCATCGACTTCTATAAGCACGCCCATAGTTGGTCCAACCGCCTCATCGCCGGGGACTCGCTGCTGGTAATGAACTCGCTGCTGGAGAAGGAAGGCATGGCCGGGCAAGTGCAGATGGTCTACATCGACCCGCCATACGGCATCAAATACGGCTCTAACTTTCAGCCTTTCGTGAACAATCGCGAAGTGCGCGACGGGAAAGATGAAGATTTGACTCAGGAACCGGAAATGCTAACTGCCTTCCGTGACACCTGGGAATTAGGTATCCACTCCTACCTTACTTACTTGCGCGACCGATTATTATTAGCACGCGAATTACTTCACGAATCAGGATCATGCTTCGTTCAGATATCAGATGAGAATGTCCATCACGTTCGTGAATTAATGGATGAGATATTTGGATCAGACAATTTTGTAAGTCTCATCACGTTTGCCAAGACAACAAGTGCAACGGTTGTGAATCTTTCAAGTGTCTCTGATTATATCGTTTGGTATGCAATTAGTAAGCCAATACTCAAGTACCGGCAATTGTATATTGACAAAGAGATTGGCGGCCAAGGTGGAGCAGCGTATAGTCGCGTAGAATTGCCTGACGGCACGAAACGCGCGCTTACCATGAAAGAGAAGGCAAACCCTTCACTCCTGCCGAAAGGGAGCCGTGTTTATCGCATAGATAACCTAACAAGTCAGAGTGAGGGTCGGCAAAAAGGCGAAGGTGCCGCTTGCTGGTACCCTATTTCTCTTAATGGTAAAGAGTACTTGCCAAGCTATAAAGGCCGTTGGAAGACAAATGAGGACGGCATGGGTCAGTTATTGGCAGCCTCACGAATAGAAGCCGCTGGTAACGGTGGCGTTTATTACGTGCGGTATATCGATGACTTCCCCGCCTTCCCGATAAGTAACAATTGGTCAGATACGGTCACTGCGGGCTTTGCTTCCGACAAGAAATATGTTGTAGAGACTAACATTAAGGTCATACAACGCTGTCTCCTTATGGCCACTGATCCGGGCGACCTTGTCTTCGACCCAACCTGCGGCTCGGGCACTACCGCCTTTGTGGCAGAGCAATGGGGACGGCGGTGGATCACCTGCGATACTTCACGCGTGGCGATCACGTTGGCGAAGCAGCGTCTGATGACTGCCTTCTTTGATTATTATCAACTGTCGCACTCGGAGGAAGGTATTGGCAGCGGGTTCGTCTACAAGACGGTGCCGCATATCACGCTGAAGTCCATCGCTAACAACCCCGAGATTCGCGAGGGGTTGTCAAAAGCAAAGATCGATGCCGTTATTACCCGCTACGCCGACCAGGAGACGCTCTACGACCAGCCAAAGCCCGATACTACCAAAGCGCGCGTGACCGGCCCCTTCACCGTCGAGGCGGTACCGGCGCCGACCGTTATGCCGCTGAACGAGGTGGAGACTGCGCAGCCCGCCGACGAATCGGTGGCGCGCACGGGCGAGACGGCGCGGCAGGATGAGTGGCGCGACGAACTGCTGAAGACGGGTATCCGCGCGCGTGGCGGGCAGAAGATCGAGTTTAGCCGCGTGGAGCCGCTGCCGGGCACGCGGTGGCTGCACGCCGAAGCGGAGACGAAGGAGCCGACACCCCGGCGTGTGGTGATCGCCTTTGGCCCACAGCACAACCCCCTTGAACAGCGGCAGGTGGCCATGGCGCTGGAGGAAGCCTCGCTCCTCCACCCGCGCCCCGCGTTGGTCGTCTTCGCCGCCTTCCAGTTCGACCCCGAGGCTGCCAAGGACATCGACGAGATGCCCGCCAGCATCGGCATGACGCTGCTCAAGGCGCAGATGAACACCGACCTGCTGACCGACGATCTGAAGAAGAAGCGGTCGAGCAATGACTCTTTCTGGTTGATTGGACAACCGGATGTAACTCTCCGAAAAATAACAAGGGGCGAGAGTCAAGGTATGTGGGAAATCGAGGTGTATGGGTTTGATTATTACAATCCAATAACCGGTTCGATTGAATCAGGTGATTCGCGAAGGATTGCCATGTGGATGATAGATGGTTCCCCGGCAACAACCCCCATTTCAAGCTGCCGCAAAGACCGGCCGTGCCGGGTTTCCTTCCGAGAACCAGCTCAGGCCGATGAGGTCCCTGATCACCTTGGACGCTGGTGTACGGGTCTCCAGGAGCGCTTTCCC
>CAIYQO010000256.1 GCA_903928345.1 uncultured bacterium | reverse complement strand
TGCGCGAGTTGGGACGGCTCAACCTCGGCGAAACGCAATCGGTCTGCGTCCTGCCGCTGCTCACCGCACCGATTTTCTATTAGCGAGGACTTCCCATGGCCAAATCACGTTATCGCACTCCGCAGACCACTGGCGCACTCGTACAGCCGCTCCCGCAAGCGAGCGCCGCCGTCATCGATGGCTCGGCGTTCATCAGCGTCACGCCCACCGATCCGATCCCGGTCACCTGGGATGAGCGCGCGCGGCGCGCGTGGACCTACTATATCGAGGAGCCGCTGGTGAAGAACTGCGTCAACTCCTGGCGCTGCTTTGCCGTGGGCGATGAGATCAAGCTCGCCAATGACCGGCTGCGTTACGCCTACCATGCCGCGCGCGCCATCGTGGAGAATGACGACACCCGCATCAGTAGCGAGGAGTTGAATGCCTTGCTGCAGCCCAACGGCAAAGCCGCCTCCTTCGTGCGGGACAATTTCAAGGGGTTGTTCTTCGCCAACGGCGTGCATGCGATCATCGATCAGGTGCGCGCCAACATCGATGCGCTGTCCGGTTACAAGAAAGATATCGCCCTCTTCGCGCTCGGTAAAACATGCATGAGCGGCAAGGGGGGCTTCGGTCATTTCTCCAGCAGCACCGATTACGGCAAGCGGCAGGATACCCCGGACGAGTTCAAGCAGCGCTTTGCCAAAAACGTGGCACGCATCAACGCGCTGGTGTTCAGCAACGGGAAGGACTGCACCCGCCGTCCCGAGGCAACACTTCGCTGGATGTCCCGCATCAGCGGCTCGGTGCCTTTCCTGGTGCCTTGGGTGCACTGCCGGACCACCCCCCCGGCGTCCCGTGGCCGGTAGAGCTTGGCCTCCCGGCGGGAAATCTGCCGGAGAAGACGGTCGGCGACCGCATGGACCGCGCGGGGTATCCCGCCGAGGCGATGGAGGCCGTCCCGGTCTCGACGCTGGTCAATGATGCGCGCGTGAATCTGCCGGAGTGCCTGGCACCGCAGGCGCGCGCGGTGCCGCCGCTTAACCTCACGCTGCCCCTGTGCCCCCGCCCCGTCCACAAACATTGCCACTTATTCCGCCCCATCTAGCAGGCAATTGTCCGCTGCCGACGAATAGCTCAGCTAGCTGGCTAGCAAGTGCGAACAGGATGGCAAACAATGGCACACGGCAGGAAACCGGCGAGTGGGAAGAATGGCGGCGGGGGGAACCTGGGATTCGAGGAGACGCTGTGGGCGGCGGCGGATAAGCTGCGCGGGCAGATGGACGCCTCCGAGTACAAGCACGTGGTGCTCGGGCTCATCTTTTTGAAGTACATCTCCGACGCCTTCGAGCGGCGCACCGGGGAGCTGACCACCCTGGCCGCCGACCCCGCCAGCGACTTTTACGTGGCGGAGCCTGACGCGCGCTACGAGGTGCTGAACGACCGCGACGCCTATCAAATACGGCGACTCCTTCCACGACGACGGGCACAAAGACCTGCGCGCCGACTTCATCCTCGCCATTCAGCATGTTTTGACTCGTTTCAATCCGCCACAACCTCTGTTGGACGGTATTAGCCTGTTCTGTGACCGGACTACAAGTTCAACGTATATTGGTAAAATACCTACTCAGGAGGCAATGCCTTGGCTAAGCCTGCACTTGGACGCCTGGAGCGCGTCGATCCGCACGATTACTGGAAGCACGAAGCCCGCGACTTCACCCCGTGGCTGGCGGCGGAAGAGAACATCTGCCTGCTGGGCGAGACGCTGGGGATGGAACTGGAGGTGCAGGCCACCGAGCAGTTCGTCGGGCCGTTCCGCGCCGATATCCTGTGCAAGGAGTTGGCGAGTGACCACACCGTCCTTATCGAAAACCAGTTAGAGAAGACCGACCACAACCACCTGGGGCAAATCCTCACCTACGCGGCGGGGCTACAGGCGGTGACTATCGTGGTGACTATCGTGTGGATAGCCCAACGGTTCACTGACGAGCACCGTGCTGTGCTGGACTGGTTGAACCAGGTGACCAATGAGACCATCAACTTCTTCGGCCTGGAGGTCGAGCTGTGGCGCATCGGCGAGTCCGTCCCGGCGCCGAAGTTCAACGTGGTAAGCAAGCCCAACGCCTGGAGTAAAATCGGGCCGCGACCGGGGGAGTTTTCTGAGTTAAAGCAGCTCCAACTCGAATACTGGACGGCGTATGGCGACTACCTGCGGCAGAAAAAATACCCCAATATCCCCAAGCCGCAGCCGGACAACTATCTCACCCATCCGATAGGGCGCGGTGGGTTCTGGCTTGCGCCGCAGTGTTCGCGCGCCGGGAGCATTCAAGCGAAAGAGCCGGTGACCACCCTCATGCTGTGCATCCGGTTGGAGCGGACGAAGGAATACTTCGACTTGCTCTACGAGATGCGGCAGGACATCGAGCAGGAGTTTGGTGAGACGCTCACCTGGGACAGGTACGACCAGGGGAAGGCCAGCTACGTCATCCTCCGCCACCCTGGCGACTTCCAGCAGCGGGGGGATTGGCCCCGGCAGTTCACCTGGTACCACGACCGCCTGCTGCGCTTTCAGAGGATTTTTGGACCACGTATTAAGGCGTTGGCGCTGCCGACAGAGGAGTAGGAGCACGTAATGGCACAGACGAATGATGCGAGATTTTATGCGGAGTATTGGGCGGCGTATAACCGCTATTTAGACATCGCTGGAATCCCGAATACCACCAAAGGCACAGAGGATGAATTCGTTCTCCATGTGTTCGAGTCATATACCGATGTATGCAAGTATGTGCATGTCGCATCCTGCGCTAGATGTGAAGACGAGCATATCGGAGTCACCTACCCCCATATCTGTATCGAATTCGTATTCCGCACAAAAGCAGGCGTGAGTGTGGATGATGCTTGCTTCGACGCGTTGAAGCAACGTCGCGCAGATATTGAACTGGAGCTGGGTGAACCCCTGAATTGGGACATACCGCGTGATAGGTTCTACGGATACAAGCTCCCGGTCTTGAAGGAAGCGGACATTGATAATCGAGAGGATTGGCCGAACCAGTTCAAGTGGATGGCTGACCGAGTGGTGCTGTTCCGGCGTGTGTTCATCAAGTATTTAGATACGGTGCTATATCCCATTATGGCAGGAAATCGATGACCCCCGCCATCACCGAAGCCGACATCGAGCACGCCAACCTCGCCACCCTGAAGGCGCTGGGGTACGCGGTCGTCTCCGGCCCCACCATCGCCCCGGAGGAATCTGGGGCGATGGTGGGGCGCTGGGATGACGTGGTGCTGCGCGGGCGGCGCTGGCGCGGTTGAACCCCGGCCTGCCAGCGTCGGCGCTGGACGATGCCGCCGTGAAGGTGCTGGCGCTGGACACCCCCACGCTCACCGCGCGCAATCTGCGCTTCCACGACGCCCTGGCGCAAAACGGCAGCGCTCGCGACGTGCTGGGCGACACCCAGCTCCGCGTCATCGCCCAGGAACTGCAGCTGAAGGTGAAGGACAACGTCAGTATCGACTGGGCCGTCAAAGACAGCGCCCGCGCTCGCCTGCGCGTCCTGGTGAAGAACGTCCTGCGCAAATACGGCTACCCCCCGACATGGCTAAAGTCGCCACCGAGCTGGTGCTGGAGCAGACGGAGGCGCTGTGCCGGGTGTGGGCGGGGTAAGCGAACCACCGTAGTTAATGCATTCCACAGTGTCTTTTATCACGAGAAGAATCACCCTACCATGAGCACTTAAATAACCCATTGACTTCTCCGCTTACAACGAAGGGGGACAGGATGACCACTGGACTGACCGCGACGACAGTGACGTGTGAGCTGCTGCACGACCAAACCGTGAATTATGCCGTCCAGCAGAATCATGTGCCCATCATCAAACGCTTGCGCGTGACCAATACGAGCACGACTCCACTCACCCGGTGCCAGGTGACCGTCACCTCCGCCCCCGCCTTCGCGCTCCCCTTTACGACAACGGTCGATCTGCTCCCACCAGGGGAAGCCGTCGATCTCAAGAGCATCGACCTCCAACTCTCCGGTGAATTCTTGGCCGGGCTCACCGAGCGCTTGGCGGGCACCCTGACGGTGACCGTGACCCACGGTAGCGAGACGCTGGCGATCACGCATTCACCGATTGACATGCTAGCCTTCGATGAGTGGAACGGCACGCAGACGCTGCCGGAGATCATCGCCGCTTTCGTGACCCCCAACCACCCGGAGGTGGCACGCCTGGTACGGCAGGTCGCCGCGCAGCTCCAGACCTGGCGCAACGACCCCTCGCTCTGTGGCTATCAACGGAAGGACCCCAAGGACGTGCACCAGCAGTTGGCGGCGATCTACGCCGTGCTGCAGGCCCAGGATATCGCCTACTGCGTGCCCCCGGCGAGCTTTGAGGAACAGGGACAAAAGATACGCACCCCGGATGTCATCCGTGAGCAACAACTCGGCACCTGCCTGGACCTGGCGGTACTGTATGCGGCGTGCGCAGAGGCAGTGGGCTTGCACCCGCTGATTATCTTCACCGAGAGCCATGCCTTCGCCGGGGTGTGGTTGGTCGAGGAATCCTTTGCCGAGAGTATTCAGGACGATGTAACGCTGTTGACCAAACGCATGGCCCCCGGGGTGGGGGAGATCTGCCTCATTGAGGCCACCGCCCTCTGCGCCGGGAACGGCAGTACCTTTGAGGAGGCGGTCGCCGCCGGGGAGGCAAACTTGCATCCTTCCGAGACGTTCCACTTCTTCGTCGACATCCGTCGGGCACGCGCCAGCCGCATCCGCCCCCTCCCCTTACGCGTGCACGGGCAAGTGGTCACCTCGGAAGCCGAGACGCCTACGGTCTCCCTGCCGGTGTCCACGTATGCTTCCGCCATGCTTCCTGAACCACCGACGCCACTGAGTACGACAGCCTCGCCGTATGCCGTCTTCACCTTGCCGCGCGTGTCGCGATCACAGGATGAGTTTTACCTGCCGACGACCAATGGCATCCTGGCGTCGCAGATAGCAGAAGTCATCAACGCGGAAGGCCCCATCAGCTTCAACCTGCTCAGTCGACGCCTGATTCAGGCCTGGGGCATGAGTCAGGTGGGCACCGACACCTGCTACTGGTTGACCGAGTACGACAATTTGCAGCCTGTCGCGTTCTCCCTGGCCGACGGGCGGCGCATCCCACTGGCGGAGGCCGGTCCCGCCCCGGACGACGGGGAAGACGAGAACGTGTCTCTGCGCACCGCGTGCAACCTGGTGTTGGCGCAATGTTATGCAGCAACCGGGAAGTCCGATCTCGCGGAGCCATTGTTCGAGGCGACGATAAATATCACGGAAGATGAGGAGAGCTCATCGCGTCCTGACATCTACGCCGCCGATCTCACCCCCTGCGCGGCCTTCCTGCACAGCCAGCATCGCGCCACGGAAGCCGATGCGCTGGACGTGAAGATTGCCCACGCCAGGGCGCGCTGGGAGTCCAACTTCGATCACTGATCGTTCAAGGCTGCGGCGCTATCCTGCTGACGCGCCAGTAGTGCCTTCGCGATTAACTCGGCGAGGAGCTGCTGGACATGCGCATAAGCCCCGGGGGGTAGCGGGGTTCCGCTCGCATTGAAAATTGACCCACCATCGGCACCCAACCGCGACCCACCGCTGCGCGGTTATGCGCAGCGCCCCGTTACACCAGCACGTACGGCGTGCCCGCCGCTAGTGTCACGGTGACCTGGCGACCGGTCACGGAGATGGGGTGCGGAGCGCCGCGGCCGTCGGGGGTGAGGGGGTAGAGGGTCGCGGTGGCGGTGTCCGCCCACTCCTCGGGCAGCGTCCAGGTGCGCGCGCAGCCGTCTTTGCTGTAGAAGTAGACTTTACGCTGACCGCTCCAACTGTCCGGCCACATGCGGTCGTAGCCGATGCCGAAGAGCACGTCGCCGTTCCACGCCTTAAAGCCGTGGCGGTCCCAGCGCGCCTGCGTGCCGTCGCTCCAGGAGGCGTGAATGCACCCCTTGCGCAGGGTGAGGCGATGCGCGCCGCGGGTCAGCGTGAGGGGGATGGCTACGTCGCCGGCGTAGGCGTCGACGAGGGTGGCGGGGAATGCCACCTCGCGATGATAGACGTCGTCGACCCACAGCTCCGCGGTGCCGCCGGGAGCGGAGAAGTAGCGCACGATCAGGGTGTAGTCGCCGTCCGCGGGGATCGCCACCATCACCGTGTTGCTGCCGTCCATGGCGAGATCCAGCCCGGCGACCACCTGCCCGTGGGCGGCGCGTTCCTGCGCCACCACGGTGAGCGGCCCGGTGTTGACGCCGTCCTTCGCGGGCAGCTCCACGACGAAGCTGCGCGCCGCGTTGCGCACGGTGTAGCTGTCGAGCTTCACGCGGCCCCGGTGCTCGTCTTCGCGGGCGCAATCCGCGCCGCCCGGCAGGCGGACATTCCCCTTGCCGACGTGGTACAGTTCCTGAATGGTCGTCAGGTAGAAGCCTTCGATCACTTGCGGCAGCGTGCGCCATTCGTCCAGCGGGCGATAGGTGGGCTGAACGGCGGTGGCTGTGCTGAAGCCGGTCATCACCACGCCGCCGTTGTCGGCGCTCTCAAAATGCGCCTCCTGGCGCAGTTGCATGCCGGAGAGATCGAGGGAATAGGCGCCCTGGTTGCCGTAGACGTGCATCGGCTCTTCGCCGCGCCACGCGCAGGCTCCCTGCGCGTAGCCGGATTGGATGCGCCCGTAATCGTTGGTCGACAGGCCGCCGTGGTTCCAATTATAGACGGTATGTTCGCCCGGCCCCTCGCCGCCCGGCTCGCTGCCCTTGGTGCGGATGTAGTCGATGATCGCCGTGCGACCCGCTTCCTGGGTGGCGGCGCTGCCGCCCAGCGCGCCGTCGGGATACCCCACATTGCAGTTGTTGCCGGCCAGCGAGAGCACGTCGACGTAGAGCACCGGCGGGGCGTACGGCAGGTGGGCGAAGAAGGCGTCGAGCATCTCGCGCGCCAGTCCGGACTCCCAGAAGCGCTGGTAGTTCACCACCGCGAAGATATCCGAGGCGTCGCCGGCGTCCACATACGGCATCGTCGCCCGGTCCACGGGAATCTCCGCGGGGATGTACGCCTCGCCGCGGTAGGGGCCGCCGCAGTTGAGCACCTCGCGCGTGTAGTAGCACTCCTGCTCGCGCATGCGGGCGAAGAAGGTGCGCATCTCCGGGTAGTGCGCCAACCCGACGTTTACGTCGGTGATATTGGTATGGAAGGAGATCCACGCGTCGTGCTCGTCGCGCATGGCGGACATGAACGCCGCCAGTGCCTGCCAGTCATGGTTGACGCGGTAGGTGACGCGATCCCAGTATGGCCACGACCCGTCCCAGGAGCAGCGTCCGGTGTCGCACCCGATGAAGCCGCTGGTGATCACAATGGAACGCACCGAATCGTCGAGCAGATGTTGCACCGCGGCGATGGCGCTGGCGCTCTCCGTCACCGCGTCGCCGGTGTCGGGCGGGCAGAGACGCCAGATAAAGGACGTGGCCCAGGCCGGGGCGGCATTAGTCATATAGGCTCCTCACATAGCGGGGTCAGGGCAATGGCGCGCCCCAGGGCGGCGAGTTGCGGGCGGAATGCTTCCTGGATCAACCCGCCGCGGGTCAACGGCACGTCCCAGGTGACGACGCCGCCCGTGCTGTTGATGAACTTAGTATAGCCGATCGTCAGCTCATCGGGAAAGCGCACCGGCCCCTGCCCCCACCATACGCCCATGATGGTGTAGATATGAAATTGCGCGCCGTCCAGATACCGGCTATACGAGGCCAGGCGGGAGAAATCCGGCAGATGGCCGGGCGAGACGGTCATGTCGCGTTCGATTTCCCCCGGGGTGAAGTCCTCGTATGCCGTCATCGAATAGACCGGCGTGCGTAGGCCGTTGTTGAAGGTCACCAGCGACGCGGGATTGCCGGCCTTCAGCGCTTCCGCGAGGCTGCGATAGTTCGGCGCGTCCGGGTGCTGGTAGGCGGCGGTATTGTACGGGCCATCGATCCACCAGCCGCTTACCGCAGGCCCCCAGCGCAGCGACCATTCGCGGATGACGGCTTCCCACCGCTGCTGGAGGACGGTCATGCGCTCGTCGCGCGGCTCCTCCAGGCGCTCACGCGCCACGGCGTCATTGGCGGGGGCGCCGCCGGGCAGGTAGACCATCATGCGGATCCCATACGGGGAGAGCGCCTGCGCCAGGTCGGCGATCAGGTCGCGCCGGGAGCACTTGCTCGGGATGATCCCCACCAACTCGTCGTACGTGCGATTCGGCGACAGGTAGAATCCGGAGTTCTGCCCGAGCGTGATGGAGAAGTACGGCACCTGCGCCTCCGCCAGTTGCCGCGCGAGACCGAGCGCGTCGAAGGCGTCGATTTGCGCGTTCCACGCATCCATGGTCAGCCCGGCGGAATGCTGGCACCCGGCCGAATCGGCCAGGTAATGGGACGCCATGCCCCAGCGGCTGCGGTATAGCCAATCGGTGTTTGCGCGCTGCCACGGTGTCTGCTCGGTCATTCAATTGCCCCTTCGTCTTGCGCCGTCTGCCGCATCAGCGTGCGGATCGCGGTATCGTACGGCCCCCGGCGGATATCCTCGGGAATCAGGTCGCGATGGGCGGCGGGCGCGTCGGTGAAGACGGCGCGCACGGCGTCCAGGTAGCCGAAGCCATATTCCTGATACGGCGCCAGGTAATGGCCTTCGCCCCACTCGTTCCAGTTGTCCAGCAAGAGCATGCGGCGGCCCAGCTCCTCCGCGGGCAGCGTGGCCATAAAACCCTCGGTCTCACGCAGCAGCGTGGCGAACTCCGCCGGCGGAATCTTCCAGATCGTCCCCTCGTCGTGCCAACCGCTCCACGCCTGCGACACCGTGGGCACCTGGGGGAGGATCTCCAGCGCCTGAATGCCGCGCATATACTCCAACTGCGCGCGGATCGCCTCGTCCGGCGTCGGGTTGTTCCAGACGTGCCAGCAGTAGGCGAAGCTGTAATCCAGTCCCATCTGCCGCATCAGGGTGAGCTGGTGGGCGTCGACGCCGCGGTTCTCCCCGAGCAGGTACAGGCCGTCGAACCCGGCCTCCCGGCACGCCTGCCGCAGCAGCTCGAGGGCGCGGGCGACGTTTTCGATGCCGCCCAGGTCGTCGATGAGGAACTCCGGGCGATAGATAAAGAGCACGGGTTTGTTGTCGACGATGAGGTAGCTGGGATGCGTGAAGTAGTGCTCCAACCAGAAGGGGAGCAGGTTGTCGCGCAAGTCCTGCTCGTCGGCGACGCCCCCCATGCCGCGCGATTGGTTCTCCCACATGATGGTGAAGCGCATTTTATCGGCGTAGCGCGACTTGAACAGGCCGTCATGGATGGCGGAGGAGAACATGGTGGTCACCGGTCCGCCCTGGGTGGTGCGATACCAGCAGTAGACGAAGAAGTCGATGCCATGCTCCACCGCCCACAGCGTTTCCCAATCGTTGATTTCCGGGTTCTCCTGATTATAGAAGCCCAGCGCGGGGGTGCGCTCGGGATGCTTCACCACGTTGTCCCACAGCGCGAGCTTGTCCGCCTCCCACAGTGGGCAATGGTGCGCGCCGATGAGCACGCGGGACTTCGCCGGTTGAGGCGCGGGAATGTAGTCGCACGGTTCGATCTCCAGCGCGGGCAGGAAGCAGAGGGGGATGACCGCCGTCGCGGCACCCCCGTCCGCTTCCACGATCAGCTCGAGCCGGCATGCCTGCACGACGTCGGCCTGGAGCGTCCAGGCCAGGTGCACCTCGCCGGCGAACGGCACCGTCGCCTGCGCGTCGCCGGCGAGCACGCGCACGCCGGCGGGCAGTACCAGCCGCACCTGCGTCGTGACGGGTGCCGCGGCGACGAGGCGCGCGTGGATGGCGGTGGGCTGTCCCACCCGGTTCAGCGGCCGGTGCAGGGAAAACTCCCGAATCAGCACCGCGGGGGCTACGGTTTCGCTGGTCATCATCCCTCTCCTGTTCAGGCTGGTGAAGACCTGTTGCATAGTTACGACGTACGGTTCGCGGAGGGAGTGGTGAAATCCTGTCCGTAGTCGAAGAATGATGCTGGACGCGTAGGTATCGTTGCTGTCTCGTGAAGCGGTGGGTGCCCTGGGTTGAACTCGTAGGATACCCCCTCACTGTCAGGCGGACAAATACCTTGCCAGAGGCGGTGTTTAGCCGTTGAGGGGAGACGCGTCCGATCACGAACTATTCCAGTAGCGTCGTCTCTTTTTCGCTGATTGTACAACGGCACGACAGAGCGATGGGGGGCCATGCGATATTATAAGGGAAGCGATCCCGTGGTCGCTAAGAAAGTCAGGTAAAGATGCTGCAACACAAATTCTCGTTCTTGTCGCAATCATGGATGACCAGTTTGCGAAAAGGCAGATTAAACCGCGCGGAGGCGCTGGTTGAATACGACCGATTCGTCATGCTGACCGAGCAAGGGGTGCATCTGGTAAACACCCACCATCTCGACGATGTGGGGTTTTGGACGACGCATACGGACGAACAATACGTCGCCCAGATTGTCGCGTCCGTCCTGTCCGAAGCAGAAACCGATGAGTATAAGCGACTGGCGCAGACACTGCGGATGAGCTTTTACGCCGTGTTGTAATGCAGGCAAAGATAGAGTATCGGTTGGTTTGCGCCCCCCCGTTGTCGCGGTGGCCCAGCCGCCGCGGTTCCCGCACTCCCTGTTGTTGCAGAAGACCCTCCGGCACCGGGGGGCCTTCCTTTTTTGCGTGGGTCAGGGTTGGATGCCGATTTCACTTGCCCGTGGGTCAGTTTGGCACGCCGGTTCACCGGCACCCGCAGACACCCGTGGCTGGGATTGCCCCTGATACTGCAAACCGAGCAGGGTGATATCATCCGATTGCGGGGCGGTTTGCACAAAATCGGCGACGGCGTTTCGCACGCCTTCGAGCAGCGCGCGCACGTCGTCGCCTTGCCGACCGGTGACGCAGGCCTGCAGCCGCGCGTCGCCAAAGAGGGCCGACTCCCGATTTTTCGCCTCGGTCACGCCATCGGTGTAGGCGAGCAGCGTATCGCCGGGGTGCAGGCGCGCCGTCATCGTCGCGTACGGGGTGCCGCTCAGCACCCCCAGCACCAGGCCGGGGGGCATGGGCAACCACTCGGTGGCCCCATCCCGGCGGAGGATCAGCGGGGGATTATGCCCGGCGTTCGAATAGCGCAACTCGCCGGTGCGCAGGGAGAGGATGCCGCAGAAGACGGTGACGAACATGAGCTTTTCATTTTCCTCGACGATGACATCGTTGACCCGTTGAAGCAACCGGTCGGGCTGCTGCTCGATGGCGGAAAATCCCTTGATCAGCGTCTGCGTCATCGACATGAAAAGGGCGGCGGGTACCCCTTTGTCCGAGACATCGCCCACCATCAGCAGCAGGTGATCGGCGTCGAGGGGGAAGAATTGGTACAGGTCACCGCCAACCTCCTTGGCGGGCGTGAGCATCGCAAACAGGTTGTAGGTCGTAGCGGGGGGCTGCGACTGAAAATTCGTCGGCAACATCGACATCTGAATGTCGTGGGCGGCCTGGAGTTCCCCGGCCACGCGTTCCTGGGCTTTGAGGATGTTGTCCCGCTCTTCCTGCACCGCTTGTTCGCGCAGCAAGCTCTGGATGATGAGCATGAAGACGGCAATGCCGCTCACGTTGGCCAACACCATGGGCAGGGTGATATCCCGTACCAGGGCGAGCGCATCGGCATACGGCCGCGCCAGCAGCAACACCAGGCTCATGTGGACCAGCTCCGCCAGGGCCATGAAGATGGCGGCCCCCGGGATGCCGATAAACCGACCGCGGCGCGCGCGGAAGACCAGCCCCGCCGTGATGCCGGTCAGCAGGGTGGCGATACTGCACGGGAGCGCCGTGAAGGGCGCATTGAAGAGAAAATAGCGGTGCAACGCCCCGATTACCGCCGCACCCAGCCCCACCCACGGTCCCCCGATCAAGCCGGCGATGGCCGGCCCCAGGTCGCGGACATTCGCGACGGAGGCTCCCACCTTGAAGCCATTTTCGGTGCCGAAGACGGAAAAGAAGCCGAAGATGAAGATCAGGTAGAGCTGTGTCTTCGCGCTCAACCGGTTGCGCAGGATCTCCTGCACATACACCGGCGTGCGGGTGAGCAGGTAGCTGATTACCACCACGACCGCCATATTCGAGATCAGCACGATAAACATGGTTCCGAGCATAGGTTATCCTTTATGCCACGCTGGCGGGCGCATCGACGATGCGCGGGGTGGGGGGATGCAGCAGGCGCACCCAGGTGCCGATGGACGACACAATGACCAGGATGCCGAGGATGAGCAGCACCACGGAGATGCCCGTGAGCAACCAATTGCCATCCTGCACGTAGTGGGCGATATTCGCGGTACCGGCCGCCAGCGCGGTGACCAGCAGGAAGAGCAGCACCGGCACCGTCACGATGATGTAGCGCGCCCGACCCGCCCGCACCAGCAGCGTAGTGCCGATGGATAGGGCAATCACCCCGAGCAACTGGTTGTTCACCCCGAAGAGCGGCCAGATGGTGGCAATGCTGCCGCCGTACAGCAGGTAGCCCCAGGCGCCGCAGATCAGGCCGCTGGTCAGCAGCACGCCCGGCAGCCAGGCGGTGTTCTTAAATGGCGCGCAGAAGGTGCCGCCGATTTCCTGCAGCAGGTAGCGCCCGGCGCGTGTGCCGGCATCGATCAGGGTGAGGATGAAGAGCGCCTGGAAAGCAATGGCGAAGTGGTACCAGTACCCCATCATCTGCGCGCGATGTCCCAGGCCGCCGAACAGGTTGGCCATGCCGGCGGCCAGCGCCGCGGCGCCTCCCGGTCGCCCGGCCAACTGCTCACCGCACAACTGGGATAGCTGCGCGAGGCCGGCGTTGCCCATGCCCAACTGGGCGAACTGGGCGGGGGCGCTATTGATGGCGAAGTACTGTCCGGGAGGCAGCACGGTCACGGCGATGAGCGCCGTCATGGCGACGATGCTCTCTACCAGCATCGCCCCATAACCGATGGTGCGGATATCCCCCTCCTGCTGCACCATCTTCGGGGTGGTGCCGCAGCAGACCACCGCGTGATAGCCGGAGAGGGCGCCGCAGGAGACGATGATGAAAAGGAAGGGCCAGACCTTCCCGTCGATCACCGGGCCGCCGCCGTGAATAAACGCCGTGACCGCCGGCATCCGCAACACGGGGTTCGCCAGCACCATGCCCCCGACCAGCAGGAGCATGGTGCCGACCTTGATGTAGCTGCTCAAGTAATCGCGCGGCACCAGCAGCAGCCAGACCGGCAAGCCGGCGGCCAGGAAGCTATAAATCGGGATGGCGAGGCATAACTGCGCCTTCGAGAGCGTGAGCCATGCTCCGAGGGGTGTCTGCTGGATCCAGGCGCCGACGACCACGCCGGCCAGAATCAGCGCCACCCCGATAATCGTGGCTTCGACGGTGCGCCCGGGACGCCGGCAGCGCAGATAGATGCCGATCACCAGGGAGATGGGGATCGTCACCCCCACGGTGAAGACGCCCCACGGGCTGTTGAACAAGGCGTTGACCACCGCGATACTGGCCCCCGCCATGGTGATGATGAGCAGGAAGAGCACGAAGATCGCCGTCAGCCAGCCGGCCACCGGCCCCAATTCCCGCCGTGCGATGGTCAGCAGCGATTGGCCATCGCTGCGTGTCGAGGCGAAGAGCACGATCATGTCATGTACCGCCCCGGCAATCACCGCGCCGATGAGCAGCCAGAGGTAACTGGGCAGGTAGCCGAACTGCGCCCCCAACACCGGGCCGATCAGCGGGCCGGCCCCGGAAATGGCAGCGAAATGATGCCCCAGCAGCAACCACTTATTCGTGGGTACGTAATTTTGCCCGTCGTGATGTGCCATCGCCGGTGTGGTACGCGTCGCATCGAGCACCAGCACCTTCGCCGCGAGAAAGGCGCTATAGTACCGATACGCCAGCACGAAGAGCAGCACGGCGATAAGGAGTAAGTAGATCGCATGCATACGGTGTCGGTCCTCGTTCTCGGAGACGGCGCTCAGGTCGGTGGGGCAGCGGGGGCCTTCCGCATGGTGAAGACGTTGCGGTTCGTCTCCCCCTCACGCGCGTAGTCGTATCGATCGACCCCCGTAAGGGCGAGGAAGATGCCCAGGCCGCCGATGTCGCGCTCCTCCAACGGGGCAGCCAGCGCCGCTTCGGACGGCAACGCCTGCCGGCGCGGATCGAAGGCCACCCCGTTGTCTACCAGGGTGACCGTCACATCCCGCGCTGTCACCGTCGCGGCGATGACGATCTCCGCCACGCCCCCGTAGCTGACGATGTTTGTCGCCATCTCGTCGACCGCCAGGCGGAGACGATAGGCCGCGCCGGTGTCCAGCCCGCCAGACACGGCAGTCTCCTTCACGAATTGGCCGATGTCTTCCAGCGCATCGAGGGTCGCCGGCAGCGTCAGTGCGGACATCGCACAACCTCCTTCGAGCATCCGCTTCTCCTAGCGACCGACCAGCACGATGGCTGCGCGTGGGCCGATGAGTAGCGACCCCTGATTATCCAACGGGGGCTCGGTGCCGGTCGGATGGATATCCCGCGGGGAGGGCATGCCCGTATTGACCGCGAGATGCCAGCGGCGGTCATGGCTCAAGCCCGGCAACCGGACATGCAGCGCGTCCCAGTAGGCGTTGAAGATCACGTAGATCATATCGTCGGTCTGCGTGGCACCTTTGGCGTGGCGGCCATCGAGCATAAAGGCCACCACGCGGCTGTTGTCCGACCAGTCGGCCTGCCAGGCCTCCGTGCCGTGCCAGGTGATATCCGCGTAGCCGCTGCCGGCATAGTCGGTATTCGTCAGGTGGGCGATGTTGCGGAAGACGGGGTGGGCGTGCCGGAAGGCGATCATCCGTTGGGCGAAGCGCAGCAGGTCGGCATTTTGCGCGCACTGCGACCAGTCCATCCAGTTGAGATGGTTGTCCTGACAGTAGGCGTTGTTGTTACCGAACTGGGTGCGCGCCACTTCGTCGCCCATGAGCACCATCGGCACCCCCTGGCTGACCATCAAGGCCACCCAGGCATTTTTCATCTGGCGGCGGCGCAGTTCGCGAATGGCGGGGTCGTCCGTTTCGCCTTCCCAGCCGCAGTTCCAACTGTGGTTGTCGTTGCCGCCATCGGTGCCGCCTTCCCCGTTGGCCCAGTTGTGCTTGTCGTTGTAGGCCACCAGGTCGTACAGGGTGAAGCCGTCATGGCAGGTGATAAAGTTTATCGAGGCCGTGGTGCCGCGCGCGTTCCACCCGTACAGGTCAGGCGACCCCTGGATGCGCTGCGCCACCGCGCCCGCCATCCCCGGTTCCCCGATCAGGAACCGCCGCCAATCGTCGCGGAACTTTCCGTTCCACTCCGCCCAGCGTCCATAGGCGGGAAATGAGCCCACCTGGTACAGGCCGCCGGCATCCCAGGCTTCGGCGATGAGCTTGCATTTGCCCAGCACCGGATCGAAGGCCAGCGTCTCCAGCAGCGGCGGGTTGGGCATGGGCGTCCCCCACGGATCGCGTCCCAAAATGGCGGCGAGATCGAAGCGGAAGCCATCGATATGGTACTCCGCCACCCAGTAGCGCAGGCAATCCAGCACCATGTTGCGCACGATGGGGTTGTTGCAGTTCAGCGTATTGCCGCACCCGGAGAAGTTGTAGTAGTACCCCTCCGGCGTGAGCATGTAGTACGTCTGGTTGTCGACGCCGCGAAAGGAGATCGTCGGGCCCATCTCGTTGCCTTCCGCGGTGTGGTTGAAGACCACGTCGAGGATGACTTCGATGCCGTTGCGGTGCAGCTCCTTCACCAGCGTCTTCAACTCATCGACCTGCATGCCGAACTTGCCGGTCGCGGCGAAGCTGGTTTTCGGCGCGAAGAAGGCTACCGTGCTGTAGCCCCAGTAGTTGAAGAGGCGCTCACCGGTCTCCGGGCTGACGCGGTCGTTTTCGCATTCGTTGAACTCGAAAATCGGCATCAGCTCCACGCAATTGATGCCCAGCGCCTTCAGATACGGGAGCTTCTCGCGCATGGCGGCGAAGGTGCCGGGGTGCTTCGCACCCGCCGAGGGGTCCGCGGTGAAGCTGCGCACGTGCATCTCGTAGATCACCAGGTCTTCCACCGGGATTTCGCACGGGCGGTCGTCTTCCCAGTCGAAGTCCTCGAAGATCAGGCGCCCGCGCTGCAGGAAGATATCGTTCCAATCCGGCGGTTGCCCCCACACCTCCCGACCGCCCACGGCTTTGGCGTACGGGTCGAGGATGATGCGCGACGGCGCGAAGCGCTGCCCGGCGGTCGGGTCCCACGGCCCCTCGAGGCGATACCCGTACTCGAGAGTCTCCACGTCCAGGCCGAAGACGATCATGCACCACACGTTCCCGATGCGGAAGGAGTCGGGGAAGGGGATTTCGACCAGCGGGGTGCCGCCGCCCTTCTCGAAGAGCACCAGCGTGCAGGCCGTGGCGTGGTTGGAGAAGATCGAGAAGTTCACCCCGCCCGGCACCAGCGTGGTCCCGAAGGGGTACGGTTTCCCCGGACGCAACTGATACCCGTTGTAGTCATGGGTCGGATAATAGTCGATGCGCCGCTCCTGCACGTCGAGGGCGGGGGTGATGACGTTGGTCAGCTCTGCCATAATTGCTCCTCAGGCCAGCGACAGGAGGCCGGCATCCAGCGTGTCCGACACCTCGAAGAAGCCCAAAAACCCCGTCATCGACATGGTGTCTTTGATCTCTTCGGACAACCCTACCAGGGCCACTTTCCCGCTCCGGGCGGTGGCCTGGCGGTAGAGCACGAGCAGCATGCGCAGGCCGGCGCTGGACAGGTAGCTGACGGACGACATGTCCAGCACTACCTTGTTCGTCGCCTCCAGAATCGGCATCAATTGCGCCTGCGCCAGCGGGGCGGTTTTACCATCGATTTCGCCGAGAATCGCGGCGATGGATACCTCGCCGCGTTGGGATACGGTGATGTTCATGACAACCTCCATTCACCGGCCCGTCGCTACGCACGGTAGCGACGGGCCGGCCCTTTCAGACAGGGGATCAGACGGCGCCGGCACTGGCCGCCAGCGCGGGGTGGCGCTGCAGGGTGGCGACCGGTGTCAAGGTGACCTTCACCCGGATGTCCGTCGTACGCGCGGGCAACGACACCGTCAAGGCCTCGGCGTCGTAATCGGCATACGGCACGCCGTCGATCTCGCACGCGGTGATCTGCACACTGCCCGGCGGCAGCAGATCGGGGGCCACGCGCAGCACATCGAAGCCGTCGGCTTTTGGCTTGAAGTGGAACGCCATCGGCGCCCCGGTGATCAGCAGGTTGGTGTAGATCGACGCCAGGTACGCCAGTTCGCAGGAGTGGTACGCGCCCATCGAATGGCTGCCCTTGGTGCGCTCGGTGCCGAGTAGATACGGCAGGCCGTTGGCCAGCACGTTGAAGTAGACGGCGCCGCTGTCGGCGTCGAGGAACCAGGCGTTGTAGAACGCCGAAGATTCACGCGCCAGCTTCAGGTACCACGGGTTCTTCGTGCAGCCGTACAGGATGAGGTAGGCCAGGATGCCCTGCTCCTGCTGCCACCACGCCTTCCGGTCGTGGAACGCGAGCCGGTGGTGCTGCTGCCCGGCGGGGCGCAGGCGCTCCATCACGTCGTACCAACCACCGCGTTGGGTATCCATACTCGCCCTGCACCTCGGTCACCTCGCCACGATAGAGGCATTGCAACGCCGGGGTGGCGCGCGCGTGCTCGTCCGGCGCCAGCAGGTCCAGGAGGCGCAAGCCATGGGCGAGATCCACGTCTGTGTAACCCGTGATGACGTAGCCGTGCCGGTTGACGAAGCGAAGGTTGCCCTCGCGATCCGCGGCAAAAACGATTTGCGGCAAGCGTTCCGCCAGTGCAGCGATCTCGATTGTCGAAGGCTGCAGGTTGGCTGTTTGTGAGCCCATCATGCGTGTTTCCCATCACCCAACTGGTAGCGCTGAATAACAGTGGCGGCGTAATCGGTGCGTGCAGTAGTGCTGGAGTGTGGGAAGCGCCAGGTGATATACGCTGGCGTTCGGTCCTCAAGGCATCGGTGTCTGCGGAGGATGAGTTGCGAAAAAAGCCACCGGATATCACTTACGCGTTCCGTTGGCGAATCGCCTACTGCTCCGCGGCGCGGCATGTGGGATCACTCGCACAATCCGGAGAGAAATATTGCGCGGGAGAGCATGGCGGTGAGGTGGAAACCACTTCGCTGCGCCCAGGTGCGCAAGAGGGATGCTGTTGCCTTTCGGGAAGGGTATTGCCCTGCTGATTACGCGGGGGGAAAATCACCCCCCGCCCCAGCGCCCCGAGCAACCGTACCGGCAGGACCAGCACCCTTGTGCTACGGTGCTTTGATAAACGTCCCGTTGCGGTATTCGTCAAACGCCACGCGGAGTTCCTCCTGGGTGTTCATGACGATGGGCCCGTACCAGGCGATGGGTTCGTGGATGGGCTTGCCGGCGAACAGCAGGAAGCGGACCGAGTTATCGGGCGTGGTGATCTCCACTGAATCGCCGGCGCCGTAGACGATGAGGTGGCGTGAGTCGAACAGGCACGGGCGATCGAGTTCGAAGTAGTTCACGCCGACGGCCTCGTACCCAAAAGCGTCGCGTCGTGGGTCGAAGTACCCTTTGCCGTCGATGATATAAGCCAGCACGGTATGGTCCGGCGCCACCGGAAAGGTGAGCGTGGCGCCGGCGGGCACCGAGACATCGAGGTAGAGGGGATCGGTCACGATATCCCGCACCGGGCCTTGCACATCGCCCACGCGACCGGCGACGACCTTCGCGCTGGCGCCGCCCTCCAGGTGGACGGTGGGGATCTCCGCCGCCAGCACGCCGCGATAGCGCGGGGGCATCATTTTGTGGCTCGCCGGCAGGTTGGCCCACAGTTGGAAGCCGCCCATGATGCCATCGGCGCGCCCTTTGGGCATTTCCTGGTGGATGATGCCGCTGCCCGCCGTCATCCACTGCACGTCCCCGGAGGCGATGTCGCCCGCATTGCCCATGCTATCCCCGTGCTCGACATGGCCATCCAGCACGTAGGTGATGGTCTCGATACCCCGGTGCGGATGCCAGGGGAAGCCGGGCAGAAATTCGGCTGGATTGTCGGAGCGGAAGTCATCGAGCAGCAAAAACGGATCGAACCGCTCGACCTCGTGAAAGCCGAAGGCCCGGCGCAGATGTACGCCGGCCCCCTCGATGGTGGGCGTACTGCGGAGTACCAATGCGATTGGCCTGATGCGCGCCATACCTTCCCCTCCTGCTCAACCCATCGTAAACTCGTGTATGCCTTACGTGGCTTGCATCGCATTATACGAGAGCAATACGTCGGTGTGGCGTTCAAGGCGCCGACATCGTACCGTTACCAAGGCAGTATCTCGGCCGATTTAACAGGCCCCCGGCAGGTCCCCAGGTGTATCTGTAACCCGGCGAACGCGGATTTCTGAGCACTCGTTAGAAAAACTATTAATGGTTGCATAGCCATTTTCGCCAGAAATCCTTGACAACTCTACCGGCTGTTTGCCATATTACCGATGTATCGTACTGTTGCGCCACAAACACGGTTGTCAAGCGCTCTTGAACTACCAATAGCACGACTCGATGTCATGTCGAAATGGATGCCTTCGCGTGGTGGATCGTTGCGCATCGTACCCGGGTGATGTGTTGCCGTCCGCGTGACGAAGGAGAACAGGACGCGCGGTAATGCTGGAGACGGAAGCGAGCTTCGCACTCGAAGCACGCATGCAGGCCCTCGAAGACGAGTTACGACTCACCCAGCAACGCGAAGCGCAACTGCGCCTGCTCGTCGATAATACGCTGGATGTCCTCTTTACCCTCGACACGCGCACCGGCCTCCTCACCTATGTCAGTCCCGTGGTGGCACGCTGGGGCTTTTCGCCGGACGCGGTGATCGGCCAACCCTTCACGACGTTCATCCACCCTGACGATCTGGAAGGCGTGCGACAGGCGCTCCACCGTAGCGTCACCACCGGCGAGGAATTCCTCATCGAATTCCGCATCGTAACCCCGCAGGGGCGTGGCATCGCGCCGGAGGACGTGCCCCATCTCTTCGATCGCTTCTACCGTGCCCGGGGGGAACGGCAGGCGGAAGGCATCGGTCTGGGCTTATATATCACGAAGCTGTTGGTGGAAGCGCACGGCGGACGCATCTGGGTGGAAAGCCACTGCGGCACGGGGAGCACCTTCTCGTTTTCCCTGCCCATCGCGGCAGAGTGCCCCTCCCGAGGGTAGCACCGGCGCCATGGGCATGCCGGCATCGGTGCAAGGCCCGGATCTCCTCATGGACGGGTCGGGCAAAACCTCGGCTGTCTTCACATCGTTCGGGCTAGCCAGGGAGCGCGAGATCGACGCGCGCCTCCAACGTCCCCCCGCATCGTTTAGTACCAAAAATCGCCCCGACGCCCCCATTCCCGCCTCCGGGTGACGAAGGATGCGACGGCAGGGGGGCGAAGGTAGGGCGTATGTTGATTATCGACGGCCATGAAGACCTGGCGTGGAATGCGCTGACGTTGGGGCGGGACATCACCCGGCCGCTGGCGGAGATTCGCGCGGCGGAGGGGCCGGCGCCGGCGCATGGGGAGGGCACCGCCACGGTGAGCCTGCCCACGCTGCGCGACGCGGGGGTGGGGGTGGTGCTGGCGACCATCTTTGCCACGCCCGCCGGGGATTCGCCCGTGCGGCAACACGGCTACACCACCGCCGAAGAGGCGTACGCGCAGGGGCAGGCGCAACTGGCCTTTTACGCCGACCTCGATGCGCGCGGCGAGGCGACGCTCGTCCGCACCGCACGCGATCTGGCCGGCGTGCTGGACGGCACGCGGCCGCGCCCCGGGCTGGTGCTCACGCTGGAAGGCGCCGACCCGCTGCGCACCCCGCGTGATCTGCCCGCCTTCGTGGCCGGGGGCGTGCGCGTGGTCGGGCCGGCCTGGGGTGCCACGCGATATGCCGGGGGCACGGGGGCGCCCGGCGGCCTTACCGCTGAGGGGGTGAACCTGCTCGCGGAGATGTTGCGGCTGGGGGTGGCATTGGATGCCAGCCACCTGGCGGAGGCCGCCTTCTGGCAGGCAGTGGAGCTGTTCCCGGGGCGGATCGTCGCCACACATGCCAATTGCCGTGCGCTGGTGCCCACCGACCGGCAGCTCACCGATGCCATGCTGCGCGTCATCGCCGACCGCGGGGGCGTCATCGGGCTGGTCTTTTACAACCGCTTCATCAAGGCCGGCGTCAGCGATGCCGACGGGAAGGCGCGGGTCGGCCTCGCCGATCTGCTCCCCCATGCGCGGCGCATCGCCGAGGTCGCCGGTGTTACGCACCTGGGGCTGGGCACCGATCTGGATGGCGGGGTGGGGCGAGAGGTGATCCCGCGTGAACTCGACAGCGCCGCCGACCTGCCGCGCGTCGCCGATGTCCTGGCCACGGATTTCTCCGCGTCGGACGTGGCCGGCATCATGGGCGGCCATTGGCGGCGTGTGTTGACTGAGTTGCTGCCGTAGACGCCAACCCCAGCGCGCTCTGCAACGCGTCCAAGTGGCGGGCAAGGGGGTAGTGCGTCTCGACGCGACGGCGGGCGCGGGCGGCCATTTCTCGGCGGAGCGCCGGGCTGGCCAGCAGCAGTGCCAGTGCGTCGGCCAGCGCGCGCGGATCGTAGGCGGGCACCAGCAAGCCGGTGCGCCCGTCGTCGATGATCTCGTGCAACCCGGTGTGCCGTGCCGCGACCACCGGGCGCCCGCATGCCGCCGCCTCCAGCGCCGTGCGCGGACAGCCGTCCAGCGGCGCATGCAACACCACCACGTCGCAGTCGGCCAGGAAGTCGAGGGGCGCGGCGGCGGAGGTGAGTGCGTACCCCGCCAGCCCGGCGGCCTTCAGCACCCCCTGCGTGAGGGCGTGGTGGCGCGCGGCGACGGGGTCGTCGCCGGGCGGGGTGAAGCAGAGGGCCGCGCGTTGCCCATGGGCGTGCAGCAGCAGCAAGGCGCGCGCCAACGTCTCCTGCCCATGCGCCGACGTCCACGCCCCCGGCAACCCGATCACCGGCAGCGGGCGCGTGCCCGGCGGGGTGGGGGCGCACACCGCCGCATCGATGCCCGGCGGCAGTTGAGTGAGTTGTGCCTCGGGCAGCAGTTTGTGCAGCAACTCGTTGGCGCTCGGGGCACTGACCAGCACCATGCCGCACAGCGCGGCCGCCAGGTGCAGGCGCGTCAGGCTGCCGCGCAGCTCGGGGCCTTCCACGCGCCACGCCGCGCGCACCCGTGCCAGCCGTGCCGCCCAACCACCCGTCACCGCGGCCTCCGGCGCGGTCGCCAGCACCGCGCGCACGCCCTCCCGCCGCAGCCACCGCGCCAACGCCCACGCGCCGCAGGCCGGGGGGGAGACGACGGTGATCCCGCGCGCCGCCAGCCCCGCCGTCACCTCCGCCAGGCTCCGCCGCGCGCTATCGGGGGTGTTGTCCGTCAGCAATAGGGCGAGCGTCACCGGTCACACAGCCTTTCTGTACCTTCCTATGTTATATACAGATAAGCAAGGCCATGTTATACTTTCAGTCGTACAATTGCCGTGCCGGGAACCCGAACGCGTAGCATGGAGGGGCTGAATGCGGTGTGCGGTTTGCAATGGAAAACTGCCCAAGGGAGGCAAGCGGCTGTGCCCCGCCTGTTTGGCACGCCTGGGCACTGCCCCCACCGAGTCTACGCTCGATGTCCCACCGCCTCCTGAACCGTCCCCCGAACCGCCCTCCGCACCCACGGAGGCAATGCGTTTCAACCAGGGGCCCAGCGATCCGACGCCGCCGATGGTGCCGCACGTCATGGCACCTCCGGACGATTCCTCGCCTTCGGAGGTGGTCTTCCCCGGCGATACCGCGCTGCCCACGCCGACCGCTCCGCCGGCCCGGATCGCGCCGATGCGCGCCGTGGCGGTGATCTTCGCGGCCCTGGTGCTGGCGGCGCTGTCATTGCTCTCCTATGCCAAACCCTGGCAACCGCGACACCTGGCACCGCTGACCGTTACCCCCGTAACCTTCGAAGCCCCGCCGGACGGGGATGACGCCTCGCCCACGCTTTCCGACGGCCTACGCGGGCACCTGCGCGTAGAGGACAAGGCGCAAAAGCTCCACAAGTGATGTAAAGGAGGCTTCTATGCGACGACAGGGATTTACGTTAATTGAGATGCTGGTCGTTCTGGCTATTATCGTGCTGCTGCTTTCCCTCATCTTTCCGGTAATGCTCAGCGCCCAGGAGCGCGCGCGACAGGCCACCTGCCTCAACAATCAGCGCAACATCGCGATGGCTATCACGGCCAAGGCACAGGACAATTCGGAGATGTACCCTGGTCAGGATATGTGGACGTCAATCGACTTTGCGCCGGGGGCGCTGCAATGCCCCACCTATCGCGAGGCGGTGAATGAGCAGCAACGGCAGGAAGCGCACGACGCGAACAACACAAACGACTACGCCTACAGCGCCTTCCTCTGCGACCGTGCGGTGGGCGTGGTCAAAGACCCCACGAACGAACTCGTGACCGTCGATGCGGCCAACCCCACGGGCAAGGACATGCTGGTGCTGCAACGCCCGGAAGAATATGGGCTAGCTCGGTATTTCGGTATTGTGTATCGCCACACGAATAATATCTTCTTTTTGCCATCCGAGGTGGCGTATCGCCATGACGACGCTTTCATTGCCAGCTTTTGTGATGGGCATGTGGCACGCATGCACGAGCTTCCGCCACTCTGGGTCGTGACGATCACTAATCCGGCCCTCTTTCGGCAAGAAGTGCTGGAATCGAGTTATCCGGTGTGCGTGTGGTTCTATTCACACATTGCCCGCGGGCCTAACTCCGCCTATCAGGATGCGCTGGCCGATGATTTTGAGCACCGGCTGCCCTTCAATTTCCGTGGGCTGATCAAGTTCGTGTATCTCGATACGTATGATTATCCCTACATTGCGCAGCAATACAACGTCTCAACGCAATGCCTGATTATGTATAAGCGCGGTGCGCCGATCTGGCGGTATGATCCGCCCCCGGCACTGAACATTTCACACGAAGAGGCGCTCAAGCAGCTCACCGATGTACGCGAGCAACTGCGCGCCTGGATGAGCAAGTAAGGAGGCCGCCATGCGTTATCCCCACCTCCATGTGCGGCGTGCCGGGTTTACGCTGGTAGAGATTCTGGTCGTCATCGGCATCATCGTGGTGCTGGCGGCTTTACTCTTCCCGCTCTTCTGGCGCGCCCGCGCCAAGGCACAGATGACCACCTGCCTGAGCCAGGTGCATCAGTTGAGTACACTACTGGCGGCGTATGCCCACGATCATGATGGCGTCATGCCCGGCGAAACTACATGGAACGACGGTATTGACCCCGCCCTGCTGCGCTGCCCTGCGCAAGGTGACGGCCTGGGCTACGTCTATAACAGCCGCTTGGCCGGACGCCGGGTGAGCGGCGTCTATCTGCCGTCACAGATGCTGGTGGTGGCCGACGGCGTGGTGGGACGTGGGGTGGCGACGACGAACGCCGACCTGGCCTTTCCGCACCTGGACAAGCACGGTATCGCCGCGTTCCTCGACGGGCACAGTGCGGCAGGATTGACCAGCGACGAGGATATCTATTACCTGGGCGACCTGCTGGCATCGAAGGAAGAGCTGCAGGCAAAGCTGGGCATCGCGCTGACCGTTGTGCCTGGGAAACCGCTCGAACAACTGGCCTACATCGAGACTGTACCGACCGTTCTGCGTGAATTGAGCCTCTATCCATCCGGGATGCTCAGTCCCGACCCGCAGCATCCCACCCCGGGCACATCTTTCATCAAGCGGATTTTCTTGCTGCCGCGTTACAACGCCGAGACACGGAAGGCCATTCCGACCGACGCCAAACCGGTGCAGTCGCTCCTCGATTATCCCCTCCAATCCGACTGCTGGTGGGGGTATTGGGAAGGGGCGGACTCCGGGGTGTCGCTCGTATTGCCCCGCTATCTGTACCCGGAAGATTTTTACCGTTTCAATGCGATGAAAACGGTGTCGGAGTATGGTCGCAGCCGTGGGGAAGGTGTCTACCGTGTGATGCTGGACACCCTGCTCTTCTCCGGGATGCGGAAATGGGGGAAGCTCGATCTACACGTCAGCGAGTGGACGGCGTGCAATCCCTCCGGCTACGTGTATCCCAGCAATGGGAAAAATGATGATGACCCGCGCTTCGATATACTCGGTAATGGCTGGTGGTTGGGTGATGAATCTCATATAGCCTGGACCTCATGGGGTTGGGACTATCTCTGGTGCTGGAATTGCGTAAATTTCAATGGAATGGATCACCCGTTCGGCACCAAACCCGCATTCATCTGCGATTGGGCAGATACGAAATGGCAAGCCTGGAATTACGGCTTCAATCTGCGTGCCGATCAGACGAGTTTTTATGCTCTGATGTTCTGCGATTTCGCCGGGGTGAAGGCGCGCGCCGAATACGACCCGGCAATTGCGAAGAAAATGACAGTGATGGAAGGGATCATCACCAGTTACGTGCCGGGCATGACGCAAGGATACTGGAACTTTATCTGCGATGTGAACAAACGCAATCCCTTGCATTACACGGGCCTTGGCGATTCTACCCACGCCTATATCCGTCCCGATCCGGAGTCGCGGGCGCTGCTGCCGGGCGAAGGCGAGGCGCCTTAACCCAGCCCCTTCAACCGTTCCCGCGCCATGGTGGCGAGGGGGGAGGCGGGGTAGGCGGTGAGGAGGGTTTGCAGCGTCTGGCGGGCCATGCCGGGGTCGTGGAGGTGGCGGGCGAAGATAAGGGCGGCGCGCATGAGGGAGTTTTCCGCCTCGCTGCGCGTGGGGTAGTGCGCCACGACCAGGTTGAAGGCGTAGACCGCCTCCTCGTAATGCCCCATCCCCTCCAGCGTAGAGGCGATCTTCATCTGCGCCACGGCATCGAGCACGGTGTCGGGGAACTGCTGCAGCACGTTGAGGTAGCTGATCGCCGCGCGGTCGGGCAGCCCGGCGGTGAGGAAGTGCGGAATGGCCAGCCGGTACAGCTCCGCGCTCTGCGCCGCGTGGCCGTGGCTCTGTTCCAGGTGCGCCATGGCCTCGATGATCTCCGGGTCGGTGGGGCTTTCGCGGTGCAGCAACTCCAACTCCTCCAGCGACTGCGCCATCGGCGCCTCCCCGGTGGCGGCGGTTTCCAGCACGCTCTCGCGCTTGCCTGCCTTGTTCTCCTGGAAGAGGAGCCCCACCGCCGCCCCCAGCGCCATGCCGCCGATGTGCGCCCAGTGCGCCACGCCGTCCCCCGAGCTGGTGAGGGCTTCGTACACCTCGCGCAGGCCGAAGTAGAGCGGGTAGACCCAGAAGGGGAACCAGTTCCAGTAGAAGGGGATCGGCAGCCGGAAACCGCTGAAGAGGATCACGGTGAAGATGCGGATGTTGTAGTGGCGGAAGGCGGCTAACCCGAGCACGCCCGCGATGGCCCCCGACGCGCCGATCATCAGCACGTCGGCGCCCGGGGCGAGGAGTTTCATGATGATGCCGTGCAGCAGCAGCGCGGTGACCTGCGAGGTGGCATAGACCAGCGCAAAGAAACCCGACCCGATGGCGGTCTCCAGCACGGTGCCCACCAGCCAGAGGATGAAGATGTTGCCGAGGAGGTGCATGGCGTCGCCGTGCACCAGCCCGTAGGAGAGCACGCCGTACCAGGTGGGGTGGGCGATGGAGAAGCCCCAGGCGCGCTGGAAGGCCAGCAACTCGACGCCGCTCATCTGCAGGGTGAGCAGATGGATGGCAATACAGACGTAGCAGATGGCATAAGTGACGTACGGCACCGTGCGCAACATGCGATCCGTCCGTATCGGCAACAACATGAAATAGGTGATGAATGCCATGAACGGCTGCATCGCCGGGCCTATCCCCTCACGCCGCGTACCATGCTACACGCAGGCTAGCGGCATTATGCCGGAAAGCGGCGGTTTTGGGAAGAGGGAAAGGCGCGGCCCCCGGCAACTGCCGGGGGCCGCGTGCGTTGGGTTGACGGACGAGGTTACTTGCGCTTGCCGCCGGTGCGCGGGGCTTTGACTTCCCACAGCGCCTTGCCGGCGTCGTTGCGCAGGGAGTAGACGGTGCCGTCCACGGTGATGCTCTTCACGGTGAGTTCGACGTGCTTGCCCGTCTCCGGGGCGACTTCGCCCTTCACCTTGCGCGGAGCGGTGGTGGTTTCCACCTGCCACGCCGACACGGACACCTTCTGGTCGTCCTTCAGCGTGAGGCCGATCTTCTCCAGGTACTCCGCCGGAGCGATGGTGAGGTTATAGGTCCCCTTGTCCGCCACCAGGGTGAAGGACACCGGCTTCGGCGCGGGTTGCTTCTGCCCCGTCGGGGTGATGCCGGGCACGGCAGCGCCGGTGGTGGTGGTCGCCGGGGCCACGGTCGTCGTCGCCGCGTCGGGCGTCGTCAGCTTGCTGACCGTGCCGTCCAGGGTGACCAGCACGGCGAAGTCGATCATCGTCCACTGCGGGCGGCCCTTTTCACGCAGCACGTAGTCTTTGCCGTTGGCGGTGACGATGGCGGCATCCATGGAGACTTTGCCCTCTTTGCTCGTTTTCTGCTTGCCCGTCACGGAGAGCTGCGCGTCGTTGGCGATGGTGAGACCGAGCTTGTCGAGGAAGCCTTTCGGCGCGAGCGACACGCGGATGTTGCCGGCGTCGGTCACCAGCGTGATGCTCACCATATCGGCGGGCAACAGCGTGGCGGGGAAATCCTTCACGGCGCCCTTGACCGTCGCGTCGACGGCGGGGGGCGTGGGTGTTTTCGTGCCGGGACCGGCGGTGGCGGTCGTCGTCTGCGCCAATGCGCCGAGGGCCAACGCCAGTACGGCGAGGATCAGCAAGGTTAAGCGGGTCATGGGAGGACTCCTTTAATTGAGATCGTTACATATTAAGACGCGCGAGATCACCTTGAGTTGCACCGCTCGCCTCAACAAAAGTTCACAACACCGGTAAACCGGCGGGGTACGCGCATTCCCGGGGCATCGCGCTACACCGGCTCGGGCACTTTGCACAGCGTTTCCAGCGCGGTGCAGATGGCGTCGATGCTTGCCGGCGGCACGTCGGGGCCACACTCGGCTTTCAGCATCAGGCCCCCTTCGGGGCGGTACAGGCCGTCGAAGACTTCGCCGATGTGCGCCGTGATCTCGGCCGGGGTGGCAAAGGGGAAGAGCTGGCGGTCGAGGTCCTGATCCAGGCACACCTTGCCGACGGCCATCTCCTGCAAGCCCGGCAGCCCGTTGGCGCGGATTTGCGGGTTCAGGATGCGCACGCCCGTCTCGATGAGGTCGGGGATGATCTCCAGAATGTGCCCGTCGCTGTGCAGGTAGACGGGAATGCCCGCGTCGCGCGCGCCACCGCACATGGCCTCGTAGGCGGGTTTCACCCAGCGGCGCCACATGGCCGGGCTGATGGGCAGCGACGTCTGCATGCCCAGGTCCTCGCCGAAGCAGAGGACATCCGGCTTATAACTGAGCATGCGCCGGATGATCGGCAGATTGTAGGCGAGGAGGCAGCCGATCAACTCCGGCAGGCGCGGCTCGTCGGTGGCCATGTCCTCCATGAGGTTTTCAAAGCCGCGCAGGTAGTAGAGGTTCATGAAGAAATGGCCGTGCATCAGCGGGGTGGCCCACACCAGCCCGCCGGCCGTGCGCGCGGCCTCCAGGTTGCGCGCCACCGCGTCCCAATCCCACGGGCCGAACCAGTTGTCGCGCATCGGGTCGGGCTGGCGGGTCTTCCAGGCAGGGAAGGCCGCCCAGTCGCGCAGCGGTTCCTCGACGACGATGCTGTCACACCCGCGCTGGATGTTGTCCCACACCACGCCCCAGCAGTCGGTGCTGCGGCCCAGCTCATAGGTGGGCAGCCAGAAGCCGTCTTTGAAATCGAAATCCGTCTGCCCCTTGCGGTACCCCGGAAAGAGGCGCGGATGGGCGAGGACCACCTCTTCCAGCGCCTCGCGGTGCGCGATCCAGGTGGCGGGCAGCAACCCGACGCCGCACGGCACCCATTCGGGGTAGTCGAAGTTGACGGCTTTCAGATAGTTGGCCGCCGCGCGGTCTTTACCGGCGTAACTGTGCATAGTGTTCCCTTTCAGGCTTCCGGATAGTTCCCCTCGGCGCGCCAGATGGCCAGCATGTCTTCGTAGCGTTGCAGGCGCATGCCGGTGTAGACGCAGTTGCTCGTCGAGAAGATGTATCCGCCGCCGGGCATGCCGTGCCGCAGCGCGTAGCGCACGCTGGCGGCGCAGGCTTCGTCGGTTCCGGTGTCGAGAACGCCGCAGTTCACATTGCCGATCACGGCCACGCGGTCGCCATACAGGCGCTTCACCTCGGCGATGTCCACCCCCGCCTGCGGGTCGATAGAGTGCAGCGCGTGCGGGTTTGTCTCGACCAACTGGTCGATAATCGGCATGATATTGCCGTCGGTGTGCTTGATGACGTAAAACCCCATGTCGCGGTAGCCCTTGGTGAGCTTCGCCAGGAAGGGGGTGACGAATTCGCCGAACTGGTTGGGGCTGAGGAACGGCCCGACGTTGAGGCAATAGTCGGAGCACAGCGCGAAGCCGTCCAGGCTGGTCTCTTTGCGCCAGCGCGCGCCGGCGGTCAGCGCGCCGTTCACCCAATCGTCCGCCTGTTTCAGCATCTTCTCCGGCTCGTCGGCGAGCTGGTAGGTGAATTCCAACATGTTGTTGCCGTTGGGGATGCCGTAGGTGGCATCGCCGTGGAGCATGAGGAAGTATTTGTTGCCCGTTTTATCGCGGATAATATCGATGAGCCGCTGCGTCTCCTCGAAGGAGCCCGGGTTCGGGTGCAGGAAGATGGCGCTGTGCTCGAAGCGCTCCGCAGTGGCGATGTACAATTCCGCCTGGTCCACGCGGTGCAACTGGCGCTCCTTCTCCTCCATCTGATCCCACTGCCCGTAAGAGCGCTGTGACGGATGCAGCTTGCCGAAGGCCTCCATGGTGAGGAAGAAGACCAGCTCGAAGTGCGGCACGCGCCCGGTAAGCGGCTTGCGCTCCAGCGCGGCGATAAAGCGTTCACGTGGTGTCACGACAAATCCCCCCTTTGGTAATACCGATTGTCTTTCGGCACGCCGCAGCGACTTCCTGCCGGGGGAAGGGTAGATGTCGATCTGGTTGGATGAATGGTCACCGTTTGGAACAGGGCGGGAGCCCGGCCGTCTTTCTAC
>CAIYQO010000255.1 GCA_903928345.1 uncultured bacterium | reverse complement strand
GGACATCGGATCGGCGAAGATGGCTACACAGGGACTCGGGGGCTTGTTCGGGTCGCGAAAGCCCTTGTCTCTCCTCCATGTGACCACCTGGGCAGGAAATTACCCAACGAAGGGGAAGTTCATTCAAACGGCTTCTTAGGCATCACGCGTCAAACAGCTCCCCCAGCATGGCGAGGGCGGCGTCGCCGACCATGGTCAGGGCTTCCGGGGTGAGTTTGGAGCCGGCGCCGGTGTGGGTTTCGTAGCCGCCGCGTTGGAAGGCCGCCTTGGTGGGCAGGTAGCCGACGTAGGTGTTGGACATGTGCGCGGTGAAGGTGTAGGCGGCCGGGGAGGCGAGTTTGATACGTAGTTGCTCCTCCACGAAGGGCTCGCCGGGCACGGAGACCAGCGCCGTGTGGCCCAGGCGGAAGACCTGGATGGGGTAGTCGAAGACGGGGGATTGGCGCACGTAGGCATCCAGGTCGATGCGGTTGACGGCGTAGACCCAATCCCACTGGACGGCGGTGTTGGTGGCGTCCGTCCACATCGGCGCGGGATATTGCGCCAGCAGGTGGCGCGCGTCGGCCACTTCGTCCGCGGTCGGCGCGCGCAGGGGGATCTGCAGCGACCGCGTGCGCCAGGCGAGGACGGGGGCGACGGGCTCCAGGCGGTCGAGCACCATCAGCGCCGTCTCGGTGAGTTTGCGCCCCATCTCCTGGTAGTCGTCGTGGTAGTGCGGGTCCAGGTGGTTGCACTGGTAGATATTGCCGCAGAAGCCGTTGACGAGCATCACGACGCAATCGCCCCCCAGCGCGGCGCGCACGCCCGCGCACCAGGCGCCCGGCCAGCCGGCGGAGACCCAGCGCTCGGGATAGCCGTGCACGGGATGGCAGGTGTGATGGAGCACGGCGGCCACCGGGCGGCCGTCGGCGCCGGTGAAGGTCAGCACCCCCACCTCGGGATCGATGGGGCCTTCGCACTGCAGAATGTGCGGATCGCACAGGGGGGGATGCGTGCGCGCGGTGCCGTCACGCATGATGAAGCGGCGATTGAAGGCCACGCGCCCATCGACGCCGCGGCCCACCTGCACGGTCACCGGTTGCAGGGTGTCCAGCGCCTGCCCGATGGCCGCCAGCACGCCGTCAAAGGCAATCGGGTTGTAGCGGTCGTCGCCGCCCAGCAGCCACGGATATTCCGACGGGAACAGGCCCTGATCGTCCTCGTTGCAGACGAAAAAGTGGCCCAGCGACGGCGCAGCATGGTTCTGCACCACGTGCACCATGATGGTGGTGGGGTCGAGCCCGTAGCGCGCCGCGGCCCGGCGTTTGATCTCGTCCGCCCATTTGCGCGTCACCACCAGCAGGTCCAGCGACAGCCAGACCACCCGCCGCCCGCCGCTCTCGATCACGAGGGCTTTGGCGAAGAGCGGGTCGCGGATCTCTTCGACGGGCCGATAGCGGCCGATGTCCCCGGCGATCTGCATGCCCAGGGTCGGCGTGATATCGGCGATGCCCGCGCCGGCGCGTAATTTGTCTTGCGACATGAATGCCCCCGTTCGTAGTTACTGGCCCCTGCCCGCGTTCCGCGCTCTCGCGCGGCCCTCACCCCCTCGGTCCCCCTCTCCCAGCGGGAGAAGGGGAAGAGGAGGGCGATACGTTTCGGAAGACCGGCCCCCGGCCTTATACGTGTCACCGCCCCCGCGGGTAATCGGCGTCGGGGAAGAGGGCGTCGATGGCGCGGACGGTTTCTTCCACGAGCTGCTGGCCGCCTTCCGGGCCGACCCAGTTGGATTTGATGAGGGCGCTGTAGTGGCCGCCGGCGAGGGCGCGCTGGGTGGGCAGGTAGAAGCCGTTGTCGGAGCCGTCGGCGAGTTGCACCAGGAAGGTTTGCCGGGCGCGGCTGCGGCTGCGGATGCGCATGCCGTAGTCGACGAACAGCTCGAACGGGAGGGTGGCCCACACCAGATCGCCCAGCCGGATGACGTGGCTGATGACGTCATGGTCGGGGTGGGCGGCCTGCCCCTCGTAGCGGGTAATCAGGTCGCAGACCAGGCCGAAGGGCCACAGGCGTTGGAAGGCGTAGGGTTGCTGCGCCAACTCGGCCGGGGTCATCTGCGGGATGCGCCCTTCCGCCGCGTACTCCTCCGGCGTGACCATCAAGCGCGGCACCGGGAAGGTGTGCACCGCATGGACGAATTCCAGCGTGCGCTCGGTGGGCGAGGCGGTGGCGAGCGCTTCGTCTATCGCGGCCAGAATGCGGCGGGCGATGATGCCCTTGGCGTCGACCCCGAGGCGTGCGCGCAGCTCCGTCTCCTCGGTCACGTCGGTGAGCAGATGGGGCGACATGTCGCCGGCGGGGGCGCATTGCGGCAGCAGGTATACGTCGTCGCCGTAGCGCGCGGCGATTTCTTCGCGCACGTTGTGCCAGAAATCGGCGGAGAAGGCGACCTTATGCTCGTCGCACTGCGAGGTGCAGGCCAGGTTGACGACGATGCCGGTGAGACGGTCGTCGGCGTCGCGGGTGAAGAGGAAGTTGACGGCGTGGTCGTCGCAGGCCTCGATGCCGCGAAAGTCGGCCCGGTTCGTGTCGCCGTACATCAGCGCCGAGTCGTCGGCATAGGTGGCGCGGCGGCAGCGGCCCACCACGGCGTAGCCGAAGCCGCGCGCCACGCCGCCGAGGCGCCGGTCGGCCCACGCCGCCGCCACGATCTCCGCCAGCCGCGCGGCCAACCAGCGGCGATAGTCGTCCGGCTTCATGAAGTCTGGGTCGTCTACCGGCTCGTCGTACCAGCCGCTCGTCATGCACGGCGCAGTGTGGGTGTGGGTGGCGTTGAGCGCGAGTTTGGTCAGGTCGAACCCGGGGCAGCGGCCTTCGAGTTCGCGCAGCAGATCTTCCCGGCACCCAATGGCGGCCAGGTCGCAGGAGAGTAGCACCGCCTGCTCCGACGTGCCCGCGTCGTCACGCACCTCCAGCGCGAAGGCCGTCGCGGTTAGCGGCGAGAGGACTTCGTCCGAGATGCGCGTCTCGAACTGCCCCTGCACCAATGTCTTGCGCGGCGGGGTGATCTCCCCGCGCGCCCAGCCGATCAACAATGGGCCGTTTGCCATGGGATGCTCCTTCCCGTAAACGGATTGTATACTATGTGTCCGCGTTCCGCGCTCCCGCGCGGCCCTCACCCCCTCGATCCCCCTCTCCCAGCGGGAGAGGGGGAAGACGGAGGTGGGTTTCTTCTCCGACCCGACGATAAATCG
>CAIYQO010000254.1 GCA_903928345.1 uncultured bacterium | reverse complement strand
GGGTCGCGTTGTGCCTGCGCGCGCGGGCGATCGGCACGTCATTGTATGAGGCGTCTGCGGCGTTATGGCACGACTATCTGAAAAACGAACTCCGCAATCCTACTATTACGGCGGTGGGGTGTGCATAAGCGAAAGTCCTATAGATATATAATGTCTGGCCGCGGTATTGAAATTCTCTCGCCGCGACAAATATAGACCCGTCGCTATGTGTATTTGATGAGTTGATAAAATAGCGGTCCGAATGTGCCGATGAGCCATTCGCATAGGGTATCGGTGGCATTTTGCCGTTCTCAGCGATATACTGTACGACTTCATAGACAACATCGCGCCAACCAGGCACCGCAATAACGTCCTTTCCGGGCAGGATAAGGGTGACGGGTACATGGTTAGTCGCGAGGGGTGCCGAACCTAATTCTCGCAATGTCATTGTCTTCGTCTCCGGTGTCGGTGTCGGCGGCGGCGGGGTCACCGTTCCACACGGCGGAATAGCAGGCATGACCGTCATATTGAGCAACTGCTGTACCGCCGCGAGCACTTCCGGCTTCTTTACATCGGGGATTTCCAATACCTCGACAGCTTTCCGCAAGGCTTTGATGGTGGCGCTGTCTTCGCTCGTCAACTCACGTGTGACCGCTGCACTGATGAGGCGCGCACGATATGTATGTTCCAATTGCTTGTCAAAGATCGACGACTTGGAGAGTAGCGTGAAGAACTCGTAGGCATCAGGATCGGCAAGAGATTTCAATGTGAGGATGCATTTCGCAGCCAGTGGCTTATAGCTATGTGCATCGTAAATACGCCACTCGCACCCGTTCGTCAACACTGCCCAGCGGTTGCCCAGGTTAGACGCGTATTTCACCGTTTGGCTGGCTTCTTTATCCGATAACGGCAACTTCCACTTTTTGACTTCCAATATCCACTGCTCGGGCTTTTTCGGCAGGAGGGTATAATCGGGGAATTCGCCGACGCCTTCGGTGAGGCCTTGTTTGATGATATCCAGTACTTCGGTGTAGCCCAGCACGGGGAGCAGTTTATCGATGATAATCGATTCCGTCATGGCTTCATTCATCGCATAACCCGCGGCTAAATACTGATCAACCGATTCCTGAATCGATTTCACAGCCTCGAGGATCGCTGGTGCACCTGTTTCTGTCAGTACCATCGTTTGCCTCCCTTGCCTGTCATGCCTCATTTTCGCTGACTCACCGGACAATTCCTGCGGGTGTCGCGGAGAAAACGGCCTGCACGTCATACACGCACAGGCCGTTTGCAGGTTTCGTATCCGGGCGCGTCGCGCAGCCGTTACTTTTTTGCCTTCTTCTTCGGCGCGCTCGGGTCGATGTATTGCCCGAGGGCGCGGAATTTGGCGTAGCGGTTGGCGAGGAGGACGTCGGTCGGCAGCTTGTGCAGGCCGGCGAGGACGCGGGTGAAGGTGTCTTTGAGCAGCACGGCGGTTTCGGCGGCGTTGCGGTGGGCGCCGCCGAGGGGCTCGGGGATCACTTCGTCGATGATGCCCATGCGCAGGTTGTCGGCGGCGGTGATCTTTAGCGCGCAGGCGGCTTCGTGGCCGCGCGTGCCGTCGCGACCGAAGGTGTCCAGAATGGCGGCGCAGCCTTCGGGCGGGATGACGGAGTAGACGCTGTGCTCGAGCATGGAGATGTGGTCGCCCACGGCGATGCCGATGGCGCCGCCGCTGCCGCCCTCGCCGATGACGCTGACCACGATGGGCGTGCGTAGGCGGCTCATGAGCGCCATGCAGGCGGCGATGGCCTCGGAGATGCCGCGCTCTTCCGCCTCCAGCCGCGCCTCGGCGGCGGGGGTGTCGATGAAGGCGATCACCGGGATATGGCGGCGCTCGGCCAGCTCCATCAGGCGCATCGCCTTGCGATAGCCCTCCGGGCGGGCGCTGCCGAAGTTGCGGAACTGCCGCTCCTTCACGTCGCGCCCTTTCTGGTGGCCGATCACCAGCACCGTCTCACCGTTCAGGCGGCCCACGCCGGCCACGATAGCCGGGTCATCGCCGAAGCGGCGGTCGCCGTGCAGCTCGATGAAGTCGTCGAAGATGAGCTTGATGTAGTCGAGCGTGTAGGGACGATTGGGATGGCGCGCCATCATCGTCTTATCCCACGCGGAGAGGTTGGAAAAGATCTGATGGCTCAAATCGGCGTGCATCACGCGCAACTCCGCAATCTTCTCGGAGCGATCGATCCCGTGGGCGGCGGCGTACGCCTCCAGGGCCTGGATCTGCTCCTCGATGTCCTGCAACGGTTTTTCAAAGGGAAGCCAGCGGCTGGGTGAAATCATGGCGCGAAGACCTCGTCAGTCGACCGCGACGGCCACGGGGGCGTCGACGTCGGCGGCCGCCGTGGCGGGCGCCAGGTAGGAAAGCAGCTTGCCGAGCGTGGTGCGCAGTTCGCGCCGCGGCACCACCAGATCGATCATGCCGTGGTTGAGTTGGAACTCCGCGGTGTGCGTGCCCGGCGGCAGCTTGATTTTGAGATTCTGCTCGATGACGCGCGGCCCGGCGAAGCCCACCAAGGCTCCCGGCTCGGCGATGCAAATGTCCCCCAGCGAGGCGAAACTGGCGAGCACGCCGGCGGTGGTGGGGTCGGTCATCACCACGATGTACAGGTTGCCGGTGGCCTTCAAGCGCGCACAGGCGGCGGCGGTTTTGGCCATTTGCATGAGGGAGACAATGCCCTCCTGCATACGCGCGCCGCCGGAGGCGCACACCAGCACCACGGGGCGGTTGAGGTCGGCGCCGCGCTCCAGCGCGCGGGTGACCTTTTCGCCAACCACGGAGCCCATGCTGCCGCCCATGAAGGCGAAGTTCGCCACCCCGAGCACGGTGGGCACGCCGTCGATGACCGCGTCACCGTAGATGAACCCTTCGTTCTGCCCGGCTTTGGCGCGACCGCGCACCAGCTTCTCTTCGTAGTCGGGAAAGTCGAGCGGGTTGGCGGGGAGCAGACCATCGTCGAGTTCGGTAAAGGCACCCTCATCCACCAGTTGCGCGATGCGCTCGGCGGTGCCGATCTGGAAATGGTGCTGGCACTGGCCGCAGACGCGCAGATTGCGCTCGAGTTCTTTGACGTATAGCAGTGCGCGGCATTTCGGGCATTTTTGCCAGAGGCCGGGTGGCACACTGGGGCGCGAGGGCTCGGACATCGGCTGTGATCCTCGTATTTCCTGCAGATGCGGTGGGAAGCGCGGGAAACGGCGCTACGGATCGCGCAGGCCGGCGCCCGGCCGCTTCCCCGGACATTATGAAAAGAATAGCAGTTTTCCGTCAATTTGGCAATGGGCCGACCGCCGACCCGGCTCTCGGCGGACCTACCCCCCCAGTCCCCTCCCTCGAGGGAGGGGGAGAAAAAGGGGCGTGTCGAAATTCAGCTTCCCCCTTCCCTCAAGGGAAGGGGGATCGAGGGGGTTAGGTCCGGGGTTAGCTCCGTCGTACCTGCACGATGGCGATGCCGTCGACGGTGGTGAGGACGCGGACGGCGCCGAAGGTGCGGAGGGCGAGGACGTGGGATTCCTCGGTGGCGATGACGACGTGGCCGTGGGTCGCCAGCGCGTCGTGGAGGGCGGCGAGGAAGTCGGCGTCGATGTTATCTTTGAAGATCAGGGGGCGTCGGGCGTAGTAGACCACGCTTTCCGACGTGTGCTCGGTCAGGGTGATGATCGGCTCGCCGGGGGGCAGCGTACTCAACGCGCGGCCCACCGCCGCCGTGGTGCCGTAGGCGCTCTGCACCACCAGCGGTGCGCCCGCCAGCGCCAGGCAGGCGAAGCATAGCAGCCAGCCGCCCACCGCCCACCCCGCCAGCGCCTCGGGGCGCCGTGCCCAGCGCGCCAACCCGAGCAGATACGTCGCGCCCAGCAGCACCAGGGTGCCCAGCGCCAGATGCGCGGGCAACGCGGGCAGCGGCAATGTACCCATCGGGCCGGGGATGCCGGGCTGCGCCAGCGCCCACGCCGCCCCGCCGAGGAGCAGCGTCGCCACCGTGCCGAGGATGCCCAGCAGCACGCGCCGCGTCGTCGTCGTGCTCTGTCCGCCATACAGGTGCACAGCGGTCAGCAGCGCCACCGCCCCGCCGGCGCTGATGATGTACGACGGCAATTGCGTGCGTGAGATGGCAAAGAAACCCACCACCGTGGCCAGCCACACCCAGGCGAAGCGGCGCAGGCGACCAAGCGGCTCGGGCAGCGCCTCACGGCGCCCGCCGGGCAATAGCAGATCGCGCACTGCCCACGCGCTGCCCGGGAAGGCTAGGAACAGCAGTACCGGCAGGTAGGTGACTAGCCCAAGCAAGCGGCTCGACCACCCGTGGCCCTCCATCGACGCGGAGGCGTAGCGCTGCAGGTTTTCGGTGACGAAGAAGTGCTGCAGGAAGGCCGGGCCGACCGCCAGATAGGTGGCGGCGTACCACGGCACGGCGATGAGCAGGAAAAGCCCCAGCGCCGACACCCACGGCACGCGCGCCGCCACGAAGGCCAGCCGCCGCCGCGACAGGTGGTACACGAGCCACACCAGCGCGGGGATGACGGCGCCGACGGGCCCTTTGGTGAGCACCGCCAACCCGGCGGCGGCGGCGGCGAGGAGATACCAGCGGCGTCGGCGCACGGCATCGGCTTCATCCAGCTCCGCCCCCAGCAGGGCCAGGCACGCGGCGGCGATAAAGAGGGTGAGCAAACCGTCCGTCACCGCGGCGCGCCCCCACACCACGGTGAGCGGCATCCCGAGCAAGGTCGCCGCCCCCAGCAGGGCCGCCCCCCGCCCGCGCGCGTCCCCCGGCAGGCGCCGCCGCAGAATCTCATGCACCAGCAGCACCAGCAGAGTCATCGCCAGCGCCGAGGGCAGACGCGCCGCCGTCTCATTCACGCCGAACGCCTTCACCGACGCCGCCTGCACCCAGTAGTAGAGGATGGGCTTTTGGTAGCGCGGCCAGCCGTTGAAGGTGGGCAGCAGGTAGTGCCCGCTGGTGACCATCTCCTGCACCGCTCCGCAGAAGCGCGCCTCGTCCACCTCCGTCAACGGCGTCCACGAAGGCCATAGCCAGCAGAGCACGAAACACCCCGCCAGCAGCCAGAGCCGCTGCCGCCAGAGCGGCGTGTCACCCAGCCACGCCAGCACACCCGCGGGTGCCGTCGCTTCCCCCGTCATCACCGCCCGCCCCCTTGTCGCCGGGATGCCCCGTGCATTGTATAGGGGCAGCGCGCAGGGGAAGGGGTGTGCCGGCGGACAGGCTTGTCAGACGGGACGACATACACGCCGTGCATTTTTCATACGGGTGTAATCGTCCGGTAATCATGGCGCCATCCCCGTCTGCGACAGTAAGAGTGTGAGGTAACAAATCATGTCGGCAATACTCGGACGCGTGCATGGGTGGGTGACGGAAGCACCCTGGTTGGCCCTGGTGGTCGTGCTCGGGGTAATGATCGTCTTCTGGTGGGTGCTGCGCACCCGCGAGGTGCCGGTGTGGGCCGGCACACGGGCGCGGTGGCTGAGTATCCTGGTGGAAGCCGTCGCACTGCCGACGCTCTTCTTTCTCATACTCTGGGGGGTACGAATAACCCTGGTGCGCACGGCGTATGACTTCACCCTCCGCCACGGTCGGGTGAGCGAGGTGAACCTGAGCAGCGTGGAGCACATCTGGGGCAAACCCCACGTGCAACGCGATCTGGTGGTGGTGCACCACTACACCGTGCCGGTGAAAGAAGACGTGCGCGACAACCTGGGACGCGTGGTGACGCGCACGCGGATGGAAACGCGCACCGTGCCGCAAAACAGTATCACGCGGACGCGCGGCGAGGCGACACTGACACGCTCGGAGCGCCAGAAAGGCACGGCTAAGTATCCCGGCTTTAAGCTGGCCTGCCATTTCGTCTATACGGTGACAAACTTTGCTGAGCGCGCCACGGAGGCCGATTTCATCTTCCCGCTCTCGCCGGGGCAATCGCTGATGACGGGTTTCCAGGTGCGGGTGAATGGGGCAGACCAGAGCCGACGGCTGAACCTGGACGCCGAAAACGCCACCTGGACGCTGCCGATGGCGCCCGGCGCCATCGACGAGGTGGACATCACCTATGCGTCGCGGGGACTGCAGCGGTTCTATTATCAGATCGGTGACGAACGAGAAATCCGCGATTTACAGTTCATCCTGCTCCTGCCGGACATCCCACCGAGTGACGTGAACTACCCCGAGGGGTGCATTCCGCCGACGGAGGGCATCGCGCATACGGGCGACGGGCACGGGAGCGTGCTGGTGTGGAAGCTGGACCGCGCCCTCACCACGCGCGGAATGGGAATCGCGCTGCCGCAGCCGGAGCAACCGGGTGAGGAGATCGCGCGCGTGCTGCATGCGGCGGGCAAGGGGGGGATGCTGCTGCTGATCACGCTGGTCATCACCGGCATCGCGCTGGGTGGCGGCTTCAACGTGTTGCAATATGCGCTGGTTGCCGGCGTGTATACCGGCGAATTCATGCTCATGGCGGCGCTCAGCGATTGGTTGCCCACCTTCTGGCTGCCGTGGCTACTCGTCGGCGCGGGGGCCTGGTTGCTTACGGCGCGCATTCTGGGTTGGCGGCAGGCGCACCGGTCGCAACTCGTGCTGGCGGGCATCTTCCTGCTCATTTACCCCCTGCTGGCGCTGCCGGCGGAGCAGAATACGTCCCTTCTGCTGGGGATGGACGTACTCACCGTGGTCTACCTGGCCGTGCTCGGTGTGGCGGTGCTGTACCGGTCGCGCCGGTCGACAGAGGCGTAGCCGCTACCGCCGCGGCAGCGGGTAGACGTCGAAGCGCGCGTTGGTGGGTTCTTGCGTGAGGCCGACCAGCGCGTAGGGGGTGCGGGCGATGTTGCCGCCTTGGAAGTGCGTGTCGAAGGTGCAACGGTGGCGCAGGGCGGGGTCGAGGGTGGGCCAGAGGCTTTGCACCACCGCCCACACGGCTTCCGGCGCGCCCAGCAGGGCCAGCGTGCGGCGGGCATCCTCCGCCAGCAGCGGCGCCAGCGCGACGAGGATCTCCTCGCGCAGCTCCTCGGGCACGCGCGAGGGCGGCGGGGGCACCACGGGCAGCGCGGCGAGATCGAGCGGCGGCAGCACGCCGCTCCGGGCGGCGGCCAGTGCGTCGGCGGTGGTGGTGAGGAAAGGCGCGGCGTGCAGCAGCGCGGGCACATCGCCGCCCACGGCGGCCAACGCCGCCGCGTCGAGCGCCAGCGCGTGGGCCAGGTAGCGCCCCCCGCGTCCGGCGGCGTCCGGCTCCGGCAGCGCGACGAGCTGCGCCACCACGCCCAACCCGCCCTCGGTGGTGAAGTACAGCCGCTTCACCGGCGCCGACTCCCCGGTTTGATAGAGCAGCCGTGCCTCGATGGCGTCCACCTCCGCCAACCCCGGCGTCACGGCCAGCGTGTGGAACCCGCCCACGCCGCGCGGCGATTGGTCGGCCTCCACATGGGCGAACAGGAGTTGGGCGGCGGTGCTCATTTGGTCCCCTCCCGTGTTTGTACCGTGCCGAAGGTGGCGCGCAGGATACGCAGCGCGCTTTCGGTGATCCCCGCCGTAGGCGCCACGTCGCAGCGCATGCTGTGATAACGCGGTTTGCGCGCGGGGTCGGTGTCGTTGCCCACCTGCACGGCAAAGCGCTCCACCTGCTCGTCGTCGGCGGCGCGAATCTCCACCCGGTCGAAGTCGAAGAGCTTCCGGTCGGCCAGCCAGTTCACGCGCAGCACGTCGCCCGCCGCCACGCGGGTGGGCGGGCTGCCCGCGTCGAGCACCGCCACCACCTCGCGGTAAGGGGGCAGCAGTTCCCAGCTTTGACCGCAGGTGCGGCAGCCGTAGAAGGTGATCCGCTCGGGAAAGACCAGCTTCACCGTGCGCGGCCCGAAAGCGGAGAGGCAGCGGGCGCAGCGCGCGACGGGCCGGCGCGCCGCGAAGCGTGTCCGCGTGTCGGCGGCGATGGCGTGGAGCATCCACACCGCGGTGGCGTGGCTGGCCATCAGCCGATTTGACGCGTAGGCGCGCAACTGCTCCACCGCTTCGCCGCCCAGCGCCACCAGCACATGACGGGCGATGAAGCGCGCGGCCCAGTCGGCGTTGCGAAAGTCTCGCATCAGGTTGAAGGGCGTCTCGGGGTTGGCTCGCGCGTCGGCCAACCGCTTCAACGGCCCGGCCCACAGCTTGCGCGCCTCCTCGTTGTTCCGGCTCGCGGCGTTCAAGGCGGCTTCCAATTGCTCGGGCGTGGGGCGGGACCGCCACCAGACCCACCAGCGGCGGTATGCAAAGACGTGCGGGCTCGGGTCGCTCAACGTTTCCAGCAGCACGGCGCTCAGCAGGCCGAAGAGCCACAGCAGCCCGCACACCACGCCGGGGGCGAGGCCCACCAGCAGGCTCACCGCGCCACCCGCGCCGATGCCGATGCTCAGCCCGGGGCCGACCTGCCCCGTTTCGCGCTGCAGGAATAGCCCGCCAACGAGGGCCGCGGCAAAGAGCACCCCCGCCAGCAGCCCCCCACCCACCGCAAAGCCGAGGGCCGGCGCCAGCATGGTGAGGCACAGCGCGGACAAGGCCCAGGCGACGAAAGCGAAGACCAGGAAGCCGGCGCCGAGTCCCAGCCACAGCGCTCCGCGCGGCAGCTCGATCAGGTCGCCGGGGGTCACCTGCTCCAGCCACATGCCCCAGGTGAGGTAGGGGAAGACCCCCACGCGCAGCAGCAGCGCTACCGCCGCCAACGCGACGGCCAGGCCGAGGGCCCACGGCAGCGCGGCGCCCGCCGACCAATCGTGCAGCGGCACGCCAAAATTGCCGCGGATGAGCCCCACGATGGCGCCCAGCACAGCCCCGAGTAGCGCGCCGAAGCCCCCGAGCATCAGCGTGGCCGGCCACCCGGCGGGCTCGTCGGCGACCAGCGGAAAGAGGCGGTCGGCGAAGTCCTTGTCCTCGCCATACCGCCATTCCCGCCACAGGATCTCCTGCCAGGCTGTTTTTGGTAGCTCTGCCATGCGGGTTAAATACCCCACGTCTCGATCTCACGGACCGACTGAAGTCGGGGCTGTCGGGCCGTGCGGCCGGCCGTCCGCCTTCGCGGACGGGGATAAGGATGATGTTGTTTTCGTTCTTGCATCGCGTCCGCGAAGGCGGACGCCCGGCGCTTGCCGTCCGACAGCCCCGACTTCAGTCGGTCCGTACCAAATAGCCATCCGCATCCATGACACGGACCGGTATACATCGCGAAAAGTGGGGACAGCCACGCATTTTCAGGTCACGGCTCTCCTGCACGGCCACGGTTGCTGGAAAATGCGTGGCAGTCCCCACTTTTCGCTTACCCTTTCCTATCTCCCCGTCCCCAGCAGCAGCTTCTTCCATTCCCGGTGCCACTGGGGCAGGGAGCGGTCGAGGACCCAGAGCAGGGGGTCGAGGATGCGGCGCGGCACGGGTTTGCCGGTGCCGTCGCCGGCGGACATGCCGCCCAGGGCGGAGATCATGGAGCAGGAGACGCTGGCGAAGTTGGCGCGCGCCGTCTCCAGGAAATGGTCGGCGTGCAGCTCGCCCAGCGCGAACTCCTGGATGCGCCCGGACATGCGGTGCATCTGCGCCAGGTAGTCCGCCGGGTCGGCCAGCCGCGCGATGGAGCCGTGCTCCTGGTACAGGCCCAGCTCGCCGTACGGTTTCAGCCGGTCGGCCAGGCGATCCGCTTTGGTGAAGACCACCACCAGGTGCTGCGCCTTCGTATCGCCGCCCAGTCGTGCCACGCCGAGTACGTAGGTGTTGAGCAGCTTGTACAGCTCGCGCGCGGGGTCGGCCAGGTCGGGCACGCTCACCAGGAAGAGCACCGTGCGCGCGCGCTTCACGAAGGTCGCGTACTGCACCAGCGCCTCCGGTTGCTCAAAGCACTCGCCGCCGGTGTCGTAGCAGACCAGCGTGCCGTCGCGTTGTTTGGGCACGCCCGCCAGCCGCAGCAGCGTGGGGCGCGGGAAGTTTTTCGGGGTGGAGTGCGGCAGCCTGCCCCCCTCCAGCAACGCCGCGTTGCCGTAGACGGTGTCCAGACTGTCCTCGTTGAGGCCCATGGCGAGGAATTTCGGCCAGTGCGTGGCGACCTTGAGCCGCTTGAGGGTGTAGAAGAGGGAGGCGAAGTAGACCGTTTTGCCGTGCTGCCGGTAGCCGACGGCACTCATCACCACGGGCGGGAACTTGCGGTACTCACCAACGTACAGCGCCGGGACGTACTCCTGGCAGGCCGGGCACACGTGCGCCGGTCCCGACCGTCCCTGCGTCTGCCCAAACGTGACTTCCGCCAGACAAAAAGGGCACAGCATCCTCACCCTCCCGGTACCGGCATCCTACCAGAGGCAGGGCGGTACGTCAAATCATCGCCGCCCTCTTCCAGACTGCGAGTGGCATCCAACCGCCTACACCGTTCCCCCATCAATAAAATCGCTCCATCCCCCCAAATCCCGGTTCAGACAACCTCGTGCTCCGTACTCACCGCACACTCCCGCCCATCGAACAGGTTCAGGTAATACGCCACCGTGCCTTCCGGCAGTTCGGCGGTGACGGTGTCGGCGGTGAGCGTGGCCGGGATTCTTTGCCACACCCTGTCGTTCCAGCACCCGGCGTCGGTGGTGTAGTTCAATTCAGCGTGGGTGAGGGGCACGGTGGCGGTGAAGGTGGCGGAGATGTCCCGCTCGTGGCGCGCCTGGGCGGTGACGGTGGCCAGCGGCGCCTCCCCGCGGGTGATGGCGTGGGCGAAGGCGGCGATCTCCGCCGGGTTCTCGCCCGGGCCGCCGTGGGCGTGCTCCATGCGCACGCGCTGGCAGAGGGTGCGCCGCGCGGTGAGGCGGTACGACTTTTGCCAGGAATCCATCGGGTAGGCGAAGTCGTTGGTGCCGTTCACCCACAGCACGGGCGCGGTGATGCGCGGCAGATAGTGGCGCGGGTCCCACAGGCCTTGCCAGCGGGCGGCGCGCTCGGGGCCCATCTCGGCGAATTGCGGCAGCCAGCCGGAGTTCTCCCCGAGAAAACCGCACCCATACACCGGCGCGGCGAAGGCGAAGCCACCGTCCACCGCGGCGGCGAGGCAGGTGGTGAAGCCGCCCCAGGAGATGCCGGTAAGGCCGATGCGCGACGCGTCCACCCCCGGCTGGGCGCGCAGCAGCGCGTGCCCGCGCAGCACCGCGGCCACCCCGTGGAAGGGCCACTGGTCGAGAATCGGTAGATGGCCCTCGTCGATGCCGCCGTGAAGATCGTGCAATAGACCCAGCGGGCCGGGGTGCGCATGCGGCGTCCACGCGCCGTATTCACCCACGGGCACACAGCCGTCCAGGTCCATCGCGATGGCGGCGTACCCGCGGCCCGTCCACAGCCGCACCCACTCGGCGAAGGCGGTACCGCCGCCGCCGTGCACCAGCACCATCCCCGGCCACGGCCCGTCGCCCGCCGGCACGCCCAGCCACGCGAAGACCCGCGTGGGCCGCCCCTGAAAGGGCAACCCGTCGTAAAACAGCCCGCGCACCCCGTCGGCGGTCAGCTCCGACGGATACGTCGCCGGCGCGACGCGCCAACCGGCGGCGTCCCAGGGAATGGTGTCGGTGAGATCGAGGGTGGTGGTCATGGATAGTGCTCCCCAAAAAAGGCGATGGCAAAGAGATTTGCACGCGATAACAGTTTCGTCCGGCATCCAGCACTGTGTGGAAGGACGGCGGCAGCCCCGCGCGCGGTATCGGTGCAGTGCCCGTAGACGTCTTTACAATACATTTGATGCTGAAAAACACTCAGGGCGCTATCAGCTATTTCCGGGCGCGGGGCTGCCGCCGACCTTCCACACAGTGCTGGACACATACCGGCTATGGTTATATAAGTACCGTCATCCCCCCCATCCAAGTTCAGATGAAGTAAAACCCATACACCCGCGACCGGTCCGCCCCGTTGGTGGCGTCGAGGGTGGCGCGCAGGCCGGTGACGGTGGCGTTGACGGGAATCCGCACATGGCGGCGCACGTTGTCGGTGATCGCGGCGAGGGGCGTCCACTGGCCGTCGACCAGGCCCTCCAGCCGCAACGCGCGCGCGAGCACCGCCGGCAGCGCGAGCTGCGACGGTTTGGGATAGTAGTGCAGCGAGAGGGTGATCTCGGTATCCAGCGCGCTGTCGAGGAGCAGGGTGACCTCGCGCACCGCCGTAGGCGCGGCGAAGGTGTAGGCCACCCAGTCGCCGGGCGCCCACGACCAGGCGTGGGGGTCGTCGCCGACGGGGCGGTTGATGCCGTCGCGCACGGGGGACGGGTCGCCGGCGGAGGCGGTCAGCGTCGCGTCCAGCACCGCCGGAATGAAGCGCAGCGGCACCCAGGGTAGGTAGGCGTCGTCGTGGAGCAGCGTCTGCTGCAACTCGTCGAGGCGCCCCTCGCCCACGGCGCGGGGCGTCAGCCCGTCGCGCACGGCGATGGCCGCCGCGGTGCCCACCGCCATGCCCATGCTCATGCCGGTGCCCATCACCCGCGTGGAACTCATGGCGGCGTGGGTGCAACTGGCGTTGCGCCCGGCGAAGTACAGGTTGTCGATGTTGCGCGAGTAGAGCGCGCGGTAGGGGATGCCGAAGGGCGACGGACAAGCGTGGAAGATCGTCGGCGGCGCCCCGAGCCGGGCCGCGTAGAACCCCGCCGTGTTGTGGTCGTCCATCGACCAGCCGCCGTAGGCCACCAGGTCGGGGAAGCGCCCTTCCGCCGCCACGTCGGGCTGGCACAGCACGTGGTCGCCCAGGAAGCGCCGGCTTTCGCGCTTGCCGGGCAGAAATTGCAGCCACTCCAGCGCCCAATTCTCCGCGCCGTGGTCGCCGCCGTTCTTGATGTGGTCCCACACCCCCAGCGCGGTCTTCAGCAACTCGTCGCGCAGCGCCTCGGTGTCGGCGATGCTGTCCCCATTGCCACCCAGCTCCACCCACCAGTAGCCCATGCCGAAGTACTGGTGGCTCTCGCCGCGGTTGGGCAGGTCGTCGTCGGTGTAGTGGTGAATCCACGCCGGTGGGATGTATGGCTGCGGCGTGTCGTATTCGCGCGTCTGGAAGAGGCAGGTCATGCCCATGGTGTGCCGGTCGGCGATCTCGGGGGCGATGGACTCGCCGTATTCCGCACGCCCCTCGCGCCCCACGCGGAAGTCGGCGCCGGTCAGCGGCGCCAGCACGCCGTCGCCGGAGCAGTCGGCAAAGAGCGTGGCGTGGATGGTGTGGTAGGTCTGCGTGGTGAGTTGCCATCCGGTGATCGACGCGATGCGCGCGCCGTCCATCTCCGCCGCCTGGCAGGTGCAGTTGTAGAGCACGGTGAGCCCCGGCGTCAGCGCCGCCGTCTCGTGCAGCAGCAGGTCCCACTCCGAATAGATGCGGTTCGGGTTGCGGCGCAGATTCTCCAGGCGCAGGTCTTCCAGCAAGCCCGTCTCGCGCAGATTCGGCAACCCGCCGTGCCGGTCGGCGCCGCAGATGTGAATGCGGATCTCGCTCGACGCGTTGCCGCCCAGCACGGGCCGGTCGTGCACCAGCACCACCCGCGCCCCATGCCGCGCCGCCAGCACCGCCGCCGTCAACCCGGCCATCCCCCCGCCGACGACGCAAAAATCGACGTGGTGCTCAATGGTGGTAAAGGGGGTGGTTGTCATGGCAATCGTCCTTTCGTACTCGTGCTCGTAATCGTAATCGATCTGTCCGTCGGGCTAAGCGGCTTTACGGTCGCGCCACCATGCCTCCCAGAGGGCGGTATCCCACCCGAAATCCTCGCCGGTAAGTGCTATCAGCGCCTGACCCACCCACTCTCGAACGTCTATGCGTTGATGTGACAATGCATCAATAAGCAATCCGGCACCTTCGACGGCATTGAGTTCGACCAGCGCCTCAAGCGCTTCTTCGGGGTAAAACATTTCAATCAGGCGCAAACACTGCTGAAATGGCCCCAACAGCAATGGTGTCCCTTTTCTGGCAAGCGCCCTCGCTGCATACATAGCGATGAGAGGTTCGGCATCCTGGCACAGGTTCCCGAGCAGCGGTATGAGGCCGGGATCATCAGATAGGTCTGCTACATCGAGTATGGCATATTTCACGTCCTTGATCGGCATCTGAAGCGCCAAGCGTGCGACTTGCGCAATGGAAATCGAGTCATCCTGGATTCCCAATTTTTTCATAGATGCCATCCGGTCGAATAACGGTTGTTTGAGGAGTAACGATGTTAACGGTCGCAACGTTGCCGAACGCGCGCTGGGAGTAGTCCAGGGCGCGGACTGCCCGGGCTTACGCGAAGCGCCATATCCACTGTCGAGAAAACGGAACGTAAAGATCGGTTTCGCTGTGAGATTGGCCAGCGCAGCAGTTGCAGCATTACGAATAGACGGCGAACCGTCGGATAGAGATAACACTTGCAAGTGCGATTCCGCACGCGGAGAACGCAATTTCCCCAGCGTCTCGACAACAGCTAACCGGAGTTCATCGTCCGCATCCTCCAGAAAGGGGAGTAACGACGGAATTACTCGCCCCTCGAAGGCTTCCCCCGCTTCCCATACAGCCTGCGTGCGTGTCACCGTGTCATGCCTGGCGAGCATACGGCAGAGCTTCTGGTAGTCTTTTTCAGTGATATGATACATGATTTTCAATCACACCTATTCACTGCGCCGATGATATGACAATCCGGGCAGATGGAATACCCGACTTGAGTATACGCGTTATCGACAAATCCCTTGACCGAGAGGCACTCGTCGCCGACGGATGCCAGGAACGGCATCTCCCGCCCACAGCGCGGGCAGGCAAGCTCAAAGTCTTCCCAAGGCTGAATCACAAATGGTTCACCGCCGAGTTGGTGTGCGGGAACGTCCAAATCCATAATATCCCTATCTCCATAAGGCTCGATCTCGCCTTCATTCAGGCCGGTGATAATTGCTTGCTGTTCTGCGGTAAGCGGGGTCAACTCGGCATACCCGGCGGGGAAATAGCGGGGGTAATGCTCGTAGGGGAAATCCTCGCCTTCGTCGCCTTCGCCATAGCGGATGATTCGGATCGACCCGTCTGCGCGGAGTTCATAGAAGAATTCCTGCGCTACGTGGCACGTCCAGCAAAAGAGCAGGTGCACCTGCGGCGCGATGTTGCGCAACGAGGCAAGGCGCGGGTCGGTGGTGTCCAGGGAGAAGAAGCGTAGAGCGGCTTGTGGCAGTTCGGGCACTCCGCGCCGGGAATCTCGTGCGGCCCGCAGAAGAGGTGCGCGAACGGCCCAGGCGTCTCGCCGAAGGTGAGGAAGTAACCCTGGGTGAGCACGGATTGCAAGACGATTCTCCTTCGTGCGCGAAATGGTCTGAACCGGGATTTGGGGGGATTCAGGGATTTTCATGATGGGGGGACGATTTTAGCTTCTCTAATTACGAATAACGGGATGAGTTGATAATTCACAGGGATGAAAGGGATACCAGGGATTTGCGTGGATGACATTGTGGGTGTTCTGTTCGGCACTCCTGTATATCGATGCCCCGGATAATATCCCGCACATCTCAACCATCCATTTCATCCTTGTGAATTATCTACTCACAGTGCCTTCGCGCATAGGAACAGGCAACATCGTTCTCTAATCAAGGAAATCCTGTAATCCCCCCAAATCCCGGTTCAGACAAAATATCAGAACGCCTTCGCCCCCGGCATCCCCGTCACGTGTGCTTCCATCGCCGTGCGGGAGGTGACGCGGGCCAGGTCCCAGGCTTCCAGCAGGCGGTTGGTGATGGGGTCGTCCTCGCCGTTGGGCAGGCCGCCGTGCTCTTCGAGCCAGCGCAGGGTGCGGCGGGCGCCTTCCTCCCAACTGATGCGGTATTCGTAGCCCAGGTCGCGTTTGGCCTTGCCGTTGTCGAAGATACTCGGCCACTGGAAGATTTCGTAGGCGGCCGTGGTGGAGTCGTGCGCCATGGCGTAGAGGTCGGTGGAGGGGATGTAGACGGGGGTGTAGCGCCCGCCGAGGACCTTGGCCAGCGTGTTGTAGTAGACGTTCCACGTCATCCACTCGTCGCCGGTCACCTGGTACGCCTCGCCGATGGCGCCGGGGGTGCCCAGCACGTTGACGAAGGCGCGCGCCACGTCGCTGATGTGCGCGGAGGCCCACAGGCTCTGCCCGTCGCCGTGCACGATCACCGGCAGCCCCTTGCGGATGCGGTCGAGGTAGCACAGATCCCACCCCAGCGTGTTGATGATGGTGCCGCCCTCGCCGTAGGTATGCGACGGCCGCATGATGGTGACGGGGAAACCCTCCTGGTGGTAGCGCGCCATCAGGAAGGCCTCGCAGGCGGATTTGTTGATGCCGTATTCGCTCACCGGCGTGTGCGGCTCGTCCTCAACAGCGGGCAGCGTGCTCAATGGCCCGCCATACACGCACACGGTGGAGCAGTGGATAAAATGCTTGACGCGCCCCCGGAAGGCTTCGTAGGCGGCGTGGGAGTCTTCCAGCGAGAAGGCCACCATGTCGATGACGGCGTCGACCTCCAGCTCCTGGGTCTGCGCCAGGAAGTCGGCGGTGTCGCGGCGATCGCAGGTAAGCGTCGGCAGCGACGTCGGCACCCGCGAGCGCGTTTTGCCCCGGTTGAGCAGGATCGTCTCGTGCCCCCGCGTCAGCAACTGTTCGACAATCGCCGTGCTGATGAGCCCGGTGCCACCGATAATAAGCACTCGCATGGGATACCTCGTGTTGAGAAGATGCAAAGTGAAAAATGCAAAATGGAAAATGCAAAATAGGGTAGGTATCTGGTTGCTGTTCCTGTTGGCGCGCCTATACTTTTTGCTTAATGGCTGGCAGCCCCTCGTGTGCGGCGCGGATGGCCTCTGCGATGGCCTCGTCGGCGGGGACGGCGAGATCGAGCCCGCACACGCGGGTGAAGACGGCGTCGAGCCCCTGCGGGTAGTACTCCTGGGCGAAGCGCTCGTCCGGGCCGGAGGGGCGGTCGCGCTCGTCGGTGCCGCGGAACTCCAGCGCGGCGGCGGCCACGCGGGCGGTGGCCGGGGCGGGCACGCCGTGCGCCTGGTCGAAGCAGAGAGCGCCGATGACGCGGTCATCGCGGGAGAGCTTGCGCAGCAGGTCGCGCCCCACGCGGAAGACGGTGTCACCTAGAGAACGGTTGGTGAAGCGGCGCAGCAGGTCGGCGATGTGCGCGCCCAGGTTGGCTTCGGTGAACTCGTCCGGGTACGCGGCGATGAGCGCCTGCGCGGACTCCCACATCGCCGCCTCCGCCGCCGTACGCACCGCAGGCACCTCCGTCACCTGCCAGATGTAGGTGAGAGACGGGTCGTGCAGGAAGCCGAGGTAGGACACCGCGGCGTGGCCCAGGTTGTGGATGAACAGCTTGCGGTCCACGTAGGCCGCCATGTTGCGCTTGGGCACCAGCCCGGACACGGCGGGAATGGGGTTTTTGAAGGCGGTGCTGTCGAGAATGAGGTCGTTGTACGCCTCGGCGTAGACCATCAGCGGGTCTTCGCGGCGCTGCGCCTCGGTCATGATGGGCACCATCTTGCCGATGCTCGTCTCCACCAGCCCGGTCATCGCCTCCAGCGGGAAGTCGGCGGGCAGGTGCTGGCGGATCCCTTCGCGCACAATGGGGGCGGCGCCGCGCAGATTTTCCGCCAGGATAATATCCAGCGGACGCAGACCGTGGCGGGCGTAGCGCTCCTGCAGGCCGCGCGCGAGGGCGGGGTAGATGTAGGGCAGCGCGTTGGAGCCCACCGAGGTGCCGGCCACGTCGGCCTCCGCCAGCACGTCGGCCACCGCGGCGACATCCTTGCCGTTGACGGCGCGCACGTTGAGCACGGGGATCTCCCCCGGCGGGGTGTCCTTTACCAACACGCGGTATGTGCCGCGCGCGTTGAGCAGTGCCACCAGTTCGTCCACCACGTCCACGAAGACAATCTCATAGCCCGCGCGGGAGAACAACTGGGCAAGAAACGACCGGCCGATATTACCGGCCCCGAATTGCACGAGAGTAGCCATTGAGGTGATTATTCGGCCCGGCAGGGGAGGGTTCCTTCCGGGGGAAGTGAACAGTGCGTTACGGATTAGCGGGGGACGCAATGCGACCGAATAAACGCAGCTACCGCGTCCTTACCCGTTTCACCTCGGGCAACTTGCCACACCAGGGCTTCGAAGGCATCCTCGTCTGCGACGATTTCCAGGCCATTGATGAAGAGGAGGAACCTGATCGCCATCGTCACTCTCCGAGATGCTTGAGCATGCGCCCGTACCGGGTGCGGCCATGCTCGATGGCGGTTTCGATCTCGGCGCGGTGGGCGTCGCGGAGCACCGGCTCGATGATGAGGCGCGTGCCGTCGGTGCTGATCTCCACCTCGGAATCGACCGCCATGTGCAGCAGTTCCATGATGGGGCGCTCGATGATGAGTGCCACACTGTTGCCGTGCTTCACGAAGCGTTTACGCATAATCGTCCCTCCACTGTAAGACCATTGTATCACCATTGTGGTGCCGGTTCAAGCAAAAAACACCCCCGTGGTTGCCACGGGGGTGTCGCGTATCGTGTTGCGCACCGGGTTAGAACGCCGCTTTGATGCGCTTTACCGCTTCGGCGATGCGGGCTTCCTGGTCGGTGCCCTGGATGGTGAGGGCGAAGCGCACGTAGCCCTCGCCTTGCAGGCCGTAGGCGCTGCCCGGGGTGGCCAGGATGCCGCACTCGGTAAGCAGCTTGGCGGCGCAGGCGGTGGCGGTCATGCCGTAGGGCGTCGCGGCCCACACGTAAAAGGCACCCTTCGGCTTCTGCACCGACCAGCCGGCCGAGTTCAGCCCGTCCACCAGCAGATCGCGGCGCCGCCGATACATCGCGCGCAGGTGCTGGAAATAGGTTGTCGTGTCCGTCTCCAGCGCCACCACGCCGGCTTCCTGGATGGCCAGGAAGGCGCCGCTGTCCACGTTGCTCTTCAACTTGTTCAGTGCCGCCAGCGCGTCGGCATTGCCCACCGCCCAGCCCAGGCGCCAGCCGGTCATGTTGAACGGTTTCGAGAAGGAGTGGAACTCGATGCACACGTCCTTGGCGCCCGGCACCTGCAGCATGCTCGGCGGCACGTAGTCGGCGTCGTAATAAATCTCGTCGTACGCCATATCCATGCAGATCAGGATGTCGTGGGCTTTGGCGAAGGCCACCGCCTCAGCCAGGAAGTCCAGCCCCACGGTGCCGCCCGTCGGCATGTTCGGGTAGCAGAGCCACATGATTTTGGCGCGATCGGCGATATCGCTCGGAATGGCCGCCAGGTCGGGCGTCCAGCCGCGCTCAGCGGTCATCGGCATGAAGTAGCTCTCACCGCCGGCAAAGAGGGTGCTCACCTTATACACCGGGTAGGCCGGGTCGGGCACCAGCGCGATGTCACCGGGGTTGAGTACCGCCCAGGAGATGTGCGCGATGCCCTCCTTGGAGCCGATGAGGCGCAGCACCTCGGTGTCCGGGTTCAGCGTCACGCCGAAGCGCGTGCCGTACCACTTGGCGATGGCCTGGCGCAAGGCCGGCAGCCCGTAGCCCGTCTCGTCGTACTGGTGATAGCTCGTGTTCTCGACGGCGCGCTGCAGGGCCTTGACCACGAAGTCCGGCGTCGGCTGATCGGGGTCGCCGATGCCGAAGTCGATCAGGTCCACACCGTTCGCCACCGCTTCCCGTTTCAGACGCGCCAACTCGGCAAAGGGGTACGGGGGAGTCTTCAATAAGCGGTCGGCGATCTGCATCAGGACAAAACCTCTCTCTCACACGTGTTGCCGGTTGCCCGGCACGGCCTACATTATACGAGCGAGCGTAAGGTGGTGTCAAAAATCGTCTGAACCGGGATTTGGGGGGATGAAGGGATTTCCTTGATGGGAGAACGTTTTTGACCTTGCTGGGGGTCGGATAACCTGGTGGGGTGGGTAATTCACCGGGACGGATGGGATATTGAGGATAAGGTAGCCCTGCGCCTTTCGGCAAGCGCCAACCGTCCCCCCATCGAGGAAATCCTCTAATCCCCCCAAATCCCGGTTCAGACAATCACAATCCAAAATCCGAAATTCGAACGGCTTTCGGCACCGCCATCGTGCGACCGATGAGGGAGGCGGTTTTGGCGAGGGCGCGCAGGTCGTGATGCAGGGGGGCGAGGAGCGGCGCGGGGGGTGATGACGCGAGATACGCCTGCACCAGCGGCTCCAGGCGGGCGTTGTAGTCCTCGCGGCTGTTGCCGTGGGCGCGCGTGCCGAAGCGGCGGATGGTGCCGTCGAAGGCGGGCGCGATGTGGTAGAGTTCGTGGATGAGGGTGAGTAGCCGGCGCTCGGCGGGTTGCTCGAAAAAGCGCGGCACGAAGAGATAAATCAAATAGCGCACGTCGCCCACCGGGGTGGGGAACTGCGGCAGCACGAAGAGCGCCTCGCCATCGCGCTTGTAGGGCGTGCCGTCGGGGAAGCACATGGGGACGATCTTGGCGAAGGTGCCCCCGGCGGCGCGACGCCGCGTGCGCGTGAGGCACACGAGCACGCGCCGGGCGTCGATATGCGCCAGCGACGGGATGCGCGCGCACAGGTCGGCGGTCAGGGCTTCGACTTGATCGGTGATGTTGACGACAGGTTTGGCGGAGCGCACGGGCGCGGGTTACGCCTCAGGAGCCGCCGGCGCGGCGGGGGCTTCCGCGGAAGCCTCCGGGGCGGGCGCCGGTTCGGCGGGTTTGGCATGCACGGCGGCGATGTGCGCCTTCTCTTGCGCCAGCGCCGCCAGTTGCGCGTCGATCTCTTTGATGCGCTCATATTCCGGGCGCATCAACGCCTCCGCGAAGGTGTGCTGGTCGAACATGCGGATCAGCAGGTCGACCATGGTGTTGCGGTGGCGGGCCTTTTCCTTTTCCAGCTCGCGCGCCTGCTGGTCGATGCGCTGCAGCGAGCGCAGCTCGATGAGCTGTTCGCCCGTCTTCTGCGCCAACTCCCCCACATACGCCATCCCGGCTTCCGCCGTCTTTTTCAACTTCGCGCTTAACGAGTCATCCATAGACTTCACCTCGAGGGCAGGATACCGTATCCCTTCGCCATCGAGGCGGCGGAACCTTTCGACGTGAACGCGCGTATACCCCGACCTTGCCTATCGTCCGCCCCCCACCCCCCTGGCCCCCTCCCCCGTAACGTCCTGTGACGGGGGAGGGGGAGAAAAATCAGACAGCCTGCCGATCATTAGCTCCCTTCCCCTGTCACAGGACGTTACGGGGGAAGGGTCGGGGATGGGGGCCGGCAGCAGGCAAGCGGGATATGAATCCCATCACGCCGCGTACCGCTCCTGTGCCGCTTCCGGGTTGCGGCGGATGTGGTAGAGGCCGTCGGGAGACTCCACCGCCTCGAAGCCCGTGGGCAACAGCAGCTTCAACGTGTCGCGGAAGTTCAAATCGTCGGCGTGCACGGTAACAACGCCGTCCGGCATGTCGTCGAAGGTGAAGCCGCGGCCCGCTTGGGCGAAGACGTCCGCCAGCGCCGCGCGCAGGTCGGTATCCTTCAACGTGAGGTGAAACAGCATCTGCGGTTCAGCCATAATCGCACCCCCTACGCGCTATTTTTCCCCCCGCGCCGCGCGGCAATCCGTCCGCGTGACGCGTACCCGCGCGGCGGGTATAATGCGGGAGAACGGTGAATTGGTGTACCGCCGGCGTCTCGCCGGCGGTACGGGGAGAACACACATGACCGATGACGCCTTGCGCGAAGAGCTGCAGGAGACGCGGGTCGCCTGGCAGGGGCGGCTGCTGACGGTGCACGTGGATACCGTGCGCCTACCCGACGGGCACGTGAGCACTCGCGAGGTGATTGCCCATCCCGGCGCGGTGGCGATGGTGCCCATCGACGCCGACGGGTGCGTGCTGCTGGTGCGCCAATGGCGGCACGCGGCGGGGCAGGCACTGTTGGAGATTCCCGCCGGCACGCTGGAGGCGGGCGAGGAGCCGGCGGCCTGCGCGGCGCGCGAGTTGATGGAGGAGATCGGCTATCGGCCAGGGTTGTTGACTCCGCTGCACGCGATCTTCCTGGCGCCGGGGTATAGTACCGAACGGCTGCACCTCTTCGTGGCCGAAGCGTTGACGCCGGAACGCCTGGCGCACGATGCCGACGAGCGGATCGAGGTGGTGCGCCTGTCGTGGGCGGACGTGGACGCGCGGCTGGCGAGCGGCGGGTTCGTCGACGCCAAGTCGGTGGCGGGGTTATGCCTGGCCCGGCAATTTCTACAGCAACGGTGATCGTCATGCGTTATGGACTACTTGTCGTACTCGTCGTCGGCCTGCTGCGGGCGGTGTCCGCGGTGGCGCCTGCCGGGCTACCGGCACACGTTGCCGCGCTGGAGGCGCACCGCACGCTGGCGGGTGCGCATTTCGGCGTGATGATCCAGTCGTTGGACCACGGCGACATCTGGTTTGCGCAGGATGCCAACGCCACCTTCATCCCCGCCTCCACGGCGAAGATCGTCACCGTGGCGATCGCCCTCAACCGGCTGGGGCCGGACTACCGTTTCGCCACGCGCGTGCTCACCGACGGCACGGTGACCGACGGCGTGGTGACGGGCAACCTCTACCTGCGCGGTGAGGGCGACCCCTCGCTGATGCCCGACGACCTGCGCGCGCTGGCACACGTACTGGCAACGGGCGACCCGACGCACGGCACGGCGCCCATCCACGCCGTGCATGGCGCGCTGATCGTGGACACCAGCTTCTTCCCCGGCGCGGGCCCGCTCCTCGGCGAGGGGTGGGAGGCCGACGACCTGCCGTGGTATTACGCCGCGCCCGCGTGCGCGCTTTCCTGCCAGCGCAACGCGGTGACCCTCACCGTGCATGGCACCGTGGCGGGGCAACGCCCCACGACGGTGCTGGAGCCCCCCTTGCTGCTGCACGTGGTGAACCGCGCGCACACCGTGGCAACCGTGCAGACCGGCGCCATCGACGTGACGTTGCGCGGGGACACGGTGGTGGTGGCGGGGCGCGTGGCGCCGGGCGCGGAGTTGAGCGAGCGCGTCAGCGTGTCGCATCCCGACCGCTTTGTCGGGCTGCTCTTCCAGCGCGAATTGCAGGCGGAGGGTATCACCGTGGGCGCGCCGCGCACGGGGACGGCGTCGCCGACCCTCACCCCGCTGGCCGTGCACGAATCGGCGCCGCTCGCGGAGGTGATCGTGCCGCTGCTCAAGGAGAGCGACAACCATATGGCGGAGCAGTTGCGTTGGACGCTGGTGGCGCGGAACTACCTGGCGCAGCCGCTGCCGAACCGCTTCCCGCTGCTGGTGGAGGATTTCCTGCGCGAAACCGGCGTGGGCGGGCACGGCATCGCGCTGGTGGACGGCTGCGGGCTGTCGCGCCGCAACCGTCTCACCCCCGCCGCCGCCGTGCGCGTGCTCACGCAGATGGTGCTCACCCCGCAATACCCGGCCTTCTACAACGCCCTGCCTATTGCCGGGCGCGACGGCACGCTGCGCAAACGCCTCATCGGCACGCTGGCGGAGGGCAACGCCCACGCGAAAACGGGCACGATGCGCGGCATCTCCTGCCTCACCGGCTACGTCACCACCCACGCCGGCGAGCGCCTGGTCTTCGCCATCTTCGTCAACGGCTACCAAACCGGCGCCACCGCCGCCCGCGACATGCAAGACGGCATCGTGAGCTACCTGGCGGGGGTGGGGGACAGTCCTGCTGGCGCAGGTCGTTAGCCCGTGGTCAAGCAAGGGTCGGCAGACCAGCACCGTGTGGAAGGTCGGCGGCAGCCCCGCGCCCGGCAACGGTGCAGTGCCCATGCGCGATTCTCACCAACGCGGATGTTGGGAATTACGCATGGGCACTCTCAACTCCACCCGGGCGCGCGACTGCCGTCATGCTTCCACACAGTGCTGGTCTGCGTTCCCTTACCTGTTGTCGGGCCGGGCTCTCGCCTTGTTCCAAACGGTGACCAGACCACCCCCCGGCGCTGTCAGCGCGCCCGCGCTTTGTTCCCCAACACCACGTCGCGCAGGATGGCGGCCATTTCGCGCAGGGTCCACAGGGCGCGTTGGGCGGGGTCGCGGTTGCGGGCGCAGTCGCGAGCGGGGCTGGGGTAGGCGGTGAGGCCGGCGCGGGTGAAGTCGCGGTGGGCGCGCCAGAGGTGGTAGGGGTCGCTGACGATGATGACGCGCGTCCAGCCGTGGGCGCGGCAGATGCGGGCGGCGTTGCGGGCGTTCTCCCAGGTGTTGGTGGAGGCGGATTCCTCGAGGATCGCCGCTTCCGGCACGCCCAGGTGCATGGCCAACCGGGCGGCCGCGTCGGCCTCGGTGGGGGGCGCGTGGTTCTCGGCGTCCAGCCCGCCGGTGGTGAGGAGCAGGGGGGCGAAGCCGCGCTGGTACAGCTCCACGGCGTGGCGGGTGCGGGCGCGCAGGCTGTCGTCGGGCTCCCCGTTGGCCAGCACGCGCGACCCCAGCACCACGATAACCGGCGACGGCGACGCCTGATCCGTCTGGCCGTAGATATCGAGGAAGCCCCCCCAGCCCAGCACACCGAGGAGCAGCAGGAGCAGCAGCCGCCGGAGGCACCCGCGCCGTCGGAGGGGGGGCGCCGGGGCGTCGTCGGGTTCATCGGGCAGAGGTTGGCCGCGCATCGGGTCTCCTAAGCACGCGCGCCCCGGCTTTACGCCGGGGCGCGAGAAGAGTGGTGCCGAAGATAGGAGTCGAACCTACACGGGAATACTCCCACTTGGTCCTGAACCAAGCGCGTCTGCCATTCCGCCACTTCGGCCACTGTGCCGCCTATCTTAGCGTGGAACGGCGGGGTTGTCAAGGCCATTACCCCCGAAACTGATCCAGCCCCGCCTTCATCCGTTGCACGCGGCGGGCGAGGTCGGCGTGGGCGGGGTGTTTGAGGTCGGGGTCGTCGGCGATGAGGGACTGGGCGGCGTGGCGGGCCTGCTCCAGGTACTTGCCGTCGTGGAGCAGGTGGCCGATTTTGAAGTCGACGAGGCCGCTTTGCCGCGTGCCGAGGTAGTCGCCGGGGCCGCGCAGCTCCAGGTCGGCCTCGGCGATGCGGAAGCCGTCCTGCTCGGTGCAGAGGATGCGCAGGCGTTTGCGGGCGGGCAGGTCTTCGTCGTCCTGCTGGGCGGGGTCGAAGCGCGGGTGGGAAACGAGCAGGCAGGTGGAGGCGTGCTCGGAGCGCCCCACGCGCCCACGCAACTGGTGTAACTGGGCGAGGCCGAAGCGCTCGGCGTTGCGGATGAGCATCACGGTGGCGTTGGGCACGTCCACGCCGACCTCCACCACCGTGGTGCAGGCGAGGATATGCGTCTCTCCGGCGCGGAAAGCTTCCATGGCGGCGTCCTTCTCCTCGGGGCGCAGGCGGCCGTGCAGCAGGCCGACGCGCAGGTCGGGGAAGATGTCGCGCTGCAATTCGGCGGCCAGCTCCACCGCGGCGTCCGCCTGCAGCAGGTCGGACTGCTCCACCAGCGGGCAGAGGACATACGCCTGCCGCCCCGCCGCCACCTGGGCGCGGATGTAGGCGTAGGCGTCGCGCAGGTCGTGGGCGTCCTGCCAGCGCGTCTCCACCGGGTGGCGCCCGGGAGGCAACTCGTCGAGGACGGAGATATCCAGGTCGCCGAAGGCGGTGAGGCTCAGCGTGCGCGGGATGGGCGTGGCGGTCATCACCAGCGTGTTCGGCACGCCCCCTTTGCCGCGCAACGCAGCGCGCTGCGCCACCCCGAAGCGGTGCTGCTCGTCGATGATCGCCAGCCCGAGGTTGCGGAACTGCACCGTTTCCTGGATGAGCGCCTGGGTGCCCACGGCGAGTTGGGCGGCGCCCCCGGCCAACGCCGCCAGCGCGGGGCGGCGCTCCGCCGCAGACACGTTGCCGGTGAGGAGCACCGGCGTGATGCCCAGCGGTTTGAGCAGGCGCGTCAGCACCAGGTAGAGCTGTTCGGCGAGGATTTCCGTGGGGGCCATCATCGCCGCCTGATAACCGGCGCGCACGGCGAAGGCCAGCGCCGCGGCGGCCACGAGTGTTTTGCCGCTGCCCACGTCCCCCTGCAGCAGGCGGTTCATCGGGCGCGGGGCACGCAGGTCCTCCTCGATCTCCGCCAGCACGCGCGCCTGCGCGAGGGTGGGCGGAAAGGGGGCGACACGCGCCGTCAGCTCGGACATCGTTTCCGTCGGGCAGCAGAGCGCCGCGCCGGGCTCGTGCTGGGTTTCCCAGCGGCGCCGGGCGAGGATGAGCTGCGGGATAAGGAACTCTTCGAATGCCAGCCGCTTGCGCGCCTCGGCGTGGTGCTGCGAGGTGCGCGGCTGGTGCAACTCCGTCAGCGCCTCGATCAGCGGGAGCAGGCCGTATTCGTCGCGAATTTCCGCCGGGATGGGGTCGATCTGCGCGTTGGCGGACTCCCCGGAGCCCAACGCCGCCAGCACGCGCAGCACGGTGCGGTGAATCTGGCTCTGGAAGACGCCCGCGGTGAGCGGGTAGAGCGGCAGGCGCACGCCGGGTTGCAGCACGCCGGCCTCCGCGTCGGTGAGCTGGTAGATGTCCTCCACCTTGAGCTGCACGATCTTCCCCGCCACCTCCGCCTTACCGAGCACCAGCACGCGCTGCCCCTCCTCGAAGGGGAGCTTGGTGAAGCTCCAGCGCTTACCCGCCCGCGCGTGATCGGGCTCCGAGGAGAAGGCGAAGGCCCACGCCTCGCCGGTGCCGTCGTCGATGGTCAGCGTGTATTTGTACAGCGGATGCTGCAGCTTTTTCGAGGTGAGCCGGTCGCACTGGCGGCGGCGCACCGTGCCGGTGACCGCCACCCGCGCGCCGTCGGGCACGCCGCGCACCGGACACAGCTCCACCCAGTCGCGCGGGATGTGGTAGAGCAGGTCGCGCACCGTATAAAGGTTCAGCCCATCCGCCAGCAGACGCGGCCACTTGGCGCGCGGAGCCAGGATGCCCAGCGGCATCTCGAGCAATTCGTGCCCGACGGGCAGGATATCCGGCGGCGTGGGACGCGGGGCGGGGCGGGGTTTGGCGGCGGCGCGTTTGACGGGGGCGGGCTTCGCGGCAGGGGGCGGCGGCGGCTGGCCCTCCTCGCGACGGCGCAGCAGGTCGATGGCGGCGGCGGCGCGGCGGCGGCGCTCCGCCACCGGCATGGTGCGGTAGTCGCGCAGGCCGCGGGCGATAGAGAGCGCCAGGCGCAGGTCGGCCTCGTCGCCCCCGCGCAGGCGCTCCGCCCAGAGCTTGGCGTAGGTGCCGATGCCGGCGCCGACGATGGCGGTGTCCGCGCAGTCGTGCGCCAACTCCAGCTCCAGCGGTTTGCGCAGCTGTTGCCAGTATCCGACCAACGCTACAGGTGGCGGCGTCGTCATAATGCTAGTGTAACACGGATGTTTGCCCGTCGCAAGCCCGCCCGACGAAACAGGCGCAGAGATTTGTCAGCTACCGCTGGTATACCCGGAAATGGAGGGGGTTAGACGCAATACCGTTCAACAGTCGTTCCGCGCTCCCGCGCGACCCCATTCCCTTCCTCAAACGCGTTAGCTTATTGAAGCGGCTTGTCTCTTTTCCGACCCGACGATAAATCGTCAGGCTATCGGCTGCGCCCCTTGAAAGGGGCTTGTCAAGCGTGCGTGACCCGAAGAATTAACGCCGATACGCTGACGATATGACCGAAATGTCTCTTGTTCGGCATATGTTCCGTGGTGCATTCCCTGCCCAACCATTTCGCGGCCTGCCCAAGCCCCATTGATGGGGCGCAGCCGATAGCCCGACGATTTATCGTCGGGTCGGAAACCAGGTGAACGGAGATCTTACATCGACGCATATGCCCCTGCTCCCTTCAAGGCGGGAGGGCAGGTCTCTTGCGCTGCAGCCGTCTCATGGGCGATAATGACCCCATGAGCGGGGACGTGTTGAATATGCCGCGGGAGCAGTGCTACGATTGCACGGGGTGCGGGCGCTGCTGCAGCGGGGTGCTGACGGTGCACGTGACGGCGGAGGAGGCGGCGCGCCTCGGGGCGCTGGCGTGGGCGGACGTGCCGCAACCGCTGGTGCGCGAGGGGGAGAAGACGCGGCTGGCGCATCGCGACGACGGGCGCTGCGTCTTTTTGGACGACGCCAACCGCTGCCGCATCCACGCGCAATTGGGAGAAGCGGCCAAGCCGTTGGCTTGCCGCCTGTACCCGTTGCTTCCCGTGCCGGCGGCGGGGCAGGTGCGGCTCGATTTGCGCTTCGGCTGCCCGGCGGTGGCGGAAAATAGCGGGCGCCCGGTGGAGGCGCACCGCCCGGCGTTGCGCGCGCTGCTGCCGGCATTGCATCTGGCGCAACCCGACCCGCCCGCGCAATTGCCCGGGCAAAAGCCGATGACGTGGCCCGTGGTGGAGCGCGTGACGCGTGCGGTGCACGACGTGCTGGCCGACACCATGCTCGTCCCGCGTGAGCGCATCGCCACCGCCATCCTGCTCGCCGATGCCTTCCGCCCGCTGTTTCTCACCGCGCTCGAGCCGGATTCGCTGGAAAAGGTGCTGGCCACTTTCACGCGCACGGCGGCGACGGAGGCCGTGGCGGCCCGGCGCACGGCGCCGCCCGGCGTAGTGCGCGCCGCCTTCCGGCAACTGCTGGCGCTCTACGGGCAAGAGGATCGCCACGGGGCGCGGCGCTCGCTGGCGGCGCGCTGGCGCGGCTACCTGGGGGTGGTGACGGGCGTCGGGCGCATGCCCGCGCTGCGCCCGGACTTCCCCGCCGTGCCCTTCACCGCAATGGAGCGCGACACGCCGTGGCCGCGGGAGGCCTACGAACCGCTGCTGCGCTGCCTGCGCGTGCGGCTGGAAAGCCTGGGCTTCTTCGGGGAGCGCTTCTACGGTGCCGCCTACCTCGATGGCCTGCTCGCGCTGCTGCTCACCGCGCCGCTCACGGCCTGGTTCGCCCGCCTCTATGCCGCCGGGGCCGGCTTGCCCGCCCCCGATGCCGCCTGCACCGCACGCGCCGTGGCGGTAGTGCACGACGCCCACGGCGTCACCCCCACCCTCACCCTCCCTGCCCAACGCGAGCGCCTCACCCTGCTCACCCAGCGCAAAGCGCTGGCGGGGCTGTGGGGGTGGTACGGGTAGGGGGGAAACGGTTTGGCTAAAGCGTTTCGCGCCTTACGGCGCGACCCTCATCCCCCAGCCCCTTCCCCCCGAGGGGAAGGGAGTCACCAGGTCTTCGCACACGCATGGTAACCAGCACTCCCTCTCCCCGCTGGGAGAGGGTCGGGGTGAGGGCCGTGCCGGGAGGCGCGGAACGGCAAAGGGAACCGCGTACGGGCGTCATCTCGTCTTACCCCCCGCGCCCCACCACGTTCACCAGGCAGTGCAGCGAGCCGCCGAGGTGCCAGATGTGGGCGCAGTCGATGGGGATTACGGGGCAGCCCATGGTGGCGTGAAAGGTGGTGGCGGCGGCGGCGTCGAGGGTGGGGGCGCCGAAGGTGGGCATGTAGAAGACGGGATGCCCACCGCGCGCATCCACGATGCCGTTGTTGTAGCTCATCCAGGCGCGCGTGGTGGCGGAGGGGAGCAACGGCACGCGCACCACGGTGTAGCCCAGCCCGCGCAGACGGCGGGCGACCTTTTCTAACTGGAGGCGGAGGTCGGCGCAGAAGGCGGGGGAGGCGGGGCCGCCGGCGGCTTGCAGGGCACGCTGCGTCTCCGCCGGCACGCCGAGTCGCGCCGCCAGGTCGAGGTCGCCCACCGCCGCGGTGTGGCCGATGACGGTGAGGAACATCCCCACGTGGTGCGGCGGCGCGTCGGCGGGGGTGTCGCCCAGCCAGGTAATCGGGTGGCCAAGCCGTTCGGCGAGGTGGGCGGACAGCGCGGCGCGGTCGAGGAAGCGCGCACCGGGACCGAGGCGGTTCTTCTGCAGGATGGTCGGCCCGGCGAAGAGGTGCCCGGCGGTGGCGAGGAAATCCCCGCCGTCGAAATCCACATCGCACCCGCGCACGCCGCAATGGGCGTCGGGGGTCTGCGCCAGCCGGTACGGCACTTCCTGGTCATTAGTGCGCAGGGGATTAGCGGTGTGGGTGCGCACGGGGGCGCCGCACACCGCGGCGTCCGGCACGCCGGGGAGGCGCAGCGCCACGAAGCGATCCTTCGCCCAGGTGGAGATCGCCTTGCCGACGAGCACCGTGTGGCTGCCCGCGGGCCAGGCGCGGCCCAGGTGCGCGCGCAGATCGTCCAGATCGGCCGGGGAACCGACGGCCCATACCACCTGCACGTCGCGTCCGACCGCCGCCAGGAATTGCGTGTAGATGGGGATGACCTGCGGTGCCGCCGCCGGGTGATACTGCATCACCACGCGGGTGATGCGCCCGCCGTCCTCCCCCAACGGCACGGGCGGCGCGGTTGGGCGCAGAGCGGGACCCCGCACCACCGCGATGATCCCGCCGATGAGTATCCCGACCACTGCTCCCAAAAGCACCGCGCGCAGCCGCATGGCTTCTCCTGTTCCCAATTCGGTTTACTTACGAACACCTCGCCTAAACGCGGCCCCCCACCCCCTGACCCCCTCCCCCGTAACGTCCATGTGACGGGGGAGGGGGAATGGGTACCGCACAGCTCGCCGAAATATATCTCCCTTCCCCCGTCACAGGACGTTACGGGGGAAGGGTCGGGGATGGGGGCGCGCCGGGAGGCGCGGAACGCTAAAGTGAACCGCATCGCCCCCGTCTCGTTATTTCTTCGCCGAAGCGAGCAACGGCCCCTTGCTCGGTTTGCTCGCGCGTGCCGACGCCGTGCGCACCGTCGCGGCCTGGCGTGGCGGGGGGGCCAGCATGGCGAGGGTTTCCGGGTCGGAGCAGACGGTCTTACCGGCCACGGTGGCACTCAGCACCAGTTGGTAGTTCACGATCCGGGACGGACGCGACGCGGTTGGCTTGCGCACCCGGGCTTTCACCCACTGCAGCGGCAGCGTCACCGTCGTTGCGCCGGCGCCGTTCTTGTTGATGGGCAGGCGGGTCTTCAGTTCCGTCACGCGCGTGGGTTCCGGCATCGAGCGCTCGTCCTCGCCCATCTCCGTACGCAACACCGTCACCGTCACCGGCACCACCGTGGCGTCAGCGCGGGCGGGCGACTTCACCGCCAGTTGCACCTGCACCACGTCGCCCGGCTTCGGCTTCGTCGTCGCCGACACCTGCGCCTTCATGGCAGGAATGGCGAGTTGCGTGGAGGGTAGCGCGGGCACCTTCACCAGCACCGTGTCTTTCGCCCAGCACAGCGGCTGCGCCAGCAGCGCCGTCATCAACGCGGCCACCCCCGCCGCCGTCACCCCCGCGGTCCACCAATCATGCCTGGTCATTCCACCCTCCTCTCGGTGTGTCACGCGCCGCTTCTCGACGCGGAAAGCAATACCGGCACTCGCTGGAGTGCCATGAACAAGTATCGCAGAGGAGGGTTACAAAACGATTGCAGCGCGATGATGAGGGGATGAAATTTGCGGAGGGCGACGTGGGCCGCCGTCGTGTTATTAGAATTGTGCGATCTGACATCGCCTGCACGCTTCTGCGTCCCACGCCCTAAAGGACGTGGCTACCTGATGGAGCACGCTGAAGCGCAATGCCGTTCAATTAAGCTCGCTTCGCCTTCCTGCACGCGGCCCTCATCCCCCGCCCTTCCCCCCGAGGGGAAGGGAGTCACCCGGGATAACATTCATACGCCGGGAGCGTGATACCCACCCCGGGACTCCTCTTCTCCTCGGGGGGAAGAGGTGGGGAGATGGGGGCCGCGTCTAGGCGGACGTACCAAGCTTAGAAACTATCTCAAAACGCCTGGTCGTCAGATCGCGGAGGATTTTCGTCGTCTGGCAAGGCGGATTTCCGAGAGTGTATGGGGACATACATGCCAGGAAATCCAACACCGCCAGACGGGGAAAGGACCCGCGAGATGACGG
>CAIYQO010000253.1 GCA_903928345.1 uncultured bacterium | reverse complement strand
CCGTCATCTCGCGGGTCCTTTCCCCGTCTGGCGGTGTTGGATTTCCTGGCATGTATGTCCCCATACACTCTCGGAAATCCGCCTTGCCAGACGACGAAAATCCTCCGCGATCTGACGACCAGGCGTTTTGAGATAGTTTCTTATCACCCCTTCACCTTGTCATTCCGTCGGGAACAGCGCCAGCACGCTGTCGGCGAAGAGGGCCATGCCGCGGGCGTCGGGGTGGTTGATCGAGTTCAGGAAGAGCGTGGTGTAGGGGATGCCCTGGCGCCACAGTCGGCCCCAGCGGTTGGCGGCGTCGGTCAGCGCGATGTGGTGGGCACTGGCGAAGGTGCGCAGGACGGCGACATAGGGGCGTGGGTCGTCGTCGATGTCGCGCTCGCGGGTGAGGCCCATCCAGTCCGGGCGCACGTAATGCGGCGTCTGGATGATCCACTCGGCGCCGATCTGCTGGAAATCCGCCCGCAACTGCTCATAGCGTTCCTCGATCTCCGCCGGTGCGAAACCGGAATCGTTGACGAATTCGGAGATAATCAGGTCGGGGCGGCAACCGAGCACCTGCTCCGCGTAGTTGTAGGGGCTGCCGGGGGGCTCGGCGAGGAAGCTCGCGGTGTTGCGCCCGCCCCAGCCGAGGTGCAGCAGCTCGATTTGCGCCCGCGGGAAGCGCGCCTGCAGCCGGGCCACGGTTTGCGCCTGCCAGCGCTCCGCCGGGTCGGCCAGGTAGCTCGCTTCGGTGACGCTGTCCCCCCAGGCGAGGATGCGCAGCGGCGTGCCGGCGCGCAACTTTTCCAGCGTGCGGGGCAGCAGTGCCGCGGCGACCGGTGCCGGCGACGCGGGGTACGCCGTTTCCAGGATGGGGAAGAGGTGATCCGCGTCCAGCGCGTCCAGGCGGGCGGAAACCCACACGTTGGCGAGCGCCCGCTCCCCCGCGCGAAGTTCCGGCGCGCGCGGTACGCTGATGTGCGGCACGCCCGCGCGCAGGCCGATATGGCCCGCGGCATCCACCAGCACCGTGTCCAGGCGACCCTGGCCGTGCCGGTAGCCCACCACGACGGGTTGCCCCTCCGCGATGCGCCCGCCGGCGAGTCGCCCGCCGGTACCCCATTCCTCGTCGAGGGCGTAGTCGACATCGCGGGTGTAGACGGTGCCGTCCGGCGCGCTGACGACCAGGCTGCCGGGCTCCAGCGCGTATTTGGCGCACGTCTCCTGGGTGTCCACGCCGCGCAGCCGCGCGCCCTTCGACCACCCCGCCGTTTCGGCGTCGAACAGCGGCAGTGCGTCGTGCACTTCGCCGGTCACGGTGAGCAACGGCGCGGGCGCCACCGCCAGGGACACGCCCGCCACCCGCACCGTCCAGGCGTCGGTAATCTCAATCGTGGTACTCATGCCGAGGGTAATTCGACCCAAGTAACCGATTTCCTACAGGCGCTGCCGAGATTGGCGATTTCTGTTATAGTATCGCGGGTTGGGGCTTGCTCGCGTTCAGTCGATGGGGCCGTAGGGCATGGGCGCCGTCCCATGCCTGTTTACGATAACCTTAGCCGATGGAGCAGCGGGAAGAAGTCGTCGACTTTCCATGTTGGCTCCATCGGATCACGCGTGCGACGGCCAGGCATGGGACGGCGCCCATGCGCTACAGAAGATCATCAACATCTCACCACAGGGAGGCTCTCATGCTCAAGTTGCCGGCGCGCCAGGTGCACCTGGACTTTCACACCTCGGAACTGATCCCCGACGTGGGGCGGGATTTCGACGCGGCGCAGTTTCAGGCCGCGCTGCAGGCGGGACGCATCCAGGCGATCAATATCTTCGCCAAGTGCCACCACGGGTGGAGCTACTACCCCACCGAGGTCGGCAGCCCGCACCCGACGTTGACGCGCGACCTGCTGGGCGAGCAGATTGCCGCCTGCCACGCCATCGGCGTGCTCGCGCCGATCTACTTCACCGTGGGCTGGTCGGTGCACGACGCGGAGACGCACCCGGAGTGGGTGGGCCGCCACCAGGACGGCTCCGCGCACAATATCAACTTCGCGCCCGACGCCCAGCCGACCGATCCGCGGCCGTGCTTCTCCTGGCAGACGATGTGCGCCAACGGCGGCTACCTGGAGCTGATTCTGGCGCAGACGCGCGAACTGTGCGCGCGCTACCCGGTGGACGGCTTCTGGTATGACATCTGCTTCGGCGAGGTGTGCTACTGCGACGCCTGCCGGGCGGGGATGGCCACCGCCGGGCTGGACGCGAATAACGCCGCCGACGCGCAGACGTATCACGTGCGCAAGTGGCAGCATTTCCAGCAGGCCACGCGGGAGATCATCCTCGGCGCGCACCCGCAGGCGCTCCTCTACCACAACAGCGGCGCCAGCCAATACACGCCGCAGTGGCACGACGCGATGACGCACTTCGACCTGGAAGACCTGCCGACCACCTGGGGCGGGTATGACAAATTCCCCATCCGCGCCCGCTACTTCGCCAACTCCGGCAAGCCCTACACCGCCATGAGCGGCAAGTTCCACACCGCGTGGGGCGAGTTCGGCGGCTTCAAGGACCCCGACGCTATCCGTTACGAAGCGGCGTGCATGATCGCCTACGGCGCACACGTCAACTTCGGCGACCAGTTGCATCCCAGCGGCGTGATGGACATGGGCACCTATGAGAATCTCGGCAAGGGGCTGGCCTACATCGAGGAGATCGAGGCGTATGGCCTGGAGAGCGAGCCGTATGCCAACCTGGGCCTGTGGCTCAGCGGCAGCGAACCGCACGACCAGGGCACGGCGAATATGCTGATGGAGACGCAGACGGACTTCGAGGTGGTCACCCCGGGCCGCGCGCTGGAGCGCTACGACACCGTCGTCCTCCCCGGTCACGCCAATCTGGACGACGCCTCCGCCGCGGCGATGGCGCAGTACCTGGCGACCGGCGGGAGCCTGCTGGTGCTGGGCGAAGGCGGGCTGGACACGGCGAAGACGCGCTTCCTGCTCGACGTGGGCGCCGAGTACCAGGGGTCTGCCAACTACGTGGACGACTACCTGGTCGTCGGCCCGCGGGTGAACGCCGGCATGGTCGCCTCGCCCATCACCTGCTATACCGCGGCGCTGCGCGCGAAACTGACCGGCGGCGAAGCGCTGGCGGCGATCAAGGAGCCATACTTCGACCGCACCTACGCGCACTACTGCTCGCACCAGAACACGCCCAACCGGCTGGAGGATGCCGCCCATCCCGCCGCGTGGCGCCACGGCAACATCGTCTCCCTGGCGCACCCGGTAGACGAGCTGTACTATCGCCACGGCGCGCGGCTGCACCGGCAGTACTTCCAGAACGCCCTCGCGCTGCTCTACAACCGACGTACTCTCACCGCGCCGCTGCCCAGCGCGGGTCGCGCCACGCTGGCCCACCAGCCGCAGCACCGGCGCTACGTGGCGCACCTGCTCTACGGCCCCCCGCTGCAACGCGGCCGCTGCCTGGTGATCGAGGACCTGGTGCCGTTGTACAACACCCCCGTCACCCTCGCCGTGCCGGAGCCGATCACCCGCGTCACCCTCGCCCCCAGCGGCGAAGCCCTGCCGATGACGCGCCTCGACGGCGCCGTGCAAGTCACCGTACCGAAATTCGCCATGCATCAGGCGGTGGTGTTCGAGTACTGATGAGGGGAGTCAAGTAGGATCAACGGGGGAAGCGCAAGCGCTTCCCCCGTTTTTTATTGCGCGACGTAGCCGCCGTCGACGGCCAGCGCTTGTCCCGTGACGAAGGAGGCGGCGTCTGAGCAGAGCCAGAGCACCGCTTCGGCGATCTCCGCCGGTTTTCCCAGACGACCCATGGGGTGTGCCGCGGTGAGGCCGGCTTCCATCTCCGGTTGCTCGTGAAACAGCCGATCCAGCATGGGCGTGCGGATGCCGCCGGGGCACACCGCGTTCACCCGGATGCCCCGCTGGGCGTATTCCAGCGCCGCCGTGCGCGTGAGCTGCACCACGCCGCCCTTCGAGGCGCAATAGGCGGGCAGGTTGGTGAAGCCGACCAGGCCGGCGATGGAGGCGATGTTCACGATAGCCCCGCCGCCTTGAGCGAGCAGGAGGGGAAGTTCGTACTTCATGCACAGCCAGAGTCCTTTGAGGTTGATCGTGAGCACCCGATCCCAATTCTCCTCGGAACAGGCATCCGTCGGCGCCTGCGCTCCCTCGATGCCGGCGTTGTTGCAGGCACAGTCCAACTGTCCATAGCGCTCCACCGTGCGGCGCAGCAAGGCGTCCACATTCTGGGGGTGCGACACGTCGGCGTGTATGAAGGTGGCCTCGCAGCCGAGTTTGCAGATCCGGTCGGCCGTTTCCTCGCCGCCGTCGGTCTGCACGTCCGCCACCACCACGCGGGCGCCGGATTTCGCGAAGGCCATTGCCGTCGCCCGTCCGATACCCGACGCGGCGCCGGTGACTACGGCCACCTTCCCCTCGAGTCCGATTACCATGATGCGCCCCCCTGTTACCAGTATAGGCAAACCGTGGGGGCCTGGCGTCGTCACGCGATCACATGCATGTTATCCGCTTGTCACCGCAAAGGTCCCGCCCGCCGGGTGTTGCAGCAGCACGTCGATGACGCGCATGGCTTTCAGGGCTTCGTCGGCGCCGGTCCAGGGTTCGCGGTGTTCGAGGATGGCGTCGACGAACTCGCGGATTTCGCCGGCGTAACCGGCCAGGAAGGGCGTATTCTGCCCCATGTTGGGGATGCCGTAGTCGGGGCGCCAGGTGCGGATGTCCTGCAGGTCGAACTCCGGGCGAATTTCCGCCAGGCTTGGGGCGATCACGTCCACCCCGCCCAGGCCTGCGGTGTGCTCCTCCAGGTGGATGATGTCGTCCACCACGTAGTAGCCGTGTTTGCCGTCGATGACGCCGCTCAGCTCCACGTGCTCCTGGATGCGCGGGCCGTGGCACCCGAGCATCAGCTCGCTCCACTTGCCGCTGGTGTGCTTCAAAATGACCGCCAGCGAGAGCACCGACCCGGTATCGTACGGTACCGCCGTTACCTCCGCCACGTCGCCGAAGTAGCTGATGGCCAGGTCGATGGGGTGGATGGACATACCGAGCAGCATGCCGGGCAGGGAGTTGCCTGCCCAGTGGGTGTAGCGGAAGAAGCCGCAGGAGGGCGCGAAGCGCCCGGCGCGCATTTCGGCGTGGATTTTGCCGTAGGTGAGGGCGAAGCGCTTCATGAAGCCCACCATCACCGTGGTGCCGTGCTCCCGCGCGGTGCGCACCAGCGCTTCGGCGTCGGCCAGCGTGCCCGCGGGCGGCTTCTCCACCAGCAGCGGGATGCCGCGCTCGAGGACCATCGTGCCCACGGTCGCGTGCAGTTCCGGCGGGCCCACCACGATCACCCCGTCCAGCGACTCCGCGTCGAGCATCACGGCGGCGTCGGTATAGGCCGCCTGCCCACCGAAGATGCGCGCGTTGCGTTCGGCCAGCTCACGGTCCAGGTCGCACACCGCCTGCAGCCGGCAGCGGGCATATTTCAGCATAGGATACAGATTGTTCGTGGCATGCGTGCCGCAGCCGACGAAGCCGATACGCAGGTCGTCCATGGGAATCCTCCGCGTTACTCAACGCTGATAATATTATGCAAATACGGAAACGCTTCGCGTACGAAGCGCAGGGCGTTGGCGCGGTCGTGCACTTCCAGTTCCACCGTCAGGTCGTGGGGGTAGCCGAGGGCGCGCAGCGCGCGCACCACGCCCAGGTTGTTGGTGGCGCCGTAGCCCAGACCCACCGACTCGGTGCCGATGTGGTCCTTCATGTGCACGTTGAGCACGCGCGCGCCCAGCCCCTGCACCACCGACACCGGGTCGACGCCCGAGGCGGTGAAGTGCCCGGTGTCCACTGTGGCGCCGACGCGCGGGTGATCGACCTGGGCGAATACGGCCTCGTAATCCGCCAGTGTCTCCATCTGGCAGTGGTAGTGGTTTTCCAGGCAGATGTTCAGCCCCAGCGCTTCGGCGCGTGGGGCAAGGGCGGCCAGCCGGCGCGCGATGCGGGCCAGGATCGCCGCGCGTATGTCCGGCGTCAGGTCGGCAGGCCAGGGGAAGCCGCTGAAGACCACGCGCGTCGCCCCCAGTTGCCCGGCCAATTCCATCACCTGGCGGATGTAGGCCGTCGAGTCGTCCAGCGCCGCGTCGCTCTCCCCGTTGATGCCGCCCGCGTGGATGCCGACGAGCTGCACCCCGATGCGCGTTGCCGCCGCCGTCAGCTCCGCGGCGCTCTGCTTCGCGGGGTCGATATGCGCCCATCCCGGCACGGCCAGGAATTCGACGCGGGTGAACCCCGCCGTTTTGCACGCGGCCAACGCCTCGGACCAGGTCAGCTCGGGCATACACACGGTATTGATGGCTGGTTGCATGGGGGCACGCTCCCGCACGGTAAGATAACCCCAGTATAGCGGGCAATCGGGCGGGGCTCAAGTATGGTGTGCGAGACGCCGGTTGGTTATCCGACCTGACGTTAAAACGTCAGGCTATCAGCTGCGCCCCTTGAAAGGGGCTTATCAAGCGTTTATGACCCTGCTCTCGTGTTTGAATTCCTTCTCGATGTTCGGTGACATCAGTATTATCGAGCTTGCACAAGCCCCACATCTAAACCCACGACCTTTCGCTAATGATAAAGCCCCATCGATGGGGCGCAGCCGGTAGCCTGACGTTTATGCTCTTTGACAAATGAATATCGCTAGGCTCTCCCAGGCGATCCTTCTCGTGGGGCGTCCGCCCGGTTTGGTGTCAGCGCGTGGGCGCTCTGGTAGACTGGTGGCATGATTTCCGCCCTCGTCTTAAGCCCGCCGGAGCGTG
>CAIYQO010000252.1 GCA_903928345.1 uncultured bacterium | reverse complement strand
GGAAGGTTGTGACAGACACCAGTACGATACCGATTGGGCCGCCATCCATACTGGACAGGCGGCCCACATGCTTAGAGGAAGATGCGCACAGAAAACCCATCTGGAAAAAAGAGCCGCGGACGGTTTATCTAAACTTCAGATACCATATTTGCAGCGAGAAAATTGTATACCGAGGTGGAAAAGGTGTAAAATTGGATACTCGACGAGTTATCGCCGATGTCATGAGTCATGAGGGAGGATAAGTATGCCGTGGATAACGATTGTCAAGTGTGGGTGCGGGCAGGAGCATGTAATTTATTGGCCCAGCGAGGAGCTACCAGTGTCGCCAGGACCGTGGTACTTCGAATGTGTAGTCAGTGGCAAAACCATTGAAGTCCGTGGGCTGGCTGGCTGGGAAGAAGTAGCAGTCTGTCCAGCGGGTGCAAATACACTTCGAGAATCCCGTTGATGAGGAGAAGAGCAAAACATGAGTATCGGTAGCTTAACGATGGGCTTTGATATTGTTGGTGATGCCTTCAAACTGGGCAACACCCATATCATAGACGATATTTGCCAACTTGCAGATGAAGTAATAGAGCAAGGCGGGAAGATTATTTTACAGCGCGAATACACGAACGCTCCACCCGATATACTGGCTATCTTCACTACTGTTGACGAAATACACAGTTGGCGTGAACGAATGAATGATGTTCATGCCGAAATCGGTTGTAACACAAAGGACAAATAAATGAGCGAAAATATAGAAATTGAATTTGATGATCCCTGTGTGACCGAACTCGAACGGTGTCTTCTGCTACCCCCTACTGCAATTATGGGTGGGAAGAAGGCGTTTCTTCTTAACGAACAAGAAGTCGTTCGCATTCGTGGGTTTAGCTTCCGAATTCTTGCTGGCGAACACCCACCTCCGCATTTTCATGTCCGATGTGGTGGAGAAGAGAATAGTTTTAGATTAGATAATGGTGAGCCTTTACACCCTAACAACGGCTTAAGGCGGCGCTTTACAGCAATCAGGGAATGGTACGATGAGCATCGCCAGAAGCTTGTGGATGCCTGGAATATGAATCGACCGACTAACTGCCCTGTTGGCCCCATACGATAAAGATACAGTAAGATCGCCTTCGCCTTATTGATGTCGAAGAATAACTTCGCGTTGCTGCTCCCACTCGGGGATCATCGCAATCCGCCGTAACTTCTTTTCCGTGATGACATCCTTCCCATAACTCGGTGGCAGCAGGGCAATGCGCTCCTGGATGTCCGGCGCCAGAAACTTCAGCGTGAGAATCTGCGCTACGCGTGCCCGCGACAACTGTGCCAGCCGGGCGATCTCGGCGTAATCCTTGACTGCGCCCTGCAGGATCAGATCATCGAAGTGGTGTGCCAACGCCAGGACGCGCGCCACGCGGGGTATGCGACCGATGGGCTGCGGCTTCTCGCCCTGTCGTATTGTTTTACGCCCCTTTGCCTGGGTCGCGAAATGCACGGTGTATTCCATGCGGAGCGGAGTGCTCGTATTCATCGCTTATGCCTCCTCGGTCGGTTGTGTGGCCAGTTGCTGTGCACTGGTCATTTCGTCATGCAGCGTGGCGACACCGGTGGGTCGGAAGGTGATGCCGATCTTGCCGGTGCCGGCGTTGAAGTCGATCTGCTCGATGAGCAAGCGTAGGATGCGCGCGCGCTCAATGGGGTAAAGCACCTCCCAGACCGGATCGAATAATTCCAGTGCGGCGCGAAACTCCTTCATGCTGACTTTGCGCGCCGTGAGCGCCAACAGTTCATGCTTCACCTCGGTCAGCGCCTGGCTGGTCTCGGTGATCTCCCGTTCCAGTTGCTGGAGTTGCTCCAGGATGAGCGTGTTGGGCGTATCGGCGCCTTCCGCTTCCAGCACCCGTGTAAGCTGTTGCCCAGCATGCTGCCGGCTCAGCAGGTGCGCTTCCAGTGTGGTCACGTCCTGCTGCAGTTCGGTCACGCGGTTCATGCGGACGGTCTCGGCCTCCGTGACCACCTGGCGGATCATCTCTGGCTGCGTGACCAGCGCACGAATCTGGTTCACGACAAATTCCTCGATGGCGCCTGCCGGCACCGTACTGGTGGGGCAGACGTCGGTGCCTTGTTTTTGCGAAGTGGTACAAACGTAGTAGCGATATTGTGTGCCGGTGCGTTTGCGCGTGTGCCCGTGGATCATCGCGTGACCGCAGTGTCCGCAGCGGAGCAGGCTTTTCAGTAAGGCATCGGGATGGCCGTTGCCACCGTAGACGCCCTTGGTGCGCGCCTGTCCTTTGAGCATCTCTTGTACGTCGTTGGCGACCCGTACCGACGACGCGCAGATTCGCGCGCTGCTGCGGCGCAACAGCATGCCCGGCGCCATGGCGCTGGCCTTCGCGCATGAGCCCGCCTTCTTCGACGCCATCGAGGTCGAAGGCGATGACCCGCAGGTGGTGGTGGGTGAGCAGGACGGGCAACTGGTCGGCGCCGGGCTGGTGACGGTGCGGCGGGTGTATCTCAACGGCGCGGCGGCTGAAGTGGGCTACCTCAGCAGCCTGCGCGCTGATCCCGCCATCCGCGGCACCACGGCGCTGGCACGCGGTTTTCGCTTCTATCGGCGTGTACACGAGGCACAACGGCGCGTGCCGTTTTATCTGAGTACCATCATGGAAGATAATGTCGCCGCGCGGGAAATACTCACCAGCGGGCGCGCCGGTCTGCCGTCGTACCACGAGATCGGGCGGTACCAGACGCTAGCCCTCCCCTTGCTGCGCCAGAGCACACCGCGCCTGCCGGCGGGCCTGCGCATCGTCGCCGGCAGTGCCGTGGGCGCCGAGGAGATCGCCGCGTTCCTGCGCGAGACGGGACGGACGCGTCAGTGTTACCCGGCTTATACCGCGGAGGAACTCCAGGCGCCCACCGGTCTGCTGCGCGGGTTAGCTGTCGATAATTTCGCCGTTGCCTTCACTGGCGACCACATACAAGGTGTCATGGCGGCTTGGAACCAGTTGCCATTTCGGCAGCATGTGGTGACCGGGTATCAGGGATGGCTGCGCTGGGCACGGCCTCTGCTGGGATGCCTGCTGCCCCCGACTGGCGCACCGGTGCGCAGCCTGCTCGCGGCGTGCATCGCCATCCGCGATGACGACCCGGCCGTCTTCCGTGCGCTGCTACGGCATCTGCTGAAGACGCACACCGGCAGCGCACACCGGTTCCTGTTCGTCGGCCTAGCCGGCACCGATCCCCTGCTGTCGGTGGCGTGCGAACCCTGGCATCTTACGCTGCACAGCCGCATCTACGCGGTCGAGTGGGGCGATGGCCGTTCCGCGGTGGCGGCGCTCGACGCGCGGGTACCTTACCTGGAACTGGGGAGTTTATAAATGCCGCTTACCGGTACAGTCATCGAGACCGCCGGCCTCATACCCGCCGACATTGACCGGATGTATGCGCTGATGCAGCAATACTTTACGGGCGTTGCCCCCGCGGCATTCCGGCACGACCTGGCCGAGAAGCCGTGGGTGATCGTCCTGCGCGACAGCGATACCGGCGTACTGCATGGCTTCTCCACGCTCTGCCTGCTCGACGCGACGGTGCAGGATGCGCCCGTGCGCGCCTTCTTCTCCGGCGACACCATCATCGACCGCCCGTATTGGGGGTCGCTGGAGTTGGAACGCACGTGGTTTCACTTCCTGTATACGCGCATCGACACCGAACCGCACCTGCGCTGGTACTGGTTCCTGATCTGCAAAGGCTACCGCACCTATCGCTACCTGCCGGTCTACTTCCGGCACTACTTTCCGTCGTCCGAACCTATCCCACTTTTTGAGCAGGCGGTGCTCGACCAGTTGGCCGCAGATCGTTTTGGCGACGCCTACGACCCCGTGACCGGCATCATCCACTGCCGGCATGATTATCACCTGCGCGACGGCATCGGCGACATCGCCGAGTGTGAGCGCCGCGACCCCCGCATCGCCTTCTTCGAAGGACGCAATCCGGGGTGGCGGCAGGGGGATGAACTGGCCTGTTTGACCGATCTGAGTTACGCCAACCTGAAACGGTGTGCCTTCCGCATGCTGGGGAAGGCGCCTCTGGGATGACGGTGGCGGCGAGGGTGGCAAATAGCGTTTGGTGGCTCGCATCCCTGCCGGAAGCGCGACGCTTCGCGCGTGCCATGACCAAGGTGGAGGCGACCCAACGCGCTGTCCTTGCGCGTTTGCTACGGGCAAATGCCGGCACCGCGTATGGCCGACGTTATGGCTTTGCCGAGATCAGCACGGCCGAGGAGTATCAAGCACGCGTGCCGCTGGTGACTTACGACGACCTGCGGCCCGAGATCGACCGGATGGCCGCCGGCACGCCGAATCTCCTCGTGCCCGGCCTGCCGTCGTCCTTTGTACCCACCAGCGGCTCGACCGCGGCGACGAAGCTCATCCCGTATACCTCCGCCTTGCGTGCCGAGTTCCAGGCGGGCATCGCCGCCTGGATCGCCGACATGTTCCGCACCTATCCGGCGCTGCAAGGCGGGCCGGCCTACTGGTCCATCTCACCCGCCACCTGGAAACAGCGTACCACATCAGGCGGCATCCCTATCGGTTTCGACGACGACACGGCCTACCTGCACCCGCTGATTGCCCGGCTCCTGGGCCACGCGATGGCCGTACCGCCGGTCGTCGCCCGCATACGGGATATGGACGCCTTCCGCTATGTGACGCTGGCCTGCCTGCTGCGTACGCGGGAGCTGCGCTTCATCTCCGTGTGGAACCCCACCTTCCTTACGCTGCTGCTGGAACCATTGGCGGTGTGGGCGGAACCGCTGGTACGGGATCTGGCCGATGGCACGCTGACGCCGCCGGGTGACATCACTTCCGAAACCCTGGCAACGATACGGGCCGGATTAACACCGGATCGGCGGCGTGCCCGTGAGGTGGAACAGGCACACATGGAGCCGGCATCCCTCTGGCCGCACCTGGCACTCATCAGTTGCTGGACCGCCGCGGCGGCCACCGGTCCGGCGCGCACTTTGGCGCACCTGTTCCCCCATGTGCCCATCGCCGGGAAAGGGTTGTTGGCCACCGAAGGGATAGTCTCGCTCCCGTTCTACGGCCTGCCGGGGAGTGCGCTGGCGGTGCGTGCCCATTACTTCGAATTCCTGCCCCAGGACGGGGGCAAGGTGCGCTTCGCCTGGCAATTAGACGAGGGGGCGCAATACCGGGTGGTATTGACAACCGGCGGGGGGCTCTACCGCTACCAACTCGGGGATGTCGTATCCGTCGTGGGGCACGCCGGCACCTGTCCGCTGGTGGAATTCATGGGTCGCGTTAACGCCGTCACGGATTTCTACGGGGAGAAACTGCACGAGGCGCATGTGGCGCGGGCAATCGAGGCGGTCGCCGCGGAAGCCGGCATGGCGATCGCCTTCACACTGTTGGCACCGGAAGGCGAGACGCGTGTGACGCACTACACGCTTTTTATTGCTAGTGATGTACCGGTGGATGCAGACCGGCTTGCGCTGTTCAGGCAACGGCTGGATCGCGCCCTGTGTGACAATATCCATTACGCCTATTGCCGCGAACTCGGACAACTGGATGCGGTAAATGTCTGCGTGTTATCCATCCCCCCGAGCCAAGCGCACACCTACCTCCTCCACGCCGCCATACGCACCGGTATACGGGTCGGCGAGGCCAAACCCGTATACCTGGATCGTGACACGACCTGGCGCGCAAGATTGACCAAAATAGCAATGGACGATTCCTCGAAGTAGGTCGGGCACCTTCCGCGCGCCCGTCGTGAACGAGCGGCGAGTCGCGGAGTTGCACGCTCCATGTCAAACCGCATCATGCAGCTCGGATCTCGGGTGGCTCGTCGCATTGCCGCGAAAAGAGGCATTGAGCTATGCCATCACGACGCCGTACCGCTTGCATAGGGGATAGTAATATGAATTGTGTGTTCTGATGCAGCCTGCACGCTTCTGCGGCCCACGCCCTAAAGGACGTGGCTACCTGATGGAGCACGCTGAACCGCAATGCCCGCCTCTACCCGCAGAACACCGCCAAACTGGAGGTGGCGACGGTGGGGGTGGAGCAGATCGCCGCCACCGTCACCCTGGCGGATACCATGCAGGTACGCTACCTGCTCACCCCCGGTAAGCTGGGCATCCTGGTGACCGGCCCGCGTAAAACCTACCTGCTACAAGGCCGGTGACGCCTGCCGCGTATGACGGCCCGGTGAAGATCGGCCTGGCCACCCGCCATACCTTTACACCTTCCACGCCGGTGGCGGTGGCCCAACTGGAGCGCGGCGCGCTCACGGCCGGCGCGCCGGTGACGGTGATGCTCTCCAAACCGCTGGACGAGGTGGTGAAGGGCGGCAAGCTGGTTGCCGCGCTCTACCCGGTGCTGCCCGACGACCCCGTGGACGCCAGCGAACAAGGGGTGTGGTATCACCGGTATGACCGCTATCTCTTCCAGGCACAACCCACCGCGATGGTGCGCGATGGCGACGGCTGGTCACTGACGCCGGGCAAGAGCACTATCAGAGTAGTGGTTCTGTGGACGGCTGTAATGGCAAAGCAATGGCAAAGGTACTGCCCTGGTTCAAACCTGCGCTCCATGCCCAGAGGCGCCCATGATGTAAATCGATGAGCCCCTTGGCAATGGCGAGTCCCAAACCGAGCCCACCTTGTGTTTCATTACGCTGCAGTTGTTGGAATGGGTGAAACAGTTGACTGATGTGATCAGCAGTCAATCCTTGCCCAGTGTCGGTAATGGTCAGCACTGCTTGGTCCTCTTCGGAGTGACCATCCAGTGTAACACTACCATGCGGCACATTGAATTTGATCGCATTGTCGAGCACCTGACGAATGGCCTGTTTCAGGCAGGAGGGATCACCGACGACCGGGAGTCTCTCCCGTGGCGGTGGTTGAAATGACCATGTGAGTTGTTCCGCCTCGGGGGTACGACGCAGTTCTTCGCAACATTGCATCGCCAGCATCCACAAATCAGTGGCGACAGGCTCGCCACTGACCGTTCCGACCAACAGGCGGGACATAATGAGCAATTCGTCCAATATCTTCTTCTGCTTCTCCGCATTACGGGCGACGGTTTCCAGCGCGTCATGCATCATCTCTGGTTCACTCAATCCCAGTTGCGCCCAGCCAATAATGCTGGTTAACGGGGTTTTGAGTTCGTGAGAGAGGACCATTAAGAACTGGTTCTTGGCGTTGTCGAGCGCCTTCAAGGCGGTGACGTCTTGAAACGCGATGACGGCGGCAGAGAGCTTGTCACCCAGGAAGATGGGCGCGTCATGCAGGATAATCGGCACCTCACGTCCGTCCGGAAACTGGAGCATCCACTCGCTGGCAGGGAGAGTCTCGCCATGTAAGGCACGGTAGATCGGCCATTCGTCATGCGGAAGGGGCGTATGCGTATCCGGTCGTAGCAGCCGTACATCCCAGCGCTGTCCCTGCACGGCATTACCGAAAAACGCCTCGCTCGCTCGGTTCATGCGAAAGACACCATGCTCAATATCGGTAAAGATAATGGGAATCGGTAATAGATCGATAGCAGAGAAGAGAAAACGTCGTTCTTTCTCGACTTCAATTTCCATCGCTTTACGCTGGGTGATGTCGATGAACATGCCTAGAGAACCAGTAAAAGTTCTCGTGTCATCATACATCGGCGTTGCGGATATTAGCGCCCACAGCAAGTCGCCATCATGTCGGATCAGACGGATATCATAGTGTGCTTTGAGCCCCGCTTGGCGTTGCTGGAAATAATCCTGGGCATGCTGATGGTCCTCTGGATGAACAAAGTCTAACAACGAGTGCCCCAAAATATCATCTGCAGAATAGCCCAGCATTTCCGTTAGCTGATGATTAAGGTATCGTACGCGTTCGAGCGAATCGACGATGGCTAATCCCTCTTGCGCCGTGTCAACAATGGTACGATATTTTTCCTCACTTTTCCGCAAGGCGCGTTCGACGAGATCGCGTTCGCACAGGGTCCGTAATGTGGTAATCCCCAACGCAAGGTCTCCGGCTAATTTTGTGAGTAACTGTACCTCAGACTCCGTGAAAGTGTCCGGTTCACTGGCGTAAATGCAAAGGACGCCGACTGGTGTGTCCTGGATCACGATGGGAAGTCCGAGTACCGACGTGTAGCCACGCTTGAGGGCTTCTACACGCCAGAGGGCGAAACGAGGATCGGTTAAGATATGCTGCGTGATCGCTGGTTGTCCGGTACGAATGGCGATCCCGGCAGGGGTTTGTCCCCACGGGGTATCTGCCCATGACAGGTGCAGTTGCTCAAGGTAGCCCTCCGAATAGCCGGCAGAGGCGACAGGTTGGATTGAGCTTGATGCATCATACATTTGCCAACCGATCCAGGCTAATTGATATCCTCCGACTTCGACCAGGATACGGCAGACTTCCTTGAGAAACGCACGCTCTTCAGTCATCTGCAGTAACGCACGATCAGTCTCCCAAAGAATCTGGAGTGTCCGATTGGACGTACGCAACTCAGCCTCAGTACGTTTCTGCGCGCTGATGTCGATGACCAATGCGAACAGACCAATCACGACCTTCTCGGCATTCAGAAGGAGTGTGGCAGAGATCTGTGCCCAAATGACATGCTCATGGCAGTGGAATCGAATCTCCTGTTTTGCCTGCTCACCCCGTTCCCGCTCTTTCAGGTACCGTTGGAGTTCGTCGCGACCATCAACGGGTACGAGATCGAGTAAGGGGTGTCCAACAATAGCTGTTTGAACTCGTCCGCACATATTGGCAAACATCGTGTTGCAATAGACCACCTGCCAATCCGTGTCGAGTATTAGAATACCTTCCAGCGCGTCCTCGACGATGAGGCGAAATTTCTCGTCGGATGTTAAGAGATCATGGAGCGAGAGGGAGGATGACTCATGGAGCGGTGATGAGGAAATATTCAGGTTGTGATTATTCTCTGCTCTGGAACTGCCGCCCTCTTGGTGGCCAGCATCGTCACTTTCAGGCTCAGGTGGCAATATCGCCATACCAATGCCGAGAAAGGAGATGAGCAAGCTAACGAATATACACCCCGTACCGAGTATCATAACACCATGAATCCCTTGTTCCAGTCGATTGTTCTTCGATTATCGTCGATATCGCCTGCATGGCCATGGTTAAACAGAGACAAATATATAGCCGGAACAAAGTTTGAACAGGCATCGAGGGGCGCACCACTGCCTGCAGACGTCTGGCGCTGTCCTTTTTTATGTATCTGGGCGGGCAGATGCTAATGCCGGCGTTCTCTTTCACGACGAATTGCGTCCCCGCCGACTCAGCGCCGCCTTGCATCTTCTCCGTCTCTTCGCTATGATGCTGTAATGAGCAATAAACTTGGCGTGTTGTGTCTGTCGTGCGTGCTGACCGTGGCCGGGTGGGCGGAGACGCTGCCGGGTGGGTGGGAATCGCGCGAGGCGGATGTGCGGGCGCTGCTGGTCAGCACCGCCTTTGCTGATACGCACACGGGGTGGGCGTGCGGCATTTGCGGCATCACGCATACGACGAATGGCGGGCGCACCTGGCAGGCGCAATGGACGCGCAACGGAGCGGAGAGCTACTGGTTCAACAACGTCGTCGCCCTGTCGCCGCAGGTGGCGCTGGTGTCCGGCTTTCCGTATGGACGCCAGGGTGGCGGCGTGGTGCTGCGCACGGAGGACGGCGGCGCGGGCTGGACGCCGATGCACGTTAGCGATAATCCCCAGGCCGCCTACAGCTCGCTCATCTTTCGCCGCGACGGGCGCACGGGCTTCGTCATTTCCACCACCGACGGTCTGCTGGTCACGCGCGACGGGGGGCTCACCTGGACGCCGATGGCGCTGCCCAGCAGTCCGACGCGTATCTGGGTCGCCACGCGCTGCAACATCAGCCTGCCGGATGACAACACCATTGTGGTGGGCGGCGACAATGCGCTGGTGCGCAGTACCGACGACGGGCAACACTGGCAGGTGCTGCCGTTGCCGGAAGGCATCGTGAGCCCCCACCGGCAATTTTCCTGGGTGCGCTTTGCCACCCCGGAGCACGGCTGGGTGGGCCTGCTCGCCGGCGACACGCTGGAGACGCTGGACGGCGGGCGGCATTGGACAAAAGCCACGGCGCCGGGTGCGGTCTTCTTCCAGGACGCGAAAAACGGTTGGGCGCTGGGCCAGTATGAAGTGTTCCATACCGCCGACGGCGGCGCCACCTGGGACCCCGGCGAGAAGATCGGCGCCGGGCAATGGGGGCTGGTGGCGCTGGCGTGCAGCGGCGCGCGCGTGGTCGTGGTGGGCGGCAGCGAAGGGACCGGCACCTCCTTCATCGCCGATCGGGTGCAGCCGGGCACAAAGAGCACCGCGCTGCCCACGGGGGTGATGCCCATCACCTTCACGCTGCCGACCGCCGGCTACGCCACCATTCAGGTGCTCGACGACGCCGGCGCGGTGGTGCAGAACGTCGCGACGGCGCAGGCCTTCCCCGCCGGGAAGCAGACGGTGTGGTGGGATCTCAGCACCCTCGACGATTTCTGGCCGCCCTTCACCAAGTCGCGGCCCTTCCTGTGGGAACCGCCGAGGGGTGTCGCGGCGGTCGCCACCCCGGGCAAATACCACTGGCGCGGCATCTGGCACCCCGGCCTGTCGCTGGAATACAAGTTCTCCTACTACCCGCTCAAGGAGCACGGGAACGCGTGGATCGGCGCCGACGGGACCGGCGGGTGGCTGGGCGACCACCAAGCGCCGCAGGACGTGGTGCGTACCGGCGACACGATGTGGGTCGGCGCCTTCAACGAAGCGGGCCACTGCATATTGGAAGCCGACACCACCATGAAGAAGCTCTGGGGATCGACGCGCATCGAGCTGGCCTGCCCGAAGGTGCTGGCGGCGGACGGCGGCAACGTCTACTTCGTCGAGGAGGGCGGCTGGCTCGGGTACGCCGGGCAACAGGTGACCGGCATCGTGATTAACCGCGCCACCAAAGCCGCCCGGCGCCTCTTTTCTGTTGCCAACGACGAAAAGCTCCCCGGTGGCGTCGCGCTGAAGGGCATCGCCGGGCTGGCGGTGCGCGGCAACCGGGCGTGGATTGCCTGCCGCGACACGAACGCCATTATTGAGTGTGACCTGACCGACAACCTGGCCGGCAAAAGCCTGGCGTTGAAGGTGGTCGGCGTGCTCGCGCTGGCGAAGCCGGGCCGCCTGCGCCCCTACGACGCCACGCGGCTGGCCGCCGTCTCCGACACGCGGGTGGTACTCATCGATACCGCCACCCATCAGGTCACCCCCGTCGTCACCGGGCTGGTCAATCCACTCGGGTTGGCCGCAGATGCGCTGGGGCGCTTGTACATCGGCGAGATGGCCCCCGTGCACCAGGTGAAGGTCTTCGCGCCGGACGGCAAGCTGCTGCGCGTCATCGGCAAGCCGGGGCAGCATCAAATCGGCCCCTTCGATCCCGAGAACCTGGAGAGCCCGGCGGGCCTTGAGGTCGATGCCGCCGGCAACGTGTGGGTCTGCGAGGCCAACGACGCGCTGCGCCGCACCAGCGTGTGGGATGCGCGGGGGCATTGCGTGCACCAGGTACTCGGCTCGGCCATCTACGGCAGCGGCGCCACCGGTATCGACCCGGACGATGCCAACCGGCTCTTTTACAACGGGCAGGAGTTCCGTCGCGACCCGGTCACCGGCGCCATCCGACTGGTCAACCTGATCTGGCGCTTTGACGATCCGCGTTTCGACCGCTTCGTGGGGCAGGTGTCGCAAAACTTCGGCGGGCCGTGCCCGAGCTACCCCTTCCGGCGCGACGGCAAGCTCTTCTTCAGCCTGTGGGGCGGCTACGGCATGGGCGAAGTGACGGCGCTGTGGGTGTATGACAAGGACCAGGTGCGCCCGGTGGCAGCCTGCGGCAAGATTCCCGACTGGCTGCGCGCGCGGCTGGGCGACGCCGCCACGGGGATGCACATCTTCGCCTGGACGGACGCCAACAACGATGGCCGCGTGCAGCCGGACGAAGTGCAGCTCGGTGCGCTCGCCGACGGCGGCGCCGTGTGGGGCGTGCGCATGAATGGGAACTTCGAGGTCGCCTTCAGCACGGTGAGCGGCGACGTGGGGGCGGCGTTCTTCCGCGTGGCCCACCTCACCGCGCAAGGCTATCCGGTGTGGGCGTTGCCCACCGCGTATAAAATGGTGCCGAACTTTCGCACCTGGGACCCCAATCAGGTGCAAACGGTCTACACCGACCGGCAGGGCAACGCGGTGCTCATCAGCCCGTACATCCTCAGTCTGCGCCCCGACGGCACGCTGAACTGGCGTTATCCCTGCCGCTGGCCGGGCCTGCACGCCGGGATGAACACCACCGCCAGCGGCGTGGAGCCCGGGGTGCTCATCGCCCCGCTACGCTGCTACGGCTCCGGCGTGGTCAACGACGAAGTGGGCGAAGTGCTCTGCCTGGGCACCGACTTCGGCGCCACGGACCTGCTCACCGCCGACGGCCTCTACCTGGGCCGCGTCTTTCAGGACTGCCGCCGCGCCGACGCCTGGGCGTTCAACGCACCCCCGACCCCGCAGCAACTCAGCACCGTGACGTTGGGCGGCGAGCATTTCGGCGGCTCCTTTCAGCGTGTGAAGGATACCGACGGGCAGTGGCACTTCCGCTACGTCGGCGCCGGGGACAACGTGAGCTGCAACGTGACCGAGTTGCACGGGCTGGACGGGGCGCATCGCCTGGCCGGCACGGATTTCACCGTCACCCCGCGCCAATGGCAGGAGGCCGACCGCCTGCGCCAGCAGCGCGCCACTGAGGTGTTGGCGCCGAAACGGACGACGATCACGCGGCTGGCGCACGTCACCCTGGACGGCAAGGCGACGGAATGGCCCGCCACGCGCGACGACGGCTTCGCCCTGGGCTATGACGACACGAATCTGTATCTCTTCTACACCGCGGAAGAGGGGCATGCGGCGTTGCGGAATGCCGCCACCGCCGGCAACTTCAGCGAGGCGTTCAAGCACGGCGACGTGGTGGACGTGCAACTGGGCACCAAGGCCGGGGCGAATCCCGACCGGCAGGACGCGGTGGAAGGCGACCTGCGCCTGAGCTTCACGCTGGTCGACGGCGCCCCGACGGCGATCCTGTACAACTACGTGGTGCCCGGCACCCCGCGCGGGGCGCGCTGCGCCTTCTCCTCCCCCTGGCAGAGCGTCTATATCGATCGCGTCGTCCGCCTGCCCGAGGCGAAGATCGTCCTCGGACGCGACGGCAATCGCTTCACGGTGGAAGCCGCCGTGCCGCTGGCCGCCCTGGGCCTGGACCCCGCCGCCACACCGAGTATCCGCGGCGACCTGGGCATCGTGGTCGGCGATCAAACCGGCACGCGCACGATGGATCGCCGGTACTGGAGCAACCCGAACACGAAGATCATTTCCGACCTGCCTTCAGAAGCGCGCATCCAGCCGAATTTGTGGGGCACACTGGTCTTTGCGCGGTAAAACTGGTACGCTGTAGCTAATACGGTGCACATACGAAAGGCTGCACCCCCTTCCCGCCGGGGGAAAGGCGGGGGATATAGGCGTTAGCTTTCTGTCACGGCTTATCTGTTCTTCGACCCGACGATAAATCGTCGGGCTACCGGCT
>CAIYQO010000251.1 GCA_903928345.1 uncultured bacterium | reverse complement strand
CCATAAGGTGGTTGCGCCGGTTCCGGTGAATTCCCGCAACTCGCCGTTTCGGGTGCCGGTGTTGGTGTTGCCGGCCAGGATATTTCGTAATTCGTCATCATATTTCGTCGTCGTAAGTCGATTTTTCGAATGATGACAACGAGTTACGACTGTTGCCAAGCCTGCTCCCCCTCATCCCGCTGGGAGAGGGGGCGGGGGGGGTGAGGGCACGCGTTTAGGAGAATCACCATGCAAGTCCACGAGTATCAACAGCTCATCGAGCGCCTTTATTTCGAGAAGGACAAGGGGCGCGGGTGGCAGGAGACCTTCATCTGGTTCGTCGAGGAGGTCGGCGAGCTGGGCCGGGCGTTGCGCGCGGAGGGCCGGCCGCAGATCGAGGCGGAATTCGCCGACGTCTTTGCCTGGCTGGTGACGCTGGCGAGCATCTTCGAGGTAGACCTGGAAACCGTGGCGCTGGCCAAATACGGCGCCGGCTGCCCCAAGTGCCACGCCACCCCCTGCACCTGCGGCGAGCGGAAACCCGCGGAGGCGTAGCACCCCCGGTTGCACTTCCGCGCCGTCCACGGTATGATGCATACGACTTTCCACCGAGGAGCCGGCTTGTGATTCCCATTCCCGCCATCGATTTACAGGGGGGCCGCTGCGTGCGGCTGTCCCAGGGCGACTTTGACCAGGAGACCGTCTACGGCGACGACCCGGTGGCCATGGCGCTGCGCTGGCAGGGGCTGGGCGCGCAACGGCTGCACGTGATCGACCTGGACGGCGCGCGCGAAGGCTCGCCGCGCAACCACGACGCCATCGCGGGCATCGCGGCGGCGCTGGCCATCCCCGTGCAGGTGGGCGGCGGCATCCGCGACGCGGCCACGGTGGAGAAGCTGCTCTTCCTCGGCGTCGACCGCTGCATCCTCGGCACGCGCGCCGCGCAGGACCGGGCGTGGGCGGAGGAGATGTTCCGCACCTTCGGCGAACGGCTCATCCTGGGCATCGACGCCAAGGACGGGCGGGTGGCGATCAAGGGGTGGGTGGAAACCACGCCGCTTACCGCCGTGGAGCTGGCGTTGGCGCTGAAGCCCGCGGGCGCGCAACGCATTATCTACACCGACATCAGTCGCGACGGCATGCTCACCGGCCCCAACGTGGCCGCCACCGCGCGGCTGGCCGCGGAGACGGGCCTGGCGGTCATCGCCTCCGGCGGCATGTCCACCCTCGACGACCTGCACCGCCTGGCCGCGTACCCCGGCATCGAAGGCGCCATCATCGGCCGCGCGTTATACACGGGCGCGATCGACCTGGCCGAGGCGGTGCGCGCCTACCCGGGCTAGCGTATATGGTGAGAAATCATGTAGCCGCAGGATTCAGCCTGCGTAGGGAGCCGCCCCTGGCGATTGAAATCGCGGCTATTTGGCCTCATCGGCCAGGCGTCCCCCTGCGGGGACGCGACGGGTGGAACAGCGTCAACATCATCTTCCGTATCCGTCCGCGTAGGCGGACGGCTGGCCGAAAGGCCAACGAGCTGCGATTTCAATCGCCACTAATCCGCAGACTTAATGTAGCATTCATGAATCAAAGAGATTCAGCCTGCGTGGGGAGCCGCCCCGCGGGCTAAAGACCCGCGCCTACAATTTTTGAACGAACCTTCATCTCCGCGGGCTGAAGACCCGCGCCTACAAATGTGATGAACGTGGCGCCGTTCCCGGTTTTGCGCCACCAACTATTCCCAGTTCCCGGTCCCCTGTTCCCCCACCGAGCGGTTTACCGTGGAAGATGGATGGGAAAAAGGGGAAAGTCGGCTACCCGGTATCGGGAAACCGTGCGAAGGCGTGCGTTAGGCTGCTCTCCTTGACACCGACGTGTTGTCTTCGTATACTTACGTGTTGGATACTGGTGCGCAATCCTCGCGTCCCGGTATCCCTCATTGTTACCTGCTGTAAGGAGCCATCATCATATGGTAGCAACGGCAACCGCTCCCATGGTCGCGGACACCACCGACGCTGTCGTCGACATCCGCGGCTTGAGCAAAACGTACAAGCTGATGATGGGCAAAGAGATTCCCGCGGTCGTCAACCTGTCACTGGAGATCCGCCGGGGGGAAACCTTCGCCATCGTCGGCCCCAACGGCTCGGGCAAGACCACCACTATGAAGATCCTGCTCGGCCTGCTCTTTCCTGACGCGCCGACCGAGGAACAGGAAGGCCGCGTGCTCGTCTTTGGACGGCAACCGGGTGATCCCGAAGCCCAGACGCGCATCGGCTACCTGCCCGAAGCCCCGTACTTCTATGAATACCTCGACGGGCGCGAGACGCTGGATTACTTCGGCAAGTTGGGCGGCGTGCCCAAAGACGTGCTGAAGCCGCGCATCGAAGAACTGTTGCGCATGGTGGACCTGCAGGAGCGCGGCGCCGATCTTCCGGTGCGCGTCTACTCCCGCGGGATGCGCCAGCGCATCGGCATCGCGCAAGCGATGATCAACGATCCCGAGCTGCTCATCCTCGACGAGCCCACCAACGGCCTCGACCCCATCGGCACCGTGCAGGTGCGCCAGTTCATCCTGGAACAGAAGAAGGCCGGGCGCACCATCCTGCTCTGTTCCCACCTGCTCTCCGAAGTGGAAGCGGTGGCGGATCGCGTGGCGATTCTGCATCGCGGCAACCTCATCGCCGTCGGGCCGGTGAGCGAGCTGGTGCCGGAGAGCCGCCAGTGGCAGATCGTGGCCACGTCCCTCTCCCGCGAAGCGGCGGGCAAGCTGAAGGACGCGGGGCTGACGGTCGAGACGCACGGCGACGTGACGACGGTGAAAACCGACAATCTCGACGCCGTCTATCAGGCCGTCGCGCTGGTCAGCGACCTGGGTGGCGCGCTGGTGGAAGTCACCCGCCCGCAATCCACGCTGGAAGAGCAGTTCCTCAAGGCGGTGGGCGAAGAGACCCTGCGCCGCACGGTGGACACCCTGAAGAAGTCCGCCCAGAAGAAATAAGCGCACGGGGCCGCCTCGGCGGCCCCGTGCCTGTCATTTGCGTCACTTATCGCGAGGTTTGCTATGTCGAAGATTCGACCGATCTTTTTGATTGCCGGCAACACGGTAACCGGCGTGCTGCGCGGCGTCGTGCTCAACGTGCTGCTGGTGCTGGCCGCCCTGCTCATCATCGCCTCCATGGCGACCACGGCCCTGCAGCCGGGTGAAATGCGCCGTATGCTGGTGGACTCCGGCCTGGCGGTGATCACCGTGCTCGGCGCGATGATCTCCATCCTCACCGGCTTCACCATGGTGCCGAACGAAGTGCAGAACCGCACGATCTACCCGGTCATGGCGCGCCCGGTGGGCCGCTGGCAGTTCACCCTGGGCAAGTATGTCGGCGCCTGCGGCATCAACGGTATCACCGTGGCGCTGCTCTCGCTCATCTTCTTTATCGTGTATTTCTTCAAAATGCACGAATTCGACGGGCGCCTGCTGGCCGCGGTGGGCATGATCTTCGCCACGCTGATGGTGCTCTCCGCCATCATCATCTTCCTCTCCACGTTCATGTCGTGGATCGGCACGATCATCGTCTCCACCGTCATCTGGTTCATGGCCAGCTACTCCCAATTCATGTGGGATCTGGCGTACTACCACAGCGACGGCAGCCCGCTCAGCGTTTTCTTCAAGGCGGTGCAGAAATTGCTGCCCGACTTTCAGGCCATGGACCTGCGCTATGATATTGTGCAGCTCGGTGTGCCCAACTTCGAGTTGGGCCGCATCATGCTGCCGTTGGGTAATGCCGGCATCTTCCTGGTGATCTCATTGGCGCTGGCGGTGCTCGTGTTCAACTATCGCGAGCTGTAGGAGGGCGGGGACATGCAGGCCCGACATACAACGACGTTTATCCTGATCCTGGTGGTCGCGGCGCTCTACGTCGCCCGCTTCCCGCTGGATAACTATATGTGCGACCCGACGACGTGGCGCTCCAAGACCGCGACCGACTTCACCGGGAATCCGGTCATCTGGCGGCCTGAAGTGCAGACGAGCGCGGGCGACAACTTCTTCACCCGCGTCTTCCGCGGCGGCGGCGGCACCCCGGCCATCTTCGCCATGCTCGGCGGGCAGCGCTACATGGTGGCGAACATCCTGTGGAACTACTCCGACGTGCTCTTCCACAAGGGCGAGCCGTTCAAGATGATCGACGCGCTGGAGTCCGTCGTCACGCTCAACCCCGACTTCACCGAAGCCTGGTCCCTGTACGGCTGGCACCTGGCGTGGAACCTCCACTCGGCGGTGAAGGGCAACCCGGTGCTGCAGGCCTACTACCTGCGCCAGGGGGAAATCGTCTATAACCGCGCGGTGAAGGCGAACCCGGAGAAGCCCAAGCCGTACTTCGACATGGCCTGGCTCTATATCACGCGCGAAGGCAACTACGAGAACGCCCGCGGCTACCTGGAGGACGTGGTCAACTCCGGCAAGTTCCCCGTGCTCACCGCGGCGGACCGCCAGAAGTTCGCTGGCGACCTAGACGTCATCCGCGAGCGCAAGTGGGACACGCAGATTATCGGCCACCGCCTCGCCTACGTCTACAAGAAGCTGTGGGTCATCACCGGCCGCAAGGAATACTACCAGAAGGCGGTCGATGTCTTTAAGAAGTGCCTCGCCATCGATCCCAGCGACAAAGCCGGCGTGAAGAACCTGCAGACACTGATCACGCACGAAAACGACGCGCCGTGGATCAAAAAGCAGCTCGACGACGAAGTGGATCACCGCACCAAGTTCGGCATGGCGCCGCTGGTGCTGAGCGAGTGCGTCAAACAGGGCAAGCAAATCGTGGAAACCTTCGAAGGCGCGGCGCCGGTGAAGGTGGACGTACCGCCCGAACTCAAGAGTATGCCGAGCGCGGCCTACTACAGCAAGGATCAGGAACAATAAACCCCGCGGGGACACCCGATACGCACAGCGACGTAGCCCCGCTACGTCGCTGTGCCGTTGGTGTCAGAGGGCGCCACCATGCGCGCACTGCTCATCTATAACCCGAACTCCGGCGGTGGCGGGCACGCCAACCGCCTGTCCCTGCTCGCACAGCAGGCGCGGCAGGCGGGGCACACGCTGGAGATCGTCACCCCGTCGACGGCGGACGCGGCCGCGGACGCGGCACGGCAGGGCGTGGCGGCGGGCTTTGCGCGCATCTGCGCCGCCGGGGGCGACGGCACCATCAACACGATCATCGGCGCGCTGGCGGACAGCGGCGTGCCGCTGGGCATCATCCCCATGGGCACGGTGAACGTGATGGCGCGCGAATTCGACATTTCGCTCGAGCCGGAGCGCGCGCTGGCGGTGGCGCTGGCGGGCCGCGTGCGCCGCGTGGATCTGGGCACGGTCAACGGTCGCCCCTTCCTGCTGATGGCGGGGCTGGGTTTCGACGCCCACGTGGTGGCGAACGCCGCCCCGCACCTGCACGACGCCCCCTTCCGCCCGCTGGCCTACATCACCGCCGGGCTGCAGCTCCTCACCGACCACCAGCCCAGCCGCTTTCGCCTGCAACTCGACCACGTGGACCTGACGCTGCCCGCCTGGATGCTCATGGTGAGCAACGCCCCGAGCTACGCGTATCAACTCCCCATGGCCCCCGCGGCGCGCATGGACGACGGACTGCTGGACATCACCGTCTTTACGGAGGAATCCGGGCTGGACCGCCTGCTGCAGATCGGCGCCGTCTTCATGGGGCAGCACACCCAGCACCCGCAGGTGAGCACCTTCCGCACGCACGCGCTGCAGGTCACCGCCGACCCGCCCGCGCACCTGCAGGTGGACGGCGATGCCGCCGGCTTCACCCCCGCGACCTTCGCCGTGCGCTCCGGCGCGCTGCACGTGGTGACGCCATGACGAAGATCCGTGCCATCCGCGCCTCGCTGCCCGACCTGTGGCTCCTCGCCGCCGTGCTGGCGCTGCTCACACTCGGATTATTGGCGATCTACAGCGCCTCGCACACGACGGACGGGGCGGCCAAGGTACTCAAGCAGGGGATGTGGGTGGTGCTCGGGCTGACCGGCATGGCGATGCTGGTGTGGTCGGACTACCGCGCCTGGACGCGCCCGGCATGGGGCATCTACGCCGTCACCCTGGTCGCCCTCCTCGTCACCCTGCGCACCCACCCCATCAACGGCGCACGCTCCTGGATCAGCCTGGGCCACGGCGTGAGCTTGCAGACGTCGGAGTTCGCCAAGGTGGCGCTCATCCTCACCTTCGGCGCGCTCCTCGCCCGCCTGGGCCTGCGCGTGCGCGAGCCGCTGCCCTTCCTGCGCGGCCTGCTCTTCTTCCTGGTGCCCGTGGGGCTCATCGTGGTGCAGCCCGACCTGGGTACCGCCATCGTCTGCTGCAGCATCTGGCTGGTGATGGTGTGGGCCGCCGACGCGCGCGGGTGGACCATCGTCGCCGTGATCCTGGGCGCCGTGCTCCTCTTCGCCGGCGCGTGGCGCGTCAACCTGATCAAACCGTATCAGAAAGAACGGCTGGATTTCATGCACGCCGACCCCGCCGGCAACGGGTATCACCAGCGGCAGGCCTATATCGCGCTGGGCTCCGGCGGGTGGTGGGGCAAGGGGTATCTACGCAACACGCAGGCGCAACGCGGCTTTCTGCCCGAGCAGGATACCGACTTCGTCTTCGCGGTGATCGGGGAGGAGTTCGGGTTGGTGGGCACGCTGGCGGTGCTGGCCCTCTTCCTGGTGCTGCTCATTCGTCTGGTGCGCCTCGCCGACGAGGCGGATACCCCCTTTGGCCGCTTCCTCGTGGCCGGGGTGGCCGCGCTCATCGCCGCGCATGCCATCATCAACATCGGCATGTGCCTCACGCTGCTCCCCGTCACCGGCGTGCCGCTACCCTTCGTCTCCTACGGCGGCAGCAACCTGCTCACCTGCCTGCTGGGCCTCGGCTTCGCCCTCAACGTCAGCCGCTACCGCCAGAGCCGCCGCGCCTGGGCCGGCCCCGAAAACCCCCTGCTGCGCCCGGGGGAAGTATCTGTAGGGACTGTCCCGTAGCGCCTGGTGCGAAGGCGATGGGTGTGCCTTCCGGTGGCATTGTGTAGAGAAAATCCGGTGGTAACAGTCGGCAGGGGCTGTCCCGTGGCGTTACGAACACTTGGTACGCCACGGGACAGCCCCTGCAGGATTGCATTGCCATAGCATCCGTACAAAGAGCGCATGTTATTGGTAGCCATTGTCTCCGCTCGGTACGCTACGGGACAGTCCCTACAAGTTCACCGGGTCACCAAATACACGTCCATCACCTTGTTCGTATCCTCGGGGACGAGGGGGGCGGCGGTGACGAAGACGATGAGGTGGGCGTCGGTGCTCATAACGGGCACGAAGGGCTCGACGGCGGCGGGGCTGATGCGCGTGAGGGTGCCGGCGGTGCGGTCGCGCAGGAAGACGTCCGGGGCGCGGTCGGTGTCCCCGGCGACCAGGTTGTCCGCGGCGGAGATGAAGGTCACATAGCGCCCGTCGGCGCTGATGGCGGGGTTATACGACGCGCCGTTGCCCTGGCGGGTGGCGCCGCCCACGCTGACGCGTTCCAGCGCGCCGGTGGTGCGGTCATACACGAAGACATCCGCCTGCCGGTTGGTGTCGTCCGGCACCAGGGTGTCCGCGGAGGAGTGGAAGGCGATGAAGCGGCCGTCGGCGCTGATGGCCGGCACGCCGCACTCGCCGTTCGCCTGCACATCGCCCGCCTGGCTCACCCGCGTCAACGTGCCGGCGTCCATGCTGTAGAGAAAGATGTCCGCCACGCCGTTCGTGTCGTTGCGCACCAGATTGCTCGCCGCCGAGGCGAAGGCCACGAAGCGCCCATCGGCGCTGATGGCCGGCTGGGCGCACCAATCGTTCGCCTGGCATCCCGGGATGGCGCTCACGCGGTACGTTTGCTTGCCTTGCAGGTCGCGCACGAAGATATCCGCGTGGCCGTTGGTGTCCTCGGGCACCAGATTCGGCGCGAAGGAGGTGAAGGCCACGTAGCGCCCGTCGGCGCTGATGCTCGGGCTGCGGCTCTCGCCGCTGGCCTGAAAGCCGCCGCTGCTCACGCTGGCGCGCGTGGTGACCCCATGCAGGCGGTCGCGCACGAAGATATCCGCGCAGCCGTTGGAATCGTTGAGCACCAGATTGCTGGCCGCGGAGGTGAAGGCCACATAGCGCCCATCGGCGCTGATGGCGATCCCGCCGGTGCCGGAGGAGGCATTCCCCTGCTCGCCGTCGCTGTTCACGCTCACCCGCTCGGTGTGGTGCGTGGTCAGGTCGCGCACGAAGACATCGCTGCAGCCGTTCGTATCGCCCGGCACCAGATTGGTCGCGTTGGAGACGAAGGCTACGTAGCGCCCGTCGGGGGTCACGGCGGGCAGCGCGGAGACGTCACCGCCCACCGTGCCGTCATCCTTGCAGCTCACCAGCGTCACCGCCGCCTTCATGTCGATCACCGTCGGCGGGGGCGGAGGCTCCGTTGGGGGCGGATCGGGGGCGGTCGTCGTGGTGTGCGTGATGGGCATCGGCGCCGCGTCGGAGCCGCGGTCGTAGCAGTAGATGTCCCACGCGTCGTTGGTGTCTTCGCGCAGCAGATTGGTGGCCGCGGTGCAGAAGGCCACGTAGCGCCCGGTGGCGTTGAGCACCGGCACGGCGCTGTCGCCGTCCGCCTGCGCGCCGTTCGCCGCCACGTTGATGCGCGCGATCTGGTGCGTCACGCGGTCGGCGACGAAGATATCCGCCTTGCCGTTGGTGTCGCCGGGCACCAGATTGGTGGCAAAGGAGCGGAAGGCGACCAGCCGGCCGTCGGTGCTCAGCGAGGGCTGCATGCTGCCGCCGTTGGCCGCGCGCCCCCCCGGCGCCACGCTCACGCACTCCACCGTGCCGCTCCGGCTGTCGAGCACGTAGATATCCGGCCCGCGCGTCTGCGTGCCCTGCATCGTCTCCGCGGCGAAGGCCAGGTAGCGACCGTCGGGACTGAACGCCGGATCGCTGGCGCGTCCCGAGGGCTGGGCGTCGCGCACCGGGCCGATGCGCGCGGTGGCGTGGGTCTTCAGGTCGTGCACGAAAAGGTCGGTCTTCTTATTCGTATCGCCGGGCACCAGGGTGGCGGCGTCGGAGCAGAACGCCACGTTGCGCCCGTCCGGCGAGATGGCCAGTGGAGCGTAGCAGCGGTCGTTAGCCTGCACGCCGGTGGAGGAGACGCTCACGCGCACGGTGGTCTGCGCGCGCAGGTCGCGTACAAAGACATCCGTGCAGTCGTTGGCGTCGCCGAGTACCAGGTTGTTGGCGTCGGAGAGAAAGGCCACGTAGCGCCCGTCGGCGCTGATCACCGGGTTGCTGCTGGCGCCGTTCGCCTCCGCGCCGTCGTTCGCCACGCTCGCGCGCACCGTTTTGCGCGTGGTGCGGTCCCACACGAAGACATCCGCCGCGTCGTTCTTGTCCTCCGGCACCAGCTTGGTCGCCGTCGAGACGTACGCCACGTAGCGTCCGTCGGCGCTGATGCTGGGCTGCGTGCTGTCGCCTTCCAGCTCCAGGTCGTTGTTCGTCATGCTGATGCGCGTGTTGCGTCCGGTGGCGCGATCCCACACGAAGACGTCAGCGCGGCCGTTCGTGTCGCCGTCCACCAGGTTGCGCGCCTCGGAATCGTACGCCACGTAGCGCCCGTCGGCGCTGACGGAGATGACCGCGCTGGGGGAGCCGGTGCCCTTCTCCGCCTGTTGCCCGCGCGGCGACACGCTGAGGCGCACCAACGCCGCCGCCTGCACGACGGACACGGTGATGGGTAAGAGGATGCTCAACCACACGAGCCGGAGACTACCACGCATGAATTCCGATCTCCCCTGTACGCGCGCGCGGCCCCCAGGTCAGCGCTCGGTCGCACCATTATATACTAGAGGACAGGGAACTGGGAACAGGGGACGGTTTTGGTGCAAGAATGTGACCGGAAGTGCGGTCGAACGTGCACCAAAACTGTTCCCCTGTTCCCCGTTCCCTGTTACCTACCCGCGCTTGGGTGTATACCGGGTGTGCATCTCGGTGACGCGGCGGAGGTGTTCCTCGGTGGCGGCATGGAGGCGGCGGAGGACCTTGTTGGCTTCGGGGGTCTGGGCGAGGAAGATGCCGCTGAAATTCTTCTCTAGCAGCGCGCTCTCGATGTCCTTCGCCACGGTGAGGGCCTGGAACAGCGAGGCGTTGTAGGTGGTCGCCTGGCTGATGATGCGCGAGAGATAGTCGAGGAAGAGCTGGTACGCCTCCGGGGAGAAGCGCTGCGCGTCGAATTCGACGGTGCCGTCGCGCAACCCCGCGAGCAGCGTGCGAATCCAGACGGCGTGCGCGTCCTCTTCCGTCGCCAATTTCGTCCAAAAGACGCTTTGCTCGGGAAATTGACCGGCGAAAATGCTATATAATTCCCCAATACGCCGTTCGCTCTCCATCAGCATCGACAGCGCGTACATCTGGTCGTTGGTCACGGTCATGGCGCCCACCTCTGCGGAGTTATGTTCAGCGGCGAGGGCGAAAATCCTTCTGCCGGTCGGCGGCAGGAATTGCCCGTACCCCCGCGAAGGGTAGAACGGGGAGACAAACCATGCGGAAAATCCTTGCCCTGCTGTTGCTGGCGGCAACGGCCGCCTGGGCGGCGCCCACCACGCGAGAGATCGCCGACCGCGTGCTGCCCGCCACCGTGCTCATCGAGGCGATGACGCCGCACGGCATGTCACTGGGCAGCGGGGTGCTGGTGGATACCAAAGGCGCCGTGCTCACCGCGCTGCACGTGGTGGCGGGGGCCACCGCGGTGACGGTAAAGCTGCCCGGCGGCACCGCGCTGCCGGTACTCGGCGTGCTGGCCATCGACGCCCACCACGACCTGGCGCTGCTGCGCGTGCAAGGCGACGCCCTGCCCACCGTGCCATTGGGCGCCGCCGCCGCGTTGGGCGCGGGCGACAAGGTCATCGTGATCGGCAGCCCGGAGGGGCTGGACCACTCGGTGAGCGACGGCGTGGTGAGCGCGGTGCGCCGGATCGGCGCCTTCCCCGCGGATCATCGGCGCGAACTGCAGCTCGACGGCTGGAGCGACGACGACACCCTCATCCAGCTCACCGCCCCCATCGCACCGGGGAGCAGCGGTGGCCCGGTCTTCAACACCGAGGGCGCGCTGGTGGGCATCGTGATCCTGAAGGTGGTGGCGGAGGAGAAGATCGGCTTCGCCGTGCCGGTAGAGCACGCGCGCCCGCTGCTGCTTTCGCAAACCGTCACCCCGCTGCCCGTCGCCGGCACGGCCGCCGCCCCGCCCGCGGCCCCGGGGAACGACTACGCGCAGGGGGCAGCCGACGGCGAGCGCGACGGCGACGGCAACTTCCTTTGGGCGCCGGTGGGCTGCGCCGCGGGGGTCCTGTCGCCCCTCTACAGCCTGGCGGTGATCCCCCTCGCCTACATCTCCCCCGTGTCGTCCCCGTCCGCCGCGCAGTTCGTCGGCAAGTCGCCGGAGTACGTCCGCGGCTACCTGCACGCCTTTTCGGCGGAGCGGCACCGGGATAACGCCGGCGTCGCCTGCTGCGGCGTCGCCGCCGGCTGCTGCATCAACGGCATCTTCGAGTTAGGGCGGCACAACCGGCGGGGGTGGTAAACTCCCTCGCTTTGGGAGGGCGAGCGTCCCCGCGAGCCGCGCGAAAAGAGCCGGAATCGATACCAGAAGACGGTCTGGATGTGAGCATGGGTCTCACGTCCAGACCGTCTTTTTATCATTCCTGGGTATGCAGTTGAATCATGTGAACGCTATCTCTAGTGTGCACCTGAGTCAACTGCATTCCCAGGTTGTCATCTACGGTTGCCTCGATGCGCGCGGTGAAGTCCAGGCACGCTTTGGCCAACGGCTCGATGCCCGTCACGCGGGCGCCGTGCAGCGCCTGCTGCAACGCGGCGAAGCTGCCCCGCTTGCCGTCGCCGCGCAGGTAGAAGCTGCGCTGATCGAGGGGCACGACGTGGGCGCGCCCGCGCGGGGGCACGATGTTGCTGTAGAAGTGCATTTATACCCGAAGCCGATGCGGTTCGGCGAAGCGTTTATCGCATACTGGATCAGTTGCACCGTAGCCGCCGTCGCCAGCGGTTTGTCCTGCTGATTGTTATACACCTGAAAGGTAAACGACGGCGCGTCGCCCGGCCACAGCACGTTGGCCGGCACGGTGCAGGAGACGTATTGCACGCCGAAGACCAGCGTCCCGGGGTTGTGCGTCATGCCGAACGTCTCGGCATACCCCTCCCCCGACTTCGCGTCCCACGGCCCGCCCTCCGCCCACGCCCCGCCGACGCACGCCAGCGCGAGAAGTGCTAACAACAAGTGTTTCATGGATGAACCTCCCGAAATGCGCTTTCCTACTACTTTTACGATCCGCTACTTCCCCCTTCCCTCGAGGGAAGGGGGATCGAGGGGGTTAGGTCTCGCGTGCCCTACCGCTCACCGGCGGTACGAATCCACTACACAATCACCCCCACCAGCCCCAGCCGGCAGGTGGTGCCGCTACAGTTGGCGGCGTTGCCGTGGATCACTTCCAGCTCGCAGGTGTGGTGGCCGGCGGGCAGGTCGTCGGCGAGGGTACTCAGGCGGTACCAGCCTTCCGGGCCGGCCCAGTCGGGGCGGTCGCGATTGCTGATCTGCCAGTCGCCGCCGTCGATGCGCCAGCGGAACTCAGAGGCATTCCGCCCGAAGTCGAAGCCGAGGGTCACCCCGCGCCCGTCGAATTCAAAGCGCAACCCCGCGCCCGGCGCCGCCGTCTCCAGCACCTGGTCGAGCCATTTCAAACTCGGCCAGCGGCGCACGTGCCACGGGCCGGTGGTGGTTATTTGCTCAAACGGCAGCGCGTAGGCGTCCCCCCAGTGGCCCGCGTCCAGCGGAGCGGGCAGCGCGGCGCCGACGGGCAACGCGGGCAGGTCGGTTGCCAGCGCCTGCGCCAGCCACGTCGTCACCGCCGTGCCGTAGCTGAAGGAGCCGCGGAACTGCGGGTGCACACCGTCGGGCAGCCATTCCTCCCAGCGCATCCGCCCGGCCTTCACCTCTTCCAGCGCGTGCAGACCCATCCACACGGACGAGATGCCGTAATACGCGCCCAGCGTTTCGAAATCGGCCACCGACGGCGGCACCCGGCCCGCGATCATGTCGGCGTACATATCCTGCCCGAAGGTATAGACGAGCAGCACGTCGCGGCCCGTGCCCGCGAGCAGCTTGCGCAGCAACCCCTCCCGCGTGCGCATCCGCTTCACCGGCGGCTCCCCGCCGTCGTTCACCGCGTATTCCACCAGCACCAGATCGCAATCGTGCGCGATGATGTGCGGTTCGGCGTGAAAGACCGCCAGCTCGCTCCCCGTCGCCCCGATGGCGGCGTTCTCCACCACGATGCGCACGCCGGGGAAGCGCTCCACCAGCCACGCCGTCACCGGCTCCGGCCAGTTGTACGGCACGCGCCCGTCGGTGATGGAGCCGCCGAGAAAGCCCACCGTCAGCGGCCCCCCCGCTGCAATCTTCACCCGCGTGCGCGCCAGCCCGCAGCGGGTCTGGTAGACGGGCAGGTTGAGGGTGGATAAGGTTTGCATGAGAAATATCCTTCCGGTTACGATGATAACCACCGGTCGTAAGGCATGGGCGCCGTCCCATGCCGTGTCGTCGCACGTCAATTCCGATGGAGCCAACATGGAAGGTCGTCGACTTTATCCCGCTGCTCCTTCGGATCAGGTTGTCGTGAACACGCATGGGACGGCGTCCATGCGCTACGGGTAATCAAATCGTCTGTAAAAACACCCGCGCCGGCGCCCCGTCCGCCCCTGCCAGCTTCAACGGGGCGCAGAGCAGCGTGTAGTCGCCGGGGGGGACGGCGGCGAGGGCCAGGCCTTCGAGGAGGATCACCCCGGCACCGAGGAGCAACCGATGCACCGCGCCGTCGCCGCCGAAGGGCTCCACCGACAGTCCGTCGGTGCCGAGGAGGCGCACGCCGCCCGCCAGCAGCAGCGCCGCCGCGTCGCGGGAGAGGCCGACGAACTCCGGGTCGAAGACCGTCGGGTCCTCCACCCACCCCTGCGCATTGCGCGTGCGGAAGAGCAGGCGCTCCATCCCCTGCCACGGTTGCCCGGCCAGCACCGCGGCGGTGATGCGCGGCACGTCGGGCAGGTCGAGCACGCGGCAGGGGCCGACCAGCATGGCGGGGTCGAGGGTGTCCACCGTGGCATCGCCGGCGGAAAAGTGCGTGGGCGCGTCGACGTGGGTGCCCGCGTGGCTGCCCAGCGTCCAGCGCGAGACGCGGATATCGTCGCCCAGCCAATCCACCGCCACCGGCGGGTCGCCGGGCCAGCGTGCCAGCGTCGAGGAAACCGGCAGCGTCACATCGTAGAGCATAGCGCCAGTGTAGCGAGCGAAACGTTGCATGTAAAGATGCCGACCTATGGTAAAAATGGGTGCAGGTGTGGAATAATAGCATCAGTTGCCGGCGAACCCGCGGGGAATGCCGCCACGCGCTCGTTTCGCCGCCCGGGCAACCGGGCACAAGAGGAGTGCGCACCCCCGGCAACTGACACACCGATGACAACCGGACCCGTTGGGATTTCCCAACCGATTGACCTGCATGATGAGGAATCCGTTGACAGCGCCGCCCTCCAGGAGGAGGAATTGCGTCAAGCGAATACACTCGTCAGCGCCCTGGTCAAGGCGATCAAGGCCTTCCGCTACTACCCGCCCGAATACCCGCTGCTCAAGCACTTCTACCAGGAGCTGGTGAGCCGTTTCACTGCCTACCTGCGCGAATACTACCAACTCGTCATCAATATCGACGAGAACCGCTTCTCCGTCAAAGACCACGTGCTCTACGCGACGAAGGACTTGAAGTCCAGCGTGCCCTTCCTGCTCTACCGCGACGGCGTGCGCCAGTTGCGCTTCATGGACGGCCTGGAGGAGTGGGAACTCAAGAGCTTCCTCGACCTGCTCATCCAGAGCGACAGCATCGACCACCTCGACGATGACATCGTCACGCTGCTGTGGGAGAAGGACTACATCCACCTCGACTACCTGGCGGTGGACGACTACCTGGAAGACATCGAGATCGTCATCCCGGAGAACGTCGAGGAGTTCCGCGAGAACCAGCAGCAGGCGGCGCTGACGCATCAGGTAGAGATCAACATGGCGGATCAGCGCGGCGAGGATGCCCTGCAGCAGCCGCAACTCACCGGCGGCTTCTCCGCCCTCGCCACCAACAAAGACATCTATCTGCTCACCCCGGAAGAACTGGACGCGCTGCGCCAGGAGGTGACCGCGGAGATCGCCCCCACCGCCGTCTTCGCCACCGCCGCGTTGCTCTGCGATGTCTGCCCGCTGGAAAAGACCCCGGAGATCTTCCAGGCGACCATCGATATCCTGCGCGACATCCTGGTGACGATGCTCGACGCCCATGATTTCCCGCGCGCGACCGGCCTGCTGCAACGCTTCCGCCTGCTGTTGGCCGACCCGGCGATGGCGGCGTGGCAGTTGCCGCTGGTGGCGGAGTTGCACGCGTTGGCCGCCGTGCCGGAACGCCTCGACGCAGTGCGGCAATTCCTGCAGGCGGACAGCGATGGCGAGCGCACGGCGGAGTTCAAGCGCTACCTGGTGCAGTTGCCGGCGGCTGCGGTGCCACAACTGGTGCGTATCCTGCCCGACATCCCGCACGACCATGCGCGCCAGATGCTCGCCGAGGTGCTGGCCGAGGTGGCGGAGCCGACGCCGGAGGCATTGTCGCGCTACCTGGACGATCCGCGCGGGGTGCTGGTGCGCTACCTGGTACGTACGCTGGGCCTCATCGGCGGCGAGCGCGTGCTCGGTTTTCTGGCCAAAGCCTTCTCGCACGGCGAAACGGCCGTGCGACTGGAAGTGCTCGCCGCGGTGCAGCCCATCCCCGGCGCCGGCGCCGAGCGCCTGCAAGTGCGCGCGCTGGGCGACGGGGAGGAATCCGTGCGCAGCGCCGCGGCGTTGGGGCTGGGCAACCGCCGCACGCAGACGGCGCTGGCGCCGTTGCTGCACGCGGTGCGCGTCAAGGGCTTCCGCCGTCGCGCGACGGGCGAAATCAAGGCCTTCTTCGAGGGGATCGGCCGCTCCGGCTTCAACGAAGGGCTGGAAGCGGTGAAAGAGGCGCTGACCAAGCGCGTGTGGTTCGGCCGCGCCAACCTGGAGGCGGTGCGCACCCACGCCGCCCGCGCGCTGGTGATGCTGGGCACGGCGGAGGCACGCGCCGTGCTGCTGGAATACAGCACTGCCCGCGACGCCATGATTAAACGGGCCTGCGAACAGGCGATCAAAGGAAACGTCCGGGATGCACGATGAGTGAACCCACACCACAAGTGACCGCGACACTGGCCGCCATGTCCGCCGGCGACGCCTTTAGCGTAGCCGCCGGCGAGGAGCTGCCCAAGCACTACGGCGAGGCCCTCGTCGTCGCCTTCGTGCGCATGCTCAAGGGCGCCATCTTCTACGACCGCAACAACCCCACGCTGGTGCGGCTGGTGATGGAGGCGCTGCGCGCCATCACCGGCATCCTCGGCCACGTGGACCGGCTGGTGCTCAAAACCGTGCGCGACGCCGTCTTCTGCAACAACCAGCGCGTGCGCATCTCCGCCGATACCTTCCTCAGCTACAAGGGATTCATCCAGCAGATGCACCTGTGCGGCATCCGCGAGCTGGAATTCCTGCGCGAGGTTTCCGCCCACGATCTCACCGAGTTCATCTTCCTGCTGCTCGAAGTGCCGGAGAACCGCGAGGACAACTTCGACTACATCGCCGAGGAGGTCGCCAACCGCGACATCTGCGGGATGCATTTCCGCAAGCAGGGGAAGATCGAGGGCGAGCCGGACCTGGACGACCCCGACGTGCTGCGCCGCCAGTCGAAGGAGGTCTACTTCTCGACCATCGGCGTCATCAAGCAGCTCATGGGCAACGAGGAGATGAAGGCGCTCGACGTGCGCAAGGCCAAGCGGCTGATGCTCAACACGGTGGACATCGTGCTGCGCGACGAATCCACCCTGCTCGGGCTGGCGAATATCAAGAGCTACGACGACTACACCTTCAACCACTCCGTCAACGTGTCTATCTACGCCATCGCCCTCGGGCAGCGCATCGGGCTGCCGAAGAAGTACCTGGGCTACCTGGGCATCGCCGCCCTCTTCCACGACGTGGGCAAGACGACGATCCCCAAGGAGATCCTCAACAAGCCGGGCGCCCTCACCCCCGACGAGTGGGACGTCATCGAGACGCATCCCCTGCGCGGCACGGAGATGATGATCCAGCTCAAGGGCTGGGGCGAACTCTCCTCGCGCATCATGGCCGGCGCCTTCGAGCACCATCTGAAGTTCAACCTGTCCGGCTATCCGAAGATCGCCGTGCCGCGCAAAACGTCGCTGTTCAGCCGCATCATCGCCATCGCCAACTGCTACGACGCGCTGGGCCGCCCCCGCGTCTACCGCCGCGTACCCTACATCTCGGAGAAAATCGTCGGCCTCATGCTCCAGCGCCGCGGGGTGGATTTCGACCCGCTGCTGGTGAAGGTCTTCGTGAACATGGTGGGCGTCTTCCCCGTCGGCAGCATGGTGTTGCTCAACACTAACGAGCTGGGCGTGGTGGTGAAAACACAGGAAGACGCTGCCCACCTGCTGCGCCCGCAACTGCAACTGCTGCACTACGGCAACGGCGAGCTGCAAAAGGGCGAGGTCGTCAGCCTCACCGACGTCGACGAAACCACCGGCCGCTACAAACGCAGCATCATGGAAACCCTCAACCCGAACAACTACAACTTCCGCGTGGAAGAGTTCTTCATCTAAAGGCCGGATCGATCACCCGATCCGGGTGGAATTGAAGTCACTGTTTGGAACAGGGCGGGAGCCCGGCCCGTCTCCCATTGCCCCGAAGGGGCGTGCGAGGCTAGCCACGGGCGAAGCCCGTGGTCCCGGGACCGTACAACCGAGTCCCGACGGGGCGACAGATGGTAAGCCTGTCGCCCCGTCGGGGCTCGAATCTTTCCTGTACCCGACCACGGGTTGCACCCGTGGCTAGCATCTTCGGCTCCTTCGGAGCAATCAGGTTTCGTGCAATATTCCCCTCATGTGCATTGAGTCCAGGCCGCCGTTCTCGTACCAAAACTCACCCCTAATCCCTAATCCCTAACCCCTCCTAATACCGAGTGCATAATTTATATGTCGGGGTCTTGCCATATTGACAATGTTGTGTTAATAATGAAACAGGATGTTGGCGTAGGATGGCAATGACGGGCATCTTCTCTGGTTTACTACCGAGCGTATCTGCTTTGCGCCGCCGACAACAACACCTGATACCCCCTAGCAGGAGTGCGAGCATATGAGCTACGCCGACAAATCCATGGACTGCCGCGATTGCGGCCAACAGTTTGTCTTCACCGCCGGTGAACAGGAATTCTACCAGCAGAAGGGCTTTACCAATGCCCCGACGCGCTGCCCGCAGTGCCGTTCCGCCCGCAAAGCGTCCGGCGGCTTTTCGCGCTCCTCGGGTGGCCCGCGCGAAATGCACACCGCGGTGTGCTCCTCCTGTGGCAAAGAAGCCCAGGTCCCCTTCATCCCGCGCGGCGACAAGCCGGTCTACTGCTCCGATTGCTTCCAGAATCAGCGCAGCGGCTCCAACTGGTAATCCGCCACCCCCGCACGCCCGCACGCCCCCCCGGCGGGCGTGCGGCGTTTGGTAGCAGTAAACAGCAGTCCTGCGTGCTCCCCCATTTTGCCTTTTGCATTCGTCCCCCCATTCCCCCGTTCCCCCATTCTCCGACACACCGTCGCAGGAATCCCCCGCCGCGCGTCGTACTCAGCTATATCCCCGCGCGCGGGGCGGTTGGAGGGAGGCGCGGACATGCGCTGGTGGGTGCCGATTGCGGTGTTCGGGATGATGCTGGCGGGGCGCGTGGCCGGTGCCGCGGAAACCGGCACGCCCTACGGGCTGCTGCGCGGCGTGGTGACGCTGGAAGACGGCGCCCCCTACGCGTTGTCCACCGTCACCTACACCGCCGCGGGGAGCGAGCCGGTCACCGTGGAGACGGGGTACGACGGCGCCTTCGGCGGGCTGGTGCCCGCGGGGCCGGTCACCGCCACCGTTACCGGCGTGGTCGGCGCCACCGCCACCGCCACGGTGGTGCCCGGCGAGGTGTGCAGCCTCGTGGTGCCGGTGAAGCTGCCCGGCATACTCCTCACCGTCGACCTGCCCGACGGCAAGCCTGCCACCTACGCCTACGTGACCGCCGCCTACGAATCCCCCGACGGTGCGGCGAACACCATCCCCGGCACGTCGGTGGGCGCGGGGCGCTTCTGGATCAACAACATCCCTCCCAACACCACCAATCTCGCCGTCATCGCGCGGTATGCCGGCGGGGCCACGGTGCAGGTGACGCGCAAAGAGTTCGCCTTCACCACGCACGCCGAACGCCGCCTGCTCACCCTCACGATGCCCAAACTCACCCCCGTCGCCTTCACCATCGCCGATGTCACCGGCGCCTCTCTACCGCGCGTGAAGGTCACCGGCAAAATCGTCTACTTCACCCCCGCCTACGACGACTGGTATCCCGAAGGGAAGGATCCCGACACCGAGGCGTTGGCCGCCGGGCAGCGCACGGTGGTGGAGCTGAAACCGCTTTACGCCAACGCCTTCGGCACCGTGCAGCTCGGGGAGTGGCCGACGGGGCGCTATATCGCCCGGCTGGTCATCGGCGGCGAGGCGCAGCCCGACGTGCCCTTCACCATCGGCAAAACCGGCCCCTCCATCACCCGCGTCCAGCTCGCCGGTACCTACCGCACGGTGCGTCAGACGGCCTTTGACGCCTTCGGGCATCCCGTGCCGAACGCGGAGGTCTACGCCACCTATTGCTGGCTGGGTAAGGCGGTGCTCACGCACAACACCGCCGACGCCGCGGGGGTGGTCACCTGGAAAAACCTGCCCCCGGCGCGCGCCATCGTGTGGGGACCGCGCGTGGCCGCCGGGGTGCTGCCCGCCGACGCCGACACCGCCGACGCACCGCTGCCCGCGCCGGTGCCGGACACCGCCCGCGCAATGCGTTTCTACCTGCTCAACCCGGGCGACCAGGCCGTGCACTTCTCCTGGCTGCTGTGGAAATCCGACAAACCCGGCGACCCCGACGACGTGCAGGAGCAGGACTACGTGCCCCTCACCTACGCGCAAGCGGCGACGGGGGTGCGCGATACGTCGTACTGGGAGGTGCAGTTGCAGGGCGGCGCGCCCTTCCACCTGCTCGTGGTGGCGGGGACGCGCCCGCTGTGGATGACCGCGCTGACGGAGGTCTACGCGCCGTACAGCGAGACGGACGAGCCGCCGGTCTTCGACCTGGTACTCAACGAAGGCGCCTTCCTGCATGGCCGCTTCACCACCGTGTCGGGCAAGCCGGCGCTGGTGACGCAACTCCGCGCCGAGGCGCTGGGCGATTTGACGCTGCCCCCCGTGCTCACCGACGAGCTGGCGCGCAAGCTGGGGCATGAAGCGGTGACGGAGCGCCCGGACGGCACGTACGACGTGTCCTTCCTCAGCCCGGGACAGTACCGCTTCACCGCCGACCTGTTCGACCACAACGTGCCCCCGCCGCCGGGGATGGCGGTCACCGTGGCGCAGGGGGAGAACACCGCCGACGTAACGCTGCCCGAGTCGCTGCTCACCGCGCCGGGCGGCGTAACGGTGTGCTGGGCCACGCGCGCCGCCCCGCTGACCGTGCGCCGCCTCGCGCTGCCCGCCGGCCCCACCCCGCTGCCCCTCTTCGGCCCGGCGGAGCGCGTGCTGGCGCTGTGGTATGCCCCGTCGCCGACGTCGCTGACCATCGCCACCCCGGGGGCCGGACCCGCGCGCACGCTGGCGCTGCGCCACGTGTCCGTGCAACCCCGCGACGCCGCCGGAAAACCCGTGACCGACCCCGTGCACCTGCTGCCGCTGCTGCCCATGCCCGCCGACCAGCGCTTCTTCTACCAACTGCCCTCCGAGGGCCACGCGGAGGCCAGCAACACGCTGCTGCGCAAAGACGGCACCTACGACGCCTACCTCTGGCCGGGCACGTATCCCCTGGTCGACGATGCGCTGCAGGGGCGGCGGGGCACCCTTACCGTGCCGGAGGCGGGTGCCGCCACGCTGCCCGTCACCGTACGCCGCGCCGAGAGCGGGCTCAAAACGCTCACCCTCACCTTTGCCAACCTCGGGCAGGCGCCACAACGCCACAACAGCGCGCCGGTGATCAGTCTGCGCGCGGACGTGCCGCTGCCGGAGCCCGCCTTGCTGCACCCCGACGATATCGTGAAAGGCGTCGCCACCGTGCAGGTGCCCGCCGCCGCGCGCACGCTCAGTCTGCAATGGCTCGGGGCGGGGGTCATCGACACCGTGGCGCTGCCCGCCGCCGACGGCGCGGTGACGCTGCCCGCGTGGAGCCCCGGGCTGACGATCACCGGCACGGTGCTGCGCGAGACGGGCGCCCCCTACGCCGACGGCGACCTGCTCGTCGGCCCGCACGGCTCGCTGGCCGCGGACAACGTGAGCCTCACCACCGACGACGACGGCAAGTTCACCCTGACCGGCGCGCTGCCCGGCCCCTGCTTCGCCTACGCGGTCGGCGACGCCCTCACCGCCGGCTGGAGCTTCACCGTGGCGGGGAAAACCGCCGTCACGCTGCATATGACGGAGGCGCCGGTGACCTTCGCGCTGCCCGAGGAGCTGGGCGACGCGCAGCGGCTGTGGTGGATTCCCGCCGTGGGCAAGCCGCTGCCCCTGCCCCCCTGCGGGCGGCGCGGCGGCAACATCGACACCGGCGGCGACACCTGGAAGCAGTGCAACAGCTTTGACGTCGTCCCCGGCCCCGGCTGGCTGTGGGCGGTGGACGGCCGCTATGGTCGCGGCCTCTACGTGGCGCTGAACGCGCAGCCGAACTGGAACCAGCTCGCCAAGAGCGACGGCCCCACGCTGGCCCTCTACGCCCCCCTCGATGCCGGCGTCGGCGCCGTTACCCTGGTCGGCGACGGCCCCCGCGCCGGCCTCACCGCCACCTTCCCCACCTGCTTCTGGCAGCCGCTCCCCCTGCTCAACACCACCGTCGCCCAGCTCGACGCCGTCCCGCCGGGTCCCTACCACGTGACCGTAGAGCTGAAAACGGGCCGCGTCACGCTGCCCGTCACGGTGACGGCATATGGAGCGGTGGCGACGGTGGGGGCGCACCAATACCCACGGCCAGGTTGCGAAGCGCAACCTGGCCGTGAACCGATGTCTGGACCAGCCCCTTACAGGCCGGCCATCGACGGCGGCAGGAAGCGCCCGCAGCGAATGGAGCTGATCGCCTTCCCACTGTTGCGCAGGCTGGCATCGACGCGGATGGGGACGGTCGAGGCGGTCGGCCAGGTGTAGATGACGGTATAACTGCTGCCGCCATTGGTGCTGCGCAGCAGCTTCACGATGCCGCTTTTGCGCAGCAGCAGCCAGGTGTCGGTGGCGGCGTAACTCACCCCGGTCAGGCGCGAATCCGGGCTCGGGTCCAGCGCATGATCGACGACGTGCACGTTGGCATCCCCGCCGTAGTCGTACATGCTGTAGCTCATGGTGTCCTTGCCGGCATCGGTCGCCGCGGCGGAGGCGGCGGAGAAGCCCAGCGCCGCGACGTCATAGTTCGTCCCGGCGGCCCCGAGCTGATAGACGGCGTAGCCGTCGCCGTTGATCGCCACCGTGCCGACCGCGCCGGAATCCCAGGCCCCATTGGTGCCGCCGGTGGCGTTGCGGGTCAGCACGCCGGCGGTGGTATCCGTCGGCGGGGTCGCGGCGCAATTCACCAGATTCTGCCAGCTCATCACGTCGAAGGGCCGTCCCGTCAACTCGACGTGCCCGTCAACGTAGCTCATCACCGCTTTGCCGCTGTGCCGTTGCTCCACGTCGCTCACTTCGTAGACCACGTTCGCCAGGCCCCCGGTCACGGTGGTCTTGCCGTCCGCGGTGAGCATGGTATAGGCCGGGTCTTCCACTTCGCCCAGCGCCAGGCCGGAGATGTTGTAGTTATACCCGTAGCCGTTGGGGGTTTTCGTGCCCTTGGTCGGGCAGATCAGCACGCCTCGATCCAGGTTGACGGCGCCCCACATGCCGTCGGCGGTGGGCAGCAACTCGTTGTTGTCCTGGGCGTAAAGCATCACCGCCGTGGCGATCTGCTTCTGGTTGTTCAGGCAAGCCGTCTGCCGCGCTTTCTCGCGTGCCTTGGCAAAGACCGGGAAAAGGATGGCTGCCAGGATCGCGATGATCGCAATGACGACCAAAAGTTCTATAAGCGTGAAGCCACGCGGAGTGGAAGAGTATCTCACGGAAAGCGCTCCTGTAAATACGATTTAGCGGTAATGTTCCGCCACTGACACAATACCACAGCGGGTTAACGCTGTCAACGGCGCGCGACCACTCCGTCACGGTGACGGCATTGGCGGCAGCAGGGGGTCGCTACCCGTGCGCGATGCCACCGCGGCGGCATACACCCGGTCGCGAATCTCCGGCGTGCGGCATTCCAGCCAGACATCGCCGTCCTTAATTTGGTACAGGTGAAACATGCGAATCTTTAAATTGTAAATGCACACTGGCACGATAACGCCGACAAGCAACAACACTAATGTCAGTCCATCGTTCTCCAGGAACCGACCCGTCGCAAACGCACTGGCGACACACATCACAAACAGGAAGATACACAACAGGAGGTAATTGGTTCGTGAAGTGGCGATTTGACGCTCCAAGTAATACGTCATCTTCGCTGTCCTGCGTAGGTTGAAATACAGAATTACCACTATCAGCGGTAGGCCGATTACAATTCCACAGAGACTAAGAAGCCGTTTGAAAACGCCTACTCCTCCGGTCAGCGCTGCTCTCCCCAGCGCCTAGCGGTCGCTTCCTGTCCTGGTGTCTGCGACCGCCGATGCGGTCCGCCCGGTGCCGGTGG
>CAIYQO010000250.1 GCA_903928345.1 uncultured bacterium | reverse complement strand
GACCGGCCTCCACGCACACCCCTTCTCCCCGACCTTTCAAACAAGATGTCCCTCAGTGTACCTGAGTGACACCCCGCTGTCATGCCGGATGGCCAGGACGGGTGAGCAAAGCGGGGATGCAGAGGGTAAGCGGCGACAGCATACATCCTACAACAAGGTGATTCCTCTCGAGCGGCATACCTGTGGGTTGGGATGCTGAGACCTCGACTATAACAGCGCGTGTTTGAAATTTCAGCAGAATATCAATAGTAAGCATTACTGTTGGGGCAAGCCTTCGGGCTGGCGGGTCGCTGATATGCCAAACACCACGACTGGCTGCAGACGCCCACGAATGGGGAACGTGCCGCAATATTCTGTAGGTACCTTCGTGTGGATACGGTCATACATCTCCTGGGTCAGTAACACATCAAATCCGCAAGCGCTGCTCAGGCTTTGCACACGCGCTGCCACGTTGACTACATCGCCTGCTGCCCCCAGCTTTAGAAAGTGTTCGGAGCCCAGCGCACCGATCACCATACGCCCGGTATGCAGAGCAATCCCGAGTTCCTGGTGCGGCAGACCTTGCGCCTGCCACCCGTGTTGGCGCTGAGCGAATTCCGCGCGGAGTGCTAATGATGCCTGTACCGCGCGCAACGGATAGTCACGACCGGCCAGTGCCTCTTCAAACAGAATGAAGACGCCATCACCGGCAAAATCAATGGGACGCCCGTGAAAACGCTCTACGACGGAGACAACCATCGCCGTATATTCGTTTAGCAGTGTAACCAGGACATCGGGGGGCAACGCCTCCGATAGTGCGGTGAAACCGCGCAGATCACAGAACATGGCACACGCGTCTTCTAGCCGCCCATCTCCGAGCCTCAGGCGCGTCATCGTATGGAAGGCTCGCTTGACCATCGCCACGCCGATAAACTTTTCCAGCGTGATGCACGCCCGGCTATACTCATACCAGAGCAGCGCATTATACGTGAATGCGATAGCGATGATTGGTACGCTGACCGGTGCCACAAGATGCCGTGCGGCGAAGAGTTCAGCGCCGCCAAACAGGAGTATAATGACCTCACCCAGCACTATTAAACAACTGCTCCAGGGCGGCCAGCGCAGCAGCGGCAACACGGCGCACAGGCAGCATACGCCTGCGAGGCCAAGCAGGAACCATGGGGGGACGACGCCGGATGACCCCGAAACGTCGCAAAGGGTCGCCACTACGTTGGCGTGCAACTGCATACCGGCCATCATCCCATACGGCGTCGGATAGTTATCTTTACTGGTTAACCCCGTGCCGCCGACGATGACAGTTTTCCCGATAAAATCTTCAGGGCTATACAACTGTAACAGACGGTCGTAGACCACCGAATTGGAACTATACTCAAAGCATTGACGGTCACCGACATAGTTGATGGTGAGCATCGCGTCCTGGATGTAGTTAATGTGCTGTCTTCCCAGGGTAAGTGCTCCTCCAGTCGGCGTCAGGCGTGTTAACTGATCATGCAATTCTGCCGGTGTCACACCAGAAACCGCTGCCGCGACCGCCAACCCGAGGCAAGGCAAACGTTCCGTAGGGCCGCGGGGGCTGGGGAGGTCCTGAAAGAGCGGCATTCGGCGAACGACGTGGTCATCCGCATCAGGGATGACCGACAGGTGTGCGTGATAATGTGCTGCCTCCCAAAGGAGAGATGGCGGGCGTTGCCAGACAATCCGGTGCGTAAAGACCCCCGGACGGCGGGCATCTGCGACCCAGGTTTCGTCAGCCCATTCGCCCACGATGACATTGCCGGTATTCTTTATCGCCGTGGCAAGCATCCTCGTCTCATGTTGCCACGACTGTAACTCCTCGGCATACCACGCGTTTTCTCCAGCGTGCAATTCAGCCTGCTGGTCCACGAGCATCAAATCGAGCGCCACCACCTTTGCGTCGCGGAGTTGCCAGAGTAGTTGGGCGAGAAGGCGTCGTGGCACAGGATGAGGTAGCTCTACCATCACGATATCGCGGGTGGCTGGCAGAGATTCGGCGACGTCCACGGGCGCATGGGGTTTACGGATGCGGAAGCTCGTATCCAGCATGAGATTATCCAACGCCGTTGCCCAGCGCCAATGCTGCTGATAACATCCAAACGCCAACAAGGTTGCCACACACACCAGCAGCATATAATGTAGCCAGCGCTGCGTAATCAAGTAGGGCGGGTTTCGCTGCAAGCTATGTGATTGCGAAGATTGAAACGACATCTGTGCTATAATAGCACACTATCCCAATAATTTCCTCGGCGAGAAAGGGAAGGTTACTGCTGTGTGCGATGAGGGCGAAGTCGAGCGGCAGCTATGTGAGCGGACGGCAGAATATCTGAACGCGCTCCGCGCGAAAGACGAATACTTGGCCAGTATGAGCCACGAGTTACGAACGCCGCTCACCTCGATGCTCTCCCTCACCGAAGCCCTGCTGCTAGGGATGCTGGGCCCGATGACGGAGGAGCAACGTTCATCCCTGGGTATCATTGCCGAGAGCGGCAAGCACCTTCTCGCGGTGGTCAACGATGTGCTGGATATGGCGAAAATCGAGGCCGGGAAGCTGGAGTTGCACCTGGAACCGCTTGAGATTATTGACTGCTGCCATGCTGCTATACGCTTGATCACCCCGACGTTGCGCAACAAGGATCTGCATCTGACCGTACAAGTGGGCGAGGATCTTCCTATCCTGTTCGCCGATGAGGTGCGCGTCACGCAGATACTCGTCAACCTGTTGCATAACGCTGTGAAATTCACCCCTACGGGCGGTAATATCGGTATTGAGGTCAACGTGGACAGCACAACAGCATCCGTCAAGTTCATCGTCTGGGATACCGGACTTGGCATCTCGCCGGAGAAACTGCCGCTCCTGTTCAAGCCTTTTGTTCAATTGGATTCACATCTGTCCAGACAGAACACAGGCACTGGCCTCGGACTCTCTCTCGTGCACCGCATTGCCGAACTCCACGGTGGCCACGTGACTGTCGACAGCACCCTCGGTGCGGGGACGCGTTTTGTCGTCCAGTTACCCTGCACGAGCGAGGAATGAAGGCGGTGCGTAGCAGTTGTGTAGTCAGCATCTTATTAGTCATACATGTCGACCTTGTCGACAGCCTATTTCTCCGAGATAAAACCCAGCTTTACCATTCGTGCTGAGTACTTCCCTGTGAACCGGCGTGCAATAATGACCCACCTACGGGGGTAATCGGCATCCAAAATTGACCCACCTCGGCAGATCCGTCACTCGCTTCAGGATGCCTGGAGAGGAGGGGGCAAAACCTTGGGAACACTTTTGGGGACACTCGCCTACTAGAAAAGCCCGACTCTACCACACCAGAACGGGTAGAATCGGGCTTTTGAGCTTAAAGTGAATGCCGGTGAAGGGAGTCGAACCCCCACGAGGTTGCCCTCGGTAGATTTTGAGTCTACTGCGTCTGCCATTCCGCCACACCGGCACGGTGAGGTGGAGGTATTGTAGCGCGCGGGGGCGGGGGCGTCAAGGGTGGGCGTAGCGACCGGCGGTGTGGGCGGTGTCGTACATGGCTAACACGTTCTCCAGCGGCGAGTTGTCCTGCAGGCAGTGGGTGGGGGCGAAGAAGTAGCCGCCGCCGGGCATCATCGTCTCCAGCGTGGCGCGGCAGTAGGCCACGGTGTCGTCGACCGTGCCGTAGGCCACCGGGCCGGCGGTGCTGATGCAGCCGCGGAAGGCCAGCCGGTCGCCGTAGCGCGCCTTCAGGTACGCCGGGGCCATGTCGGCGGCCTCCGGTTGCAGGGTATCGGCGGCGGAAAGGCCCAGCGCGATGTAGTCGTCGTAGGCCCAACTGCTGGAGCCGCAGGTGTGCATCATCACGGGGAGGTTGTATGCCCGCGCGAGGTCGAAGAAGGGCTTGTGCCGGGGCAGGATGTGTCGCGCAAAGGTGGTCCGGCTGATGAGCGGCCCGAGCTGCGAGCCCAGGTCTTCGCCGATCCACATGAAGTCTACGGCGCCCTTGGCGGCCTCCAGCGAGCGGCGGGTGATCTCCAGTTGCACGGCCATGAAGCGGTCGATGAGCAACAGCCCGGCGGGCTCGTCCAGCGCCAGGTCCACGAAGACCTGCTCCATGCCGCGCCAGAAGCCGGCGGTGTTGATGATGCACCCGAGGCCCGCGCCGCCCACGAAGACGCCGTATTCCGCGTGCCGCGCCGCGTCCTCGGCGACGAAGGCGTAGTCGAAGTCGTCGGGATTGGGGAAGGGCCAGGCGGCGATGGTCGCCTCGTCGGCGTCGGCCAGCGGAAAGTCGCAATAATCCCAGTACCCGCCGCTTTCGTGCTCTACAAAGCGCGTCACCCATCCCCACAGCGGCTCCACGGCACGCCCGGGACGGTCGGCGTGCAGGCGGGGGCCGGTGTAGCGCGGGCCGACACCGCGGATATCCACGCCCAGCGCCACGCGCAGCCCCTCGTCGTCATCGGGGCGCAACCCGAAGTGCGCCTTCAGCCGCGCATCGATGCCCGGGTTCGCCTCGTACCCGATCGGCACGCGATCGGCCTCCTGCCGCGCAAAGGTGGTCAGGACACGCTCTTTGGACGGCATGGTCGGCATGGGGACACCTCGTTGTCGAAATTGCACCTTGCCTGTATTCGCCCCCCATCCCCGACCCCTCCCCCGTAACGTCCTGTGACGGTGGAGGGGGGAAAGGTTTTCGGTCGGTATCTCCCTTCCCCCGTCACAGGACGTTACGGGGGAAGGGTTGGGGATGGGGGGACGAAATACCGGCAGGCGTCCTGATTTCCGTACGGCCTACTCCCGCGCCAGCTTCACGCTGGTCAACGCCGGCAGCGTGTCGCCGTCGGGGATGAGTTGCAGGCGGTGCCAGCCTTTTTCCAGCGGTTGGGAGGTGAAGCCGCCGGTGTCGGTGGGTTTCGTCGGGCGGCCGTCGAGTTCGACTTTCACCTTCACCGGGCCGACCTCGCGGCTCTCGAAACTGCCGTCCCAGGTGCCCTTACTCAGCCACACCCACAGGCGGATGCCCGGCGGCACGTTGGTTAGCCGGAGCGTCACCGCGGGATGGTCCACCGTCTGCGCGTAGCGTTCGGCGTCCTCCAGGTTGTCCAGGAAGCCCAGATGCCCCGCGTAGACGGGCGAGCGCATATTCTTCAGCACGCCGGCCAGCGTTTTGCTACCGCGCGCCATCTCCCAGTAGAGCGCCATGCCGATGAAGGCGTCCATGGCAATAGCGTCGGTGCCGCGGATCTGTGGCATCTCCGGCCCCATGGCGGAGAACTGGCGGACGGGCCGCTCGATGCGCGCCTCCTGGTACTCCGCGGCGTCCATGGCACGCAACCACGGGTGGGTCTCCGTCTTCTGATCCATATTGCGCAACAGCCAGCTCACGAAAAGGCGCTCGCCCAGCCGCCCGTTGGAGGCCCATTCCGGCTTCACGTAGCCGCCCACCGCGGGCAGCGTCTCGTGGCCGTATTCGTGCGCCACCTCGCGCACCCACTCGCTGGCGCTGCGCGGGGTGCCCACCTGCTGCAGGTACATATTCTCGTCGGAGGCTTCCCCGCCCGCTTCGCCGCGCTCGGCCAGCCACACATTGATCACGCCGTCCTTCGGGAAGAGCGGCGGCAGGTCCATGTAGACGTGCAGCAAGCCGTTGAAGCGCAACAGCAGTTGCGCCGTCTGCTGAGCGAGCTGGGCGCGGGCGTCGCGCTGGGCGGGCACGTCTTCCCACATCACGCGGAAGCGCAACTGCCACTGCTTGGCGTCGCGGTTGTATTCATACGCCAGCAGCATCCAGTTGAAGGCCCAGTGCGCGTAGCGGGGATCGGTGGCGTAGAGGGCGGCGTTCTTGCCGTACTTCGGGTCCACCGCATACCCGGGCAGCACCGGAAAGGGCTTCATGGTGATGAGCCCCTGGTAGACGCCGCCGCGTTGCGCGCTGTCGAGCTGCGGGTCGCCGAGGGTGAAGCTGAAGGGCGTGGGATCGCCCGGCAACGCCAGCGGGCCGTACTGCCCGAGGATCAGCGGCACGTCGTCGTGGAGCAGGCCGTCCACCTGCTTGCGGATATCGCTCGCGTCGGGCAGGTTCATGTAGGCCTGGCCGAAGGTGTCGAAGATGTCGCGCACCGCGTCGGGATGGTCGACGAGATGGTTTTCGAAAACGGCGTAGCGCTTGGCCGCGGTGTTGATCTCGGCGTTGAAGGGCGGCAGCGCCGCGAACTCCTGCATCTTCGCGAGGTAGACGTACATCGGGGCATAGGTGGGGTAACGCTCCAGCCCGCTCTTCAGCAGCGCGATGGCGCCGTCGACATCACCTTGCTTGTGCGCGATGTCATCGGCGTGCAGAATCAAGGCATCGGCGCCGGCGATCACCTCGCCCGCCCGTGCCGGCAACCCCGCCAGCAGCGCCGCCAGCCCCAGCACAACTATCCAGCCCCGCATGCGCATCTCCCAATTTTAGCTTTTGGATTTTGGATTGGCGTATGCCGTGCTCCCGTCCCCAATCCAAAAGCTAAAATCCCATATCCCAAATTACCCCACGCCCGTCGGCATCACCGGCAGGGGGAACCGATCGCGGCACAGGTGCATCAAGGCGGTGCGGCCCGCGCCGGAGGGCACGCCTTCCAGGTGGCCGGCGGCTTGCTCCAAATAAGCGTTTACCGTCCGCCAGCCGTAGGCAAACCCGCCGTGGGCCTCCAGCAGCGCGCGCACCGCGGTGAGGGCATCCGGTGTGAAGGGGTCGCCCGTCCACAAGGTCTGCAACTCCGTCACCACCGGCGGCGGGGCGGTGCGCAACACGTGCAGCACGGGCAGCGTGGCGCGGCGTTGCACGGCGTCGGCGCCATCCGGCTTGCCGCGTTCCAGCTCCGAGCCCTGCAGGTCGAGCAGGTCGTCGGCGAGCTGGAAGGCGCACCCGAAGCTCTCGCCGAATTGCCGCAGCGCGCGCACCTGCGTGGGGGAGGCGCCGCCGAGTACCGCGCCGATGCCCGCCGCCACCGCGTACAGGGTGGCCGTTTTGCCGCGCACCACCTGCCAGTACGTGTCTTCTTCGGCGTCCAGGTTGAGCTGCGCGATCTCCAGGATCACCGCGCGGCCCATCGCCGTGGCGGCCTCCGCGAGCAGGCCCAGGATGACGGGGTCGCAATCCTGCGCGGCGATTTCGAAGACGCGGGCGAAGAGGAAGTCACCGAGCAGGATGGAAAATTTGTTGCCCCAGCGTGCCGGCGCGGAGGGCATACCGCGGCGGGAGTCCGCCTCGTCCACCACGTCGTCGTGCGCCAGCGAGGAGGTATGGATGAGTTCCACCGTGGCCGCGTAGGTGTAACTGCGCGCACCCACCTCGCCGAAGCAGGCATTCGCCAGCAGCAGCAGCAGCGGACGCAGCCGTTTCCCGCGCGAACCCACCACCGCGGTGCTGGCCTCGCGCAGCAGCGGCGCTTCCTCGGTAAAGAGCGCCGTCAGCCGTTCTTCCAGCGTGGGCATCCAACCGGCTAATAACGGGTGTATTTCAAGTAGCGATGATCGTGTCACACATTCTCCAGGCGCCCCGCCCGCGGCACGGCAGCACCGATGGCATTATACGGGGGCTGTGAGAGGGTGTCAACGCAAAATCGTCCAGCAGAGCCGCATCGTTAGTCGCCGTTAAGTGAAAAGCCGGGCGCTACGGGTTGGCCGGGGGTACGGGCACGAGCCGCACCGTGCCGTCGGTAAAGAGCACGTGGAAGCCGTTGACGTAGGCGTGCGGCATGGGATCCCACAGGTAGGGGTGCGGCGGGTTTTCCTTCCAGTGGCGCGGCGTGGGGTTCAACGCGTAGGGCTCGCCGTGGAAAAAGGCCAGGTCGGTGGGCAGTGCGCCGTGGTGCGCCTTCGCAAAGGCCTCCAGCCGGGGCACCATCTTCGTGAGATGCCGCCCGCACGCTTCCTGCACATGCAAATAGTGCCGGTGCGCGTACAGCACCCCGCCCGCCAGCACCAGCAACAACGCCAACCCGATCACGGATGCGCGATTTGTCTTCACGCCGATAGATTACCGCACCCGCGCAAAAATGACAAGGTGACCGGGGGAACAAGGCCGCGCTCCCTCCTGGCACGGGGAAGACGCCACCACGGATTGCACGGATTGCACGGAATTTTGGGCCGGGGAGGAAAGGCGGCAAGCGGTCAGGTTGGTTCCTGGGCACGCGTAAGAAAGTGACCTGGATAGAGATGTAGCCGCAGGCTTTAGCCTGCGAAGCTGGCGCAGGCTAAAGCCTGCGGCTACAAATATCTCGTAAGAGAGTCACCACTTTCTTACGGGAATTGGGGGCGCGCAGCGCCCCTGGGGAGCTGGGTGGACCATGGCTAAGAGCCCGGCTCACGCTTCTGCAGGAACTGTCCTTCAGACGATGTACTTCCTACTTCCCCAACCGTTCCTGCCTTCCGACTTCAGCCGCCAACTCCAGCGCGAGGATCTCCCCGGCGATCTCTTCCCAGGTGGCGTAGGCCTGCTGCAGGGCGATAAGGAGCTGCTGGTGCTCTTCCGTCACCTGCAGGGCGTGCACGCTGTCGGCGTAGAGGGTGGGCGCGGCGAGCAGGGCTTCCAGCTCTTCCTTGCGCGCTTCACGGGTGGTGATCTCCTTCTCCACCTCACCCTGGCGGCGCTGCCAGAACTGCAGCGAGCGGCGCTTGGGCGTGCCCAACAACGGTTTCGACGCGACGAGGCGCGGGGCGGCGGACGTGGGGGCGCTGACGGCGGCGGCCTTCTTCGCCAGATAATCGGTGTAGTTGCCGTAATACTCGCGAATGGTGCCGTTGTCCAGCTCCAGCACGCGGGTGGCGATGCAGTCGATGAAGTAGCGGTCGTGGGAGACCATGAGCACCGTGCCGGCGTAGTCGGCCAGCGCCTCTTCCAGCGCTTCTTTGCCGTCGATGTCCAGGTGGTTCGTCGGCTCGTCGAGGATGAGCAGGTTGGCGCCGGAGAGGAACATCTTCGCCAACGACACACGGCTGCGCTCACCGCCGGAAAGGGTGCCCACCGGGCGCGACACGTCCTCGTCGAAGATGAGGAAGCGCGCCAGCGCCCCGCGCACCTCGCCGGCGGAGAGGCGCGACGCCACGCTGGCGGTTTCCTGCAGCACGGTGTGGCGCGGGTCGAGATTGCCGCCCTCCTGGTCGTAATAGTACCAGTCCACCTGGTGCCCGAAGCGCGCCTCGCCCCCGTCGGCGGCGAGCGCGCCGGTGAGCACGCGCAGCAGCGTGGTTTTGCCACACCCGTTGGGGCCGATAAGCGACACGCGCTCGCCGCGCCCCACGCGGAAGTTGACATCCTCCAGCAGCGGCTCCGCGGTGTAGCGCTTGCGCAACCCGTGCACCGCCAGCGTCTCGCGCCCGCTGGTGCGCACCGGCTTGAAGCGCATGCGCGTCTTCTCCGCCTCGCCGGGCAGGGTGATCGATTCCAGCTTAAAGAGTTGCTTCTGCAGACTGCGCATGCGCGTGAACTGGCGGAAGCTAAAGAGGCGCTGGATGCTCTCCTGCAGCCGGACGCGCTCACGGGCGATCGTCTCCGCGCGCTTGAGCATGGCGGCGTTCTCCGCCTGCTTCTTCACATGGTACGCGCTGTAGTTGCCGTCGAACTGGCGCAGGTGGCAATCCTCGATCTCCGCCATATGCCCGGCCACGCGGTCGAGGAGGAAACGGTCATGGGAGACGATGAGCACCCCGCCGCGGTAGGCGCGCAGGAATTCTTCCAGCCAGGCGATGGCGGCCAGGTCCAGGTGGTTCGTCGGCTCGTCGAGCAGCAGCAAGTCGGGCGCGGCGAGGAGCAGTTTGGCCAGCGCCAGGCGACGCTTCTGCCCACCGGACAGGGTCGCCACCTCCGCGGTGTCGCAGGCTTCGCCCAGCCCCAGGCCGCGCAACATGCGCACGGCGTCGCTCTCCAACGTGTCCCCACCCAGGCGGTGAAAATCCTCGATCAGTCGCATGTGCTCGTGCAGTATGCGGTCGAAGGCGCGCGCGTCGTCGTGGGCGTCGGGCGCGGCCATGGCGGCTTCCAGCACGTGCAACCGCGCGCTCACCGTCACCAATTCCGTATGCGACGCGAGCAGTTCCGACAGCACGGTGCTCCCCTGCTCCACCTCGGCGTCCTGGGTCAGATAGCCGACGCGCACCCCGCGGGGGATGATCGCCATGCCGGCGTCCGCCGTTTCTGTGCCGGTGATGATGCGGAACAGCGTGGATTTCCCCGCCCCATTCGGTCCGATCAGCCCGAAACACTCCCCCTCGCGCACCTGCAACGAGGCATCGACGAGGATCTCTTCCTCCCCGAACGCTTTGGATAAATTCTGCACCTGTAACAACACGGAAGCCATAGTGTTATAGTCTACCAGATTCCCGCTTGCGGGAACAGGCGCGGAGGGCGGTGAGGTGTTCCTCGCCCCGTAGGGGCCGTAGATGCCGGCCACGGGCGGGAGCCCGTGGTGCCGGTGTTACTACCGTGCCCTCATCCACCGGATGGGGGATGAGGGCACGGGCGACGGTATGCCGACTCGCGCCGCAGTTCACGGGACCAGCGTGTTGTCCGGTCCGTGATCGTCACTCTTCAGGGCTTTCTTCGTCACGTTAGGCAACACCTTGGCAGGATCGCTGACCTTATTCGCGGCGCTGTTCGTCACGTCCTTGACGCTCTGGTCGTCGCGGAGGATGTGCGGGGTGATGAAGACCATCAACTCGCTCTTCTCCCCGGTATTGGTATGGCGCTTGAACGCCTCGCCGATGAGCGGGATGCGCGATAGCCACGGCACGCCCTGAATTTCCTTGTCCTTATTTTCCTTGATCATGCCGCCGATGACGATCGTCTGGCCGTCATCCACCATCACGGTGGTTTTCGCTTCGCGGTTGGCGACGATAGGGGAGTTGAGCACGGTGGCGTCCGTACCCAGCAGCTCGTTGATCGTCTGATCCACGTCCAGGCCGATGAGGTTGCTCGCGTCGTTGACGTGCGGCGTAACGGTGAGGGATACGGCGACGGTTTTGTAATCCACCGTGTCGCGCACGCCGCCGGTGGTGGTATCCTCCGAGGAGGACACATACGGCTGATCGCTGCCGATGGTGATCTTCGCCTGCACGTTGTCGGCGGTGGTGATGGACGGCGTGGAGTAGACCTTCACGTTGGAGTCCGTCGCCATCGTTTGCAGCAGCGCCTGCAAGCTGGAACTGATCACATTGTAGCGGAAGCCGGTGGTTTCTTTCGACAGGCCCAGGTCGGTGCCGAAGGTGGACGTGTGCGTTTTGTCCGCGTTCAGCGTTTTGCTCGCCCAGTTCCATTCCACGCCGAACTTCGTCGAGTCGGTGAGGGAGACATCGACGATGGCGACTTCGATGTAGACCTGCACGGCGCGCTTATCCAACTTGTTGATGATCTGCTCGACCAGGGTGAAGCACTGCGGCGGGCCGGTGATGAGCAACGAGTTGGACTTCGTCTCGCCGACCACGGTGATGCGGTTGAGTTGCGAGATCGGGTCGCCGTCGGTGGAGGAGCTGCTGTTGCCCATGTACAGGTCGAAGAAACTGAAGTTTTGCCGCTGGCCGCGGAAGAGGCTGGTCAGCGAGGTGGCCAGATCCTTCGCCGTAGCGAATTTGAGCGGGAAGACGCGCGTGACGTCGCTCAACACGCTGGGGGCGTCGAGGTGCGCGATCATATCGTCGTACTGGCGCAAGTTCGTCTCGCTGGCGGTGACGATAATGGAATTCGTGCGCACGTCGGCCACCACCAGGTTTTCCTTCATGCCGGCATAAGACTTGGCCGTGGGCATCATCGCCGGGTTCTGGAACATGAAGGGGTTGTTCGCGGTGCGCGTACCACCGTCCGGTTGCTGGAAGAGCTTGTTGAGCTGGGTCGCCACCAGGTTGGCGTCGGCGTTTTTCAGCGGGTAGACCTTGGAGTGCACTTCCGGCAGGGTGTCGATGTCGAGCTGCTTCAGCAGACTTACCACCATGTCGATCTTCGGGCGGGATGCGGCAATGATGATGGAATTCGTGCGGTCGTCCGACGCCAGCCGCAGGCTGCCGCGCAGGCTGAGCACCCCGTTATCGGTGGCGACGCCGGGCATGCCGGGTTGCGGCGGCTGCCCCTGGGGCATGCCGGGCATGGAGGGGGTGGTTTTCGTCACGTCGAAGACCTTCTCCACCGACTGGATGAGCACCGCGGCGTTGGCGTTCTTACACTGGTAGATCTGCACCTCCACAATGTCGGTGGTGTCCTTGTCCAGCAGCGCCACGACCTTCAGGAAACGCTTCACGTTGCCCTCGGTGTCGGTGATGATCAGGTTGTTTGTGCTGCTCACCGCCGTCAGGCTCGCCTGCTCGTCGGAGATCAACCCCTTCAACTCATCCTTCAACTTGGCGGCGCTGGAGTATTGCAGCGGCACCACTTGCGTAATGAAGTCGTCGGAGTCGGAGAGGGCGTTCGGGTCGGCGCCCATCTTCACGTTGCCCTTGTCCGCCAGCGCCTTTTTCAGCGCTACCACGCTGATGTGGGTGTCTTTCAAGGTGCCGACCATGGCGTAGCCGCGCGAACGCAGGGCGGAGTTGATCACCTCGAAGGCCAGCGACAGCGTGACCTTCTTCAACGCGGTGATCGTTACCTGGCCCTTCACGTCGGCGTCCACCACGATGGGCACGCCGCTGGCCATGCTGAGGAAGCTCAACACGTTGGGGATGTCCGCCTTGGTGAAGGAGACGGAAACCTCCACCTTGTCCGGATCCACCGGCTTGTCGGGGATGACGTCCATCGGCGCCGCGCCGTTTTCGCCGTTGGTATCTGCCGGGCTGGGCGTGGCGAGGAAGCCGAAGGGCGAGCCGCCCCCCGACGCGGGCGCCGCCGTGGTGCCGGCCTTCCCGGCATCGGGCGTCTTCGCCGCGTCGCCGGTTTTGCCGGCATCGGCTTTCCCGGCGTCGTCCGCCTTGGTGGCCGTCGCGCCGGCGCCGCCGCTGGGCGCCGCGGTAGCGTCCGCCTTGGTGGCCGTCGCGCCGGCGCCGCCGCTGGGCGCCGCGGTAGCGTCCGCCTTGGTGGCCGTCACGGCGGCGCCGCCGCTGGGTGTCGCGGTGGCGTCCTGGGCGCGCAATGGCGCACCCAGCGCGAGCCCGAGGAGCGCCAGAATCAGCAGCGTATGGCAAATGAGCGTGCGCATGAACGTATCCCTTCTCACTGTGTTTGCATCGTACGGAAACCACGGCCCCCGCGCATACCGCCGCGGCCGCCGTTCATGCCGCCGCGGGGAAAGCCATTCGGGAAGCCGTTGGGGAAGCCGTTGGCGGGTATGTTTGGCTGCACGACGACGGCGGACGCCGTCGCGGCAGATGCCGCCGGCTGGCCGGGGGTGGCCGCCACGGGCATCTCGTCCGGCTTATTCTCGCCCGCCTGCAGCGTGAGGGTCTGCCCCATCTTCTCCAGGGTGATGGACTTCGCGTCGACGGCCGTCACCGTGTAGTCGAAGGCGACGCCGCCCACGCGAGCATAGAGCGAGCGGTTGGTGTTCAGGTTCTCGATGAGCGCGAAGGTGCCCGCGGGCAACTCCACCACGCCGGTATACGCCAGCTTCACCGCGGCCGCCGCCGGCGGGAAACCGCCCGGCGGGGTGAAGGGGCGCACCTGCGTCTTCGTCCCCGGCAGCGGCAACGGCTTGATGGCCGGCAGCGGCTTCACGGCGGGGGCGGGCTTGGCAATGTCCGTCACTTTGAACAGATTGCGTTTGGCGATGACGCCGTAGTCGGCGTCGGCGTAGTCGGTATCCGCGGGCATGTCGGCCACTGCGGCGTGGTGCGCCGGGCGCGCCGGGTGCTCGGTGCTCGCGGCGGTGCCGGCGAGGTAGCGCGTCACCCCGAACACGCCGCCCACGGTGACGACCACCAGGGCGACGACGCTCAACACGGCGGTGCGCGGCGAAATTTCCGCCTGCATGGTGCTCATGCGTCACCTCCCGACTCCGTTTGATCTTCCAGCAGCACGTAGGCGGACAGGCTGAGGTCCACCTGCAGCGGGTCGGTGGACTTCTGCCCGCAACGGAGCGTCAGTCCGTCCACCGCCAGCACCGGCGTGGCCCCGCGCACGTTGTGTAACAACTTGGTCAGCCCGCCCAGCGAGCTGTGCAGCGTGAGGCGCAACGGGAAGCGCACCAGCGCCGTTTTGCCCATCACCGGCGCAGGCTGCAGGGTGTCGATCACCGCGTCGGTGCCCTTGGTCAGGTCGCTCACCTGCTGTGCCATCCGTTTAAACTGCCCGCTCCACGCCCAGTGGGTGTCGCGGCGGTCGATGTACGTCGACAGATCCACCGCGGTGTCCTGGGCGGCTTGCTGGTCTTTGATCTGGCGCTGCGTGCGCGTGATGGTGTCCTGTTGCGCGCGAATCTCGTGCTGCACGTTGGCGCAGGCCAGGTACTGGTAGCCGCAGGCGCCCAGCAGGCCGGCCACACAGAGGCCCGCCAGCAGCACCGCGCCTTTCAGAAGCGTTTGTCCGGTCTTCATCGCACCTCCGTCTCCGTCTGCGCCTTCGCGGGTTTCGTGCCGCGTCCGCTGCCCACGGTGGGGTCGTCCACCGGCGCGAGCACGCAGGTGATTTGAAAGTCGTAGCCCGTACCCGTGCTCCCCTTCACCAGCGAGGTGTAGTCGAGCAGCGCGCGCGTGACGCCGGGTAAATCGCGCACCACCTGCATGGCGTCGGCCACCGTGGGCGGCGTGTCGGCGCGCCCCTTGATGATCAGCGTCTTGCCGCGCGTGTAGGTGTAGTCGGTCAGCGTCACCTTATCCGGCAGCCCCACGCTCATGCGGCGCAGCAGCTCCAGCGGATTGCTCGCCGCGTCGTGCAGGCCGGTCACCACGCGCTGGGCGGCGGGCAGCTCCGGGCTGACCGGATGCAACTCGGTGTGGGCGGCGCGGGCGGCCGCGCGTTTCGTCGCCAACGTGGCGTTGGCGGCGCGCAACTGACCTTCCTTCCGCACCGACACCGGCACCAGCAGCGCGCCGACCACCACCAGCGCCGCGAGGGCCAGCCAGAGGCGGCGCGTCACCCCGCGGGTTTCCGTCACCGCGGCGGGGAGCAGGTTCGGCGCCGGCGCGGACTGCAGGGCGGCCTTCGCCAGCCCGATCGCCACGGCGTAGGCCCCGCGCGCATCGCGCACGCCGGCCAGTTGGTGTTGTGGGTCGCCGAGACCCGCCCACGGGTCGTCGAGGGCTACGTCGAGGTGCAACTGCGCCTGCAGCGCGTCGCGCGCCGCCGGGGTGACATCCCCGAGCAGCACGGCGCATTGCGGGCGCTCCTGCCCGGCGATCCAGGGCCGCGCCGCGCGGGCCACCTGCGCCGCCCACCCTTCGCCTTGCGGGTCGCCGGCGAGCAGGCCGCGGTTAGCGAGCAGACGCTCGCCGTCGTACAAACACAGATCGGTCCAGCGCGCACCGGCCACGATGAGCAGATACACGCCGTCGGGCACGTGCTCCAGCGCTTCGGCGGCGGCCAGCGGCGTGGGCAGCACCGCGGCGGGCACCGCGCCCGCCAACGCGAACAGGTCCACCTGCTCCTCGACTTGCGTGCGCCGCGCGCCGGCGATCACCGCGTGCGAGCGCCCCGCCAGGTCGGGAGAAAGCGAAAAGCCCCACACCAGATCGGTCAGCGGCAGCGGGAATTGCGTCTCCGCCTCGAAGCGCGCCACCTGCGCCAGCTCCGCCGGGGACGCGGGGGGCAGGCTGGCCGTTTTGATGGCCGTGCCGACGGCGGGGAAGGCGCCGGCCAGACGCACGCGCGTGGTGCCCGTTTCACGCAGCAACGCCGCGAGCACGGCGCCGATCTCCGCCGGCGTGCCGTCCGCGGGCCGCGGGCGCCCCGCCACGCGTACAATGTCGAATCCCGTGCCGCGCACGCGCAATTGCACCACGCGAATTGCGTCGTCGCCGATATCCACCCCAACTGCGGTTGTCGTGCCGAACATGCCCCTTGCCTTTACTCGCGCCAATACAGCGTGCGCGTCGATCGGGTTCCGCCGGTCGTCTCAAGCTCTACAATACATGTCACCGTGGCGGTGAGCCCGTCGGTGTCCTGCCCCGTGGAGGCCACGTGATAGGTGGTCGAGCGCGTCGTGAGCAGGCCGGCGGCCTGTTCGAACGCGGTGTCGCTCACCCCGTCCACCGACAGCAGCGCGCCCACGTCGCTGAACGGCGTCCCCTGCGCGGTGCGCGCGGCCACGATGGCCTGCGCGGTGTCCGCGTCCAGGCCCGGCACCGCCTCAAGCGCCTCCACCGGCGCGGTGTTGATGTTCACCAGCCCCGGCAGGTCCGTCGCGTCGCTCGTCGTCAGCCGGTCATACAACTGCGCGACCTTTTCCTTCGCCAGCCCCGGCACCTTGAGCAGGTCCGCCGGACTGGTGAAGGCCGCGCTGGTGCGCTGCGTGATGATGGCGCTGATCTCCTGCGTGGTCAACGCGGTGCCGAAGGCCGACGTCAACTGGTCCTTCGTCGCCGTCTGAATATTGATGCGCGGGTTGCCGCTCGCATCGGTATTCGTGTCGTGCGACGACACGGTGAGCAGGTCCTTCAGCGTCAGCCCCTGGTCGTTCACCGGCGCGTCGAGCATCGCCTGGGTGATCCCTTTCACCAGCAGCAGCTCCCCCACCGTGGCGAAGGGCGCGTTTTTGCAGTGATAGGGCGGGGTCAGGCTCATATAATAGTCGTCTTCCGCCCCGTCCGGGCCGGGCGTGTCGTCCGTGTCGCGCCAGTCGATGATCGAGTCCACCACGTCGGAGGGGAAGAACACGCTCAGCATCGTCGGCGTCGCCGTGTTGATGTTGAGGCGTCCCGCCTCGTCCGTCACGATGGTCTGATACGCCATCCCCGCCAGCGTGTCGTCGCCGTCTTCCGGCGTAAAGGTCACCGAACTCGCCGATCCCATGGTGAAAGGCGTGTCCGGGCTCACCATCGCCGCTTCCGCCACCTGCAGTCCGGCGCGCGCCGCCCAGCGTGCCCGCGTCACCTCGCCGAAGTTCCGCGCGATCTCCGTGTCGCTGTGCACCATCGCCGCGAAACCGCCCACCAGGATCACCAGCACGGCGAGCACCCAGATGGCGGTAATGAGGGCGATGCCACGGTGTTTACGTGCCACTCGTCCCTCCCGTCGCGTCGGTCGGGGTGTCGGTGGCCTGCGCCAGGTTGGCGGTGGTCACCAGCGTTTCCGTGCGCGGGTTGGCCCCGGTGCTCTGCAGCACCAGTTCGATGCGCACCGCCTGCGGCAGCGTCGTCTGGCTCGACCAGTCCGTCTGCCAGCCGGCATCCGTCAGATACAGGCAGTTGAAGGAGGTCACCAGCGGCGTCAGCAGGCGCGGCGTGGGCGTGGTGCCGTCCGGCTCCAGCCCGGGGTGACGCGTCTCCGTGACGTACAACCCCGGCGTCGACCCGTCGCTGCCGTCGTTGCGCGTATACGACACCTGGGTCAGGTCCCCCACCGGGTCCGTTCCCGCCGTGTTGTGCCCCGAGGTCAGAAAGCTGAGCGTATCCGTCTGCGGCGCGGAAGGGTCGCCGTCGGTATCCGTGCCGGTCATCGTGCTCGCCAACCCCTTCGGGTCGGGCACCGCGGCGGTCAATTCGGCGCTCAGCTCCGCCAGCACCACGCGCCCGGTCTGCACCAGATCTTCCTCCGCATCCGTGCGCTCGATGGCCGCGTGCGCGGTATAGTAAATCGAATACACGCCGCCGACGAAGAGCAGAAAGATGACGAGGGCCACCATCATTTCGACCAGCGTGAAGCCGCGCGCGCGTCTTTTCATCGCCGGCCCCCCGTGCTCCCCGCGGTTGCGGTCGGGCGCGGGGCCGCCGCGCCACCGCCCGTTGTCGTAGGGCGAGGCGGCGTCACGACCGTATACGGCGCGGGCGTCGTGGTGGAGGTGTCCGGCGTGGTAGTTGCGGCGGGCGTGGTCGGCGCCGCCGGCGGCGTGGGAGGCTTGGGCGTCGGCAGCGCGTGCGGGCGCAGCAGCGTGTGCAGGTCGAAGTGCCGGGCGCCGTCGTCCCACGACACGGTGATGTGCACCCCGTTCAACCCGCGGGCATCCGTCGCGTCAACGGTGGCCGCCCAGGTGTAGCCGTCCGATAAGTTGTCAAAGGTCCCGTTGAGGTCGCCCGCGTCGAGCGTGGCGGTGCGCTCCAGCTCCGCCGCCACCTGGTGGGCGAGCAACGCCGCGTGCGAATAGTCGCGCGCCGCCGTGTGGGCGCGCAGCAGGGCGCTGATTGCCCCCACCGTGCCGACGATACCCACCGCCAGGATGGTCATCGCCACCAGCACTTCCAACAGCGTCATGCCGCGGCGGTTGCTCATGGCGCCGCCTCAGTCACCAGACAGCGCCCCGTCACGCCGTCCACCTGAATCATGCGTCCGTGCCCCTTGTCATCGGTCAGGGAGAACGCGGTGTCCTGCGCCTGCCCCAGCACGGTGAAGGTTACCGTGGCCTCGTTCGCCGCCGTATCCGCGGCCGGCAAATTCGGATCACTCGCTGCCGTCGCATCCGCCTGCGAAGCATCCTGCACCGAGGAGAAGATCACGCCGTCGGGCAGCGTGCGTGTGCGCCCCGCCTGGGTGGTCAGCGTGCGCCATATCGGCGTACCGTTGGCATCGGTGTCCTGCGTCTGCACCTCCACGGTGCGCGCATCGGTCACCAGCCGCAGGCGGGCGCTCACGTGCTTGGAGACCGCGTAACTGCGTGCGTAGCGCAAGGCGGCTATCAGGTGCGCCGAGGCGCTGCGCAGGCGGGCTTCCGCCAGCGCGGGCATCATCGACGCCAGCACGGCACCGCTGATCAGTACCATGATGGCCATCACCACCAGCAGCTCCAGCAGGGTGAACCCCCGCCGTTTACTGCCAGTTCGTAACGTCCTCATCGGACCCCGTCCCGCCCTCTTTGCCATCCTTGCCCAGTGAATACAGATCGTACGACTCCGCGTTGTGGTCGCCCGGCACGTGGTATTCATACGGGCGGCCCCACGGGTCGTCGGGCACCGGCTTCTTGATGTACGGGCCGTTCCACTTGGGCGTCCCGTCACCCGTCGGCTTGGTGCGCAGGTCGTCGAGGAGCGTCGGGAAGGCGCTGTTGTCCAGCCGGTACTGCTCGATGGCGCTCCCCAGCGCTTCGATGTCCGACACCGCGCGCGCATGCTTGGCCTGCTCCACGCGCTGGATCACCAGCACCGTCACCACGCCGGCCAGCGTGACCAGGATGAACATCACGACCAACAGCTCCAGAAGCGTGAACCCTCGCTGCCGCCGCGTCCGCATCGTTGCCATAACTAAATCCCCCCGGCCACCGGCGCGCCGATGGCGTGATGTACGTTGTATGGGCACCCCGCCCGCCACTGATCTGTTCTTCGTTCCCGTACCGCCCGCGCGGCCCTCATCCCCAACCCTT
>CAIYQO010000249.1 GCA_903928345.1 uncultured bacterium | reverse complement strand
GGAACAAACACCGCTCATGGCATAAATCCCACGGACGTGGAAGTGCTCATCGACCATGCGGCACGGGCGGCGTGAACGCCGGCAGGGAAGTCAAGCCCTTCATCGGCAGGAATTTACGGCGTGAAGTGCGAAAGTCCACTGTGCGAGAAAGGCGGGTAATTCCACCGTGGTTATACAATTATGTTGTCATCGCGGGGCCAGGCGTGTCCCCCGGCACGGTGTCGCGCGGAGATACGCCTATTTCCCCGTGGGGGTCGGCAGCTTGGCCGGCGGCGGGGTCGCCGGGGGTTGGGGCGGCAACGCCGCCGGGGGCGTGTCGGCCACTTCGACGGTGATGGGCACGCGCAGGGAGGTATAGGTGGAGGCGCCGTCGGTGAGCAGCACCTGCCAGCGGTACACACCGAGCACTCCGGCGATCTCATTGAGATACCCGGAAATGGGCTGCTTGCGCGCCCCGGGAGAGAGCGCGACAACGTGGGGCCGGGTGAGGAGCAGCACGCCGTCGGGGGTCATCACCTGTTGGTAGAGACGGAAGGCGGTGCCGTGGACGCCGGCATCGTTCACAATGCAGCCATCGAATTGAAAGGCCTGCCCGAGCTTGACGTCCGGTTTGGCGGTAAGGCACACCAGCAGCGGCTGGTTGAACGCCACGGCGGTGGTGAAAAACCGGGTGGGCACGCCGTCCGCCGTTGTGAGGCCGCTCAACGTGCCGCCGCGTGGCGCCCGCACGAAAAAGCCGAGGGGATACTTCACCAGCCGCGCCAACTCGACCACCGCGCGCAGAGTGTCCAGATAGTGATTTTCGATTTCCAGCACGCGCGGCCCGGTCGGCGCCGCGTCAGCGATCTGCTGTTCCAGCGCGATGTTGCTCACGAGTACGCCCTGAGAATCGTCCTTCTTTTTCTTCAGGGGGAGGAACGCGTTGCCCGGCAGCACCCCGCCATCCCAGGCGTGCCATACGAAATCGACATTCTCCAACGCGTGCCCGGCGGCGTAGCCCGGTCCATAGACGCGCGACATGTCGCCGTTGCGCACCAGCACCGGGCGCAGCGGGTCCAGCGCGCGGGCGGCGGCCACGGCGGTGTGCGGCGCGGCCACGGCGTCCCAGCTCCACGCCACCACGCAGGGGTGATGCGCCCGCTGTTCGAGGAACGCGGGCACGTCGGGCGCGCCATCGGGGCCGACCGGCGCCTCGCCGAAGATCAGTAGCCCCAACCCGTCGGCCTGCGTGTAGGCGGCGTCGGGCAACGCGGCGCCGTCGGCCATCACGGCGTTGAAGCCCGCCTGGCGCAGCCGGGTGAATTCCGTCTGGTAGAGCGCGTTCAACGCGTCGTTCACCGCCTTCAACGCGCCGTCGTCGGCTTGCACGGCGGTGCAGCCCGTCTGGCGCAGCCGGGTGAATTCCGCGTCGTAGACCGTAGTGGCGTTGAACCCGTCGGGCACGCCGCCGGGTATCCGCAGGCCGTGCAGGATGATCGGCGCGTCGTTGACGCAGAGCCGGTTGCGCGCGAAGGTCATCGCCGCCATGCCGGTGGTGGCGTCGGCGACATCACCGGGCACGCCGGCACGCGTGAGGGTGACGCGCACGCGGTAGAGGCGCGGTTTGGCGGGCGACCAGGGTACCACCAGGCGGATATGCAACTGCGCCACACCCTCCGCGTCGCCATCCAGGGTGAAGTTACTCGTGGTGTGCGCCACGCGTTTACGGTCGGGGCCGAAGGCTTCCACCAGCAGGCTCACCGGCCCGGGTGCGTCCACTTCCAACCGGTAGCGCACGGTGAGCAGACCTTCCGCGGGGTGCGGTTGCGGCAGCAGCAGCGCCACGCGCACCGGCGGCAGCACCTGCAGCACCACGTCGCCCAGCCCCGCCGGCCCAATGGCGGATGCAGTAAGGCGCAGGCGCACACGGTGGCGGCCTTCGCTCAGCCCCACCAACCGCAGCGCGCGCGTGAGGCCGTTGCCCCACACCGCGCCCAGGTCGGCGTCGTCCAGGAAGACCTCCACCTGCCCTACGGGGTCGAGGAGGAGCAATTGCAGCGCGGGGCCGCGGGTGCGGGCGGTGAGGGTGAAGCTGTTGGCGTACCAGACCACCGCCGCGTCATGCGTGCGCATGTCGGCGGTCCAGACGTGCGGCAGGCGCAGCGCGAAGGGCGCAGACGCCTCGGCGCCGACCGCCCCCTGCCAGTCGCCGTCCCACGCGATGAGGGGGCGCTGGCGCTCGGTCGGCGTGCCGTCCTGCGCCCACGCCGCCGCGCACGGCAGCAGCAGGAGGAGCAGGCAAATTCGGACAAGCGTGGCGCGGATGATCGATACCCCCCGGTGCGATGCTACCAGTGTAAAAGAGGCGAGGGCCGGTGTCAAGGCGACGAGCTTACGACCCGAACAACAGCCACCAGACCAGCGCGAGGAGCACCAGCCCGGGCAGGCCGATTGCCCAGGCGGTGCGCCGGGCCAGGGCGAAGGCCATCGTGGCCGCCAGCGATGCCACCAGCAGGTAAAGCATGTGCGGCTACGGTACCCCAAAACGGGCGGGGATAGACGCGCGGCGTGTGGGTTTACCGGCACAACGGGGCGGGCGGTTGCACGCTCAGGGAAAGAGCGTTGACGCGGCGGGCGGGCTCGGGTATACTCCCGGTATGGGCAAGACGATTTACGCCACCGCACCCACGCGGGTCGACTTTGCCGGCGGCACGCTGGACATCTACCCGCTCTTTCTCTTCTTCGATGGCGGCAAAACGCTGAACGCGGCCATCGACCTCGACGCCAAGGTGTGGATCACCCCGCGTGACGACGGGCGCATCACCATCTACGCGCAGGATATCGACGCCCGCCTGGAGCACGACGGCGGCATCGACACCCTGCCGATGGACGGCCCCACCGCGCTCATCGCCCGCGTGTTGCGCCACTATAAACCGCAGGGCGGCCTGGACGTGCGCACCAACCTGATGCCGCCGCACGGCTCGGGGCTCGGCGCGTCGTCGGCGCTCTTCGTGTGCCTCTCCCACGCGATCCTCGCGTACATGGGGGAAGACCGCGGCGACACCGAGCGCATCATCCGCGTGAGCAACGCGCTGGAGGCGCAGTTGATGGGGATGCCCGCCGGCATGCAGGACTACTACCCGCCCACCTACGGCGGGCTCTGCGCCGTGCACTACGACCTGGAGTCGATCTGGATCGAGAACCTCGACCCCGACGGCATCTTCCTCGCCGAGTTGCAGCAGTATCTCATCGTGTCGTCGACGAACATCACCCACCATTCCGGCACCACCAACTGGGGCAAAATGCGCAACTTCTTCGACAAGGTGCCGCGCACGGTGGAGAGCCTGGGGCGCATCAAGGAGACCGCGGAAGCCAGCTACCTGGCCTTCCAGCAGCGCGACGTGCAGGCGGTGGCGCGCCACCTCAACGCCGAGTGGGAGAACCGCAAAGGCCTCTCCGACGGCGTCACCACGCGCGAAATCAACACGATGATCAACGCCTCGGCCAAAGCGGGTGCCTGGGCCAACAAACTCTGCGGCGCCGGCGGCGGCGGCTGCATGATTACCCTGGCCCCGCCCGATAAACACGCCGCCGTCATCGCCGCCCTGGAAGCCCACGGCTGCACCCACATGGCCACCAAACTCGTGCCCGACGGGGTGCAGGTGACGGTGACGGAGTAACAAGCGTCATTCGTAATCGTAACTCGCCGCCGTCACTCGAACCCTCGAGTTGCGGCGGCGAGCGGTTTTGGTGGTTGTCGACCCTCACCCCCTCGTCTTTCATCCGTTGCGCTTGCCTGTAGTCGACCCTCACCCCCTTCCCCCCTCGCCCGTGGAGCGCAGCGGAACGGG
>CAIYQO010000248.1 GCA_903928345.1 uncultured bacterium | reverse complement strand
GGACTCGGGGGCTTGTTCGGGTCGCGAAAGCCCTTGTCTCTCCTCCATGTGACCACCTGGGCAGGAAATTACCCAACGAAGGGGAAGTTCATTCAAACGGCTTCTTAGGCCTCGCCGTCACGCGCGGCATCGTCCAACTCCACGGCGGCAGCATCACCGCCGCGAGCCCCGGCAAAGACCAGGGGATGACGGTCACGATCACCCTACCGCTGGCATGCGTATGTATAGACGAGGGGTAAATCCATGGGAGGAACTATCCGTATGGCACCAACGATCCTGCTCGTGGAAGACGATGACGATATCCGCACCCTCGCCACGCTGCTGCTGCACGGCGCCGGCTATACCGTGCTGGGCACGGCGCATGGCCAGGACGGGTTGCGCCTGCTGGCGGAGCACCCGGTAGACCTGGTGATCCTGGACATCAACCTGCCGGGCATCGACGGCTGGGAGGTCGCCCGCCGGTTGCGCGCCGACCCGCGCCGGCCCCGCCTCCCCATCCTCGTCTTCACCGTCCTCAGCACCCGCCCCGACCCCGCCGTGCTGGAGTTGGTGGACGGCTATCTGTCCAAACCCTTCGAACGCGACGACTTCCTGGCCGCCGTCGCCGCCCTCCTCGCGCCCAGCGCCCCCACGCCGGCACCCTAAATTGCCACCAACAGCAAACGCCACCACCGAAGCCCCCGGAAACGGGGAAACTCAAGTGATGGCGCTTAAAACCTTTGGTGGCCCCGGCCGGATTTGAACCAGCGACACGCGGATTTTCAGTGCCTAAAATAAGGCGACTTTACGCAACGCTAGATACCGAACAATTGCCGCCGATTATCACTACATGTAGTGTCCACCAGCGATTTCGCCATGGCGGGCAGGGTCTGCGACACACGGAGTGTCGAGATCCCTCCTTTCATAGGATGAAGCAATTGTACCAAAATTCAAGCCGAGTTGAAAAGACCATTGTCTACCTGTTTGATCATAACTACACATTTTCACGGGTGTACCCCACCCTTTCAGAAACTGACGAAAACCATTTTTACGACGCAAACCTGGCGCTTCAGGGCTCAACTTACGTCAGCTTTTTCGAGAAGCTCCCTGCCCCCCAGGCGCAATAGCGCTACAGGAGACCATATCCCCCAGACTGACTCTGCCCTCAACTATATAACTAAAAAGCTATGTAGTAGCAACGCTTTCATCTGCGAGGCTTTTTTTGGCACTTCACCACCCCCTCGACGGCCCGAAGATACAACGCGCCGTATCGCTCCAGTTGCCACTCTGGCACATCGAGCGATTTTCCCAACTGCCAGCCGGCGTACGCGCCGATGGGTGCCGCCCAGGGACCAGCGACCACGCCGACGATCAACGCGCCCCACAACAAACCGTTAATCTTCTGCCATTTGGTGGTGTCATGGGTCTCACGTTCGATGGCCTCGGCCACCCAGGCGTAGTGTTCCGCAGCCCCGGCAAGTTCACCGGCGCGGAGTAGACTGTCGGCTTGCTGGAGAATTTGTTCCAGCAGGCGAGTGGGGGGTGTGGTGTTGGACATGGGAACCTCCTTACCAAACGCAGCTAAGCCGGGGAAAGACTCCCCGGCTCCGGAACCGATATTCGACTTATTTCACACTTCAGCTATGCGGCGGCACATCCACCCCGGAGAACGGATGCCACCCCGCTAAACGCAAGTGGGTCATTATTGCACGCCGGTTTACAGCATTTCTCGTACCGAGTATGCACCTATATCTCCGCGTCGTCGGCGGGCGGAATCTCGTCGTCCACGACGAACTCGCCGAGGTCGGTGACGGAGAAGCCACTAAAATCTTCTTCTTCCTCTAGTTCATCATCATACTCGTAGTAATAATCGTATTGCTCTAACTCGGTGGCCTTTTCTTCGACGCGGCGCAGATCGCGGTCCGTCTCTTCCAGCAGGCGCTCCACGAAGTCCTGATCGGTGACTTCCGTCTCCGACTCGAAGATGTGGATCTCGCCGCCCGGCGAGAGCACCTTGGC
>CAIYQO010000247.1 GCA_903928345.1 uncultured bacterium | reverse complement strand
CTCTCCCTTCGGGCTACGGGATTCACACATCTGCGTCGGCATTTGCGATGACGAAACCGGTGAGGGTTGCTGCGAAGCGTTCCCAGCCCTTTGCCATGGTCTTTGGTCCGGGTGGTTTGCCGTAGCAGTTCCAGCCGCCATAGCGGGCGACGACCCAGGCGAGCCAGGCGAGGGAGCCCTGCGTATGGGGGTTCTGCTGCTTTACCGTGCCGCCTTGGCGTGATCGGTTGAGGGCGGCGACGGCCTGGGTGAAGCGGCTGTCGAGCACGTCGGTCATCGGCCGGGAGCCGCCGTCGCGGGCGTCGACCAGCTGGATGATGCGCGCCGCCGCCCCCAGGGCCAGGGCCGAGAGGCGGAAGAGGCGCACCGGGTCGCGCAACTGGGTGTCCTCCAGGCGCAGGCCGTCGCTCTTCAAGGCGCGGAACACCTCTTCGATCCGCCAGCGCAGGCGGTAGAGGCGAACCACGTCCTGGGCCGCCTCGGGCCCATCCACCGGCAGCGTGGTGGTCAGCCGCCAGAGCAGGGGTTTGACCCCCGGCGGCGGGGCCAGTTCGCACACCTCCACCAGGCCAAGCTCCAGGCTGGCCGGATCGCGGGCGTCGGCAGCGGCCGGCCGGGCGATGCGCACCCGGCTCGATCGGATCGACACCTGCGCCACCCGGCCCTTGTCGCCGGGCCCACGGGGCGCCACCGCCACCAAGGCCGTTGTGTGGACCGGCCAGGTCGCGGCCTGCGCGAACAGCCTGCCGCCCTCCACCAAGGCCCGGTCATGACGGGCCCGCACCAGCAGCTCCACCCCGGGGGGGCGACTGGCGAAGTGACTGAAGATATCGGCCTCCTGGTCGGCGACCACCACCACCTGCGTCGCCATCGCCAGTCGCTCGGCCGCCATCTGGGCGCCTTCGCTCCACCGCCGGCTCTCCTTGTCCTCGATCGGCCGCTTGGCTCGCCCGCTCACCCGCTCGGGCCCTCGCGTCCAGATGCGCGCGCCAACCACCCCCAGCACCGCCTCGTCGCCGGCGTCCACTGCCACCATCGCGTGGATGAAAAACCCCGGGCTCTTCCCGTCGCCGCTCGGCCCGAGCCCACGCCGCCCCGCCGACTTGCCTAGGAAGCTGACCTCCGTCGTGTCCTGCGCCACCACCACCCGACGGCCCGCGCAGGCTTGCCCCGTCCGCGATCCCAACGCTTCAAGCACCCCTTGCGACGTCACATGCGGCGACGACAGGTAGCGGTGCGCCGCCATCTCTCCCGCACGTCCTTCGCCAAGGTCCTTCAGAACCAGCGTGCCCAGCGACACAATCTGCTCAAACAGCCACGCCCCTCGCGCCGACGTCCGCAAATCCCCAACACCGAACCCAACCATCCAACTTCCCCAGCTAGGGGGCAGTTGAATCAGCTCAGATCATCAATGGGAATCACTTCCGTGCATCCGCTAGCCCGGAGGGAGAGGGAGGGGCCCGCGTAGCGGGAGGGTGAGGGATTACGGTCTATCCGACCAAACCTGAACCACCGTAACCCCTCATCCTCCCACTCCGCTTCGCTACGTGGACCCCTCCTTCTCCCTCCGGGAGAAGGTAAACTACCCCGCCTGCACCGGCACCGGGCCGCCCATCTGGCGGTTGGGGATGACCGAGTAGAACTTCTCCTGCATCTGCGGGAAGCATTCGGCGATGATCGAGGTGGGGCTCCAGCCCTCTTCCTTGTTCAGGTTCATGATCGGCCGGGGCTGGCTGTAAAGCTGGATGTCGTCCCCGCGGGCGCCGAAAATCTGGCCGCTGACGTGCTTGGCGTCGTCGGCGCACAGGGCCACCGACAGGATCGCGGGCTGGTCGGCGCGTATGGTCTCGGCCATCTTGGCGCGGCGTTCGGCGGCGGCTTCGTCCTTCACCGGCACCGACTGGGTCATCCGGGTCCAGGCGACGGGGGCGATGACGTTGGAGCGGACGTTCTTGGACGCGCCCTCCATGCCGATGATCCGTGAGAGGCCGGCGATGCCCATCTTGGCGGCGCCGTAGTTGGCCTGGCCGATGTTGCCGAGGAGGCCCGAGGTGGAGGTGAACAGCACATAGGCGCCGTCCTGCTGCTCGCGGAAGTGCTCAATGGTGGCGCGGCAGACGTTGAATGTGCCGCGCATGTGAACCGCGATCACCGCGTCCCAGTCGGCCTCGCTCATCTTGTGGAACATGCCGTCACGCAGGATGCCGGCCGGATTGATCACCGCGTGCAGGCCGCCGAAGGTGTCCAGCGCCTGCTGCACCATGCCCTGCACCGAGGCGTAGGAGGTAACGCTCTCGGAATTGGAGACCGCCTGGCCGCCGGCGGCGATGATTTCCTGGGCCACGGTCTCGGCGGGGCCGGCGGAACCT
>CAIYQO010000246.1 GCA_903928345.1 uncultured bacterium | reverse complement strand
GAAGGTTGTGACAGACACCAGTACGATACCGATTGGGCCGCCATCCATACTGGACAGGCGGCCCACATGCTTAGAGGAAGATGCGCACAGAAAACCCATCTGGAAAAAAGAGCCGCGGACGGTTTATCTAAACTTCAGTTACACCCTGATCCTTTTTATATACGACAGAGCTGGAGACTCAGGACAACCATATGCCAATCATCACCTACCGAGAAGCGATTCGCCAGGCGCTGCGCGAGATGCTGACCGACCCGAAGGTCTTCCTCATGGGGGAGGACATCGGGGCGTACGGCGGCGCCTTTGCGGTGACGAAGGGGTTCCTGGCCGAATACGGCGAGGAGCGGGTGCGCGACACGCCGATCTCCGAATCGGTGATCGTGGGCGCGGGCATCGGCGCGGCGATGGCCGGCGCGCGGCCCGTGGTGGAGATCATGACGATCAACTTCACGCTGGTGGCCTTCGACATGATCGTCAACCACGCGGCGAAGATCCACGCCATGTCTGGCGGGCGCGTCAACGTGCCGCTCATCATGCGCACCGTCACCGGCTCCGGCAACCAACTCGGCGCCCAGCATTCGCAGAATATCGAGGGGCACTACGCCATGGTGCCGGGGTTGAAGGTGCTGGTGCCATCTACGCCGTACGACGCCAAGGGGATGCTGCTGGCGGCCTATGACGACCCGAACCCCATCTTCTTCGCCGAGCATTTTGCGCTGTACAACACCAAAGGCGAGGTGCCGGCGGAGGCCTATCGCGTGCCGCTGGGCCAGGCCGCGGTGGTACGCGAGGGGACGGACATCACGCTGATGGCCTACTCGCGCATGACGATGACCTGCCTGCGCGCCGCGGAGCTGCTGGCAGCGCAAGGCATCGCCGCGGAGGTGGTCGACCTGCGCACATTGCGCCCGTTGGATCTGGAAACGCTGCTGACCTCCATCCGCAAAACGCACTGCGCCGTGATGGTGGAAGAGGCGGCGCGCGGCACGAGCATCGGCGGCACCATCATCGCCGAACTCGAGCAGGTAGTGCACCGCGACATCACGCTGCCCATCCGCTGGGTCGCCGGCGCCCCGGTGCCGATCCCGTACAACGCCGCCCTGGAGAAACTGGCCATCCCCAGCCCGGAAACTATCGCCGACGCCGCCGCCGAGATGATGCGGATGGAGTGACGCGCGGGCGCGCGAAAGGAGCAAACATGCCAACGACCGACGTGATTATGCCGCAACTGGGCTTCGACATGGAAGAGGGGACGATTCAGCACTGGCTGAAACACCCCGGCGACGCCGTCACGCGCGGCGAGCCGCTGTGCGACGTGGAGACGGAAAAGGTCACCCTGCAGGTCGAGTCCTACGCCACCGGCACGCTGACGGAGATCGTCCACCCCGAAGGCGACACCGTGAAGGTCGGGGAGAAGATCGCGACGATTGAAGAATAGGCGAGGGGTTAGGGATTAGGGGTTAGGTTTGGTGCAATAGTGATATCGGGCTTGGGTATCGTGCCCAAAAGACTATCCCCTAATCCCTAACCCCTCCAACCGCGAGGATACACACCATGCCATCCAAAATGCGCCAGGCGATTGCGCGGCTGATGACGTTCAGCAAGCAGAATATCCCGCACTATTACCTCACGGTGCGGGCGGATATCGGGGCGGCGCTGGCGCAGCGGAAGGCGTGGAACGCGGCGCACGGGCCGGACGACGCGGTGTCGGTGAACGATTTAGTCGTGAAGGCGACGGCGCTGGCGCTCGCCGCGCACCCGCACTTCAACGCCTTCTTCAAGGACGACGCGCCGCAACCGCAGGCGCGCATCAACGTGGGCATCGCCATCGCCCTGCCGGATGGCCTGGTGGCGCCGGCGGTGCTCGATTGCGGGGCGCTGAGCCTGCCGGAGATCGGCCGCCACAGCCGCGACCTGGCGACGCGCGCCAAAGGCGGCACGCTGCGCGCGGAGGAATACACCGCGGCCACCTTCACCCTTACCAACCTCGGCATGTTCCACGTGGACAGCTTCGCCGCCATCGTGGTGCCGCCGCAGGTGGGCATCCTGGCGGTGGGCAGCGCGGAAACGGTACCCGCCTACCGCGACGGCCTGCTCGTCCCCGTGGAGCAAGTCGCCCTCACCCTCTCCGCCGACCACCGCGCCACCGACGGCGCCGAAGGCGCCCGCTTCCTGCAGGAAGTCGTGGCCGGGCTGCAAGCGCCGGAGCGGCTGTTCGGGTGATGCGAGGTCGTGAGCCCGAAGGGCTCCAATTCGTCAGCCTGGGGCAACGCCCCAGGTACCGGACGCAAAAGCGTCACCAGCCCTGAAAGGGCGTCATTCATTGCACTGGATTCGAATCTCGCCCTTTCAGGGCTGCAACATCGATGTAATGCAAACCTGGGGCTGTGCCCCAGGCTGACGAATTTGAGCCCTTCGGGCTCACGCTACGGATAGCGAAAACGTGTTTCAACTGCATTCCCCGGTTTGCTCGCATTTCCCCATGTTGCACTTTCCACTTTTCATTTTCTATTTCACCTTCCCCCTACCCCAACTCCGGCTTCAACACATGCCCCAGGAACAGGATCGTGTCGTCGAGTTGGAAGAGCACCAGGAAGGGGTGGTCGACGGTCATGGTGAAGGTGGGCGCTTCCGCGGGTGGGACGGCGGCCTTCACGCCCCCTTCGGCGAACACCACGTTCACGCGCTGGCGGCAGAGGGTGAGCCAGGTACGCCCATCGGAGAGGTTGGGCAGGTCGGCGTCGTCCTTGCTGAGCAGGTCGGCGATGCCCAGCTCGCGCAACTCGCCGGCGAGGGTGGCGCGGGTGCCGACGGTGAGACGCGGCAGCGCCAGCGTGCCGGTGCGCGTCTCCAATTCGCCCCGGTAGGCCGCCCAGTTCTTCGTGGTGAAGACCACCGGCGCGATGTCGTAGATGGTGTATTTCGCCTTCGGCAGCACCACGTACAGGCTCCCGGCGCCCGACCCGCAGGGGATCTTCACCAGTTGCAGGTAGTCGTCTTCGTAGTACGGAAAGCTGCCGGTGCGCGACATCAAGCTCACCGCCGTCTTGCCCCCTTCGGTGAGGGTGAATTCGGCGCCGTGCGTGGCGGCGGGGTTGAAGCGCGTCGCCCAGGGGATCGTCAGCGCGAGCACGTGCACCAGCATGGCGTGCTGGGTCTCCTCCATGTCCTGCGGGAAGACGACGCGCGGCACCACGCCGTGCGTCTGCTGCAGCGCCCAGGCGTTGATGGTGTTCGACGTGTAGGGCTGCGCCAGGTCCGCCGCGCGGGCGGGGGCGCCGTACGACTCGTTGCAGGCGTGCGCGAAGTCGGCCAACACGGGGGTCTGTTTCGCCACCCACAGGCTGGTGGCGTAGTCGAAGCTGATCTTCGGGTCTACCGCGCGCAGGTGGGCGAGCAGCGCCTTGAACCCGTCGTTGAGCGCCTCGGGGGACTGGGTGCGCCAGCCGAAGGCGTGCATCACCTGCCCGCGCGTGTCACCGCCCGCTCCGCCGGCCATCATCACCAGCCCGGCGGACAGCCCCACGGGGGAAACCAGGCAGTTCTCCGCGTTGCGCTTCTTCGCGATCTCCGCGTAGACGCGAAAGGCGAAGTCGTTGCTCGCCGTGCCGACGATGCCCCACCCCCCGTCCTCCGCCACCACGCGCCCCGCAATGAGCACCAGCAGCACCACCAGCAACCAACCGCGCATGTCTGCCTCCCGCCGAAAAAACATGAGCCGCCCGTCCGTCGTCGGCCCACCGCCCCTTTCGACACCGAAACCCCGGCAGACGTTCCCGTGTTGTGATCCTTTCTGTGAATTGCGTGATCCGTCGTTGCCAATCTTCACCCTTCCTTCAAGGGAAGGGGGATCGAGGGGGTTAGGTCCGGCACCCCGCGGGACATTTACTCTCTTTCCCTTTACAGGCCCCATGCGGGACGCTATAATGAGTGAGCACTCACTTTTCAGCAATCCGGGACGGAGGTAACGCATGGACGGAACGACCCCCAAACGGCGGCGCGCGCCGGAGACGCGGCGCGAGGAGATTCTGCAGGCCGCCAGCCGTCTATTCGGCGAGCAAGGCTATGAGCGCACCACCACCAAGCAGATCGCGCAGGCGGCGGGCATCGCTGAAGGCACGATTTACAAATACTTCGCCAGCAAGCAGGAACTCCTCTTCGCCTTCCTGGAGTCCTCCGTCATCGAACCGCTCAACGCCATCATCAGCGGGATGACCGGCGCCCCGGACGAAGAAGTCTTCGCCACGGTAATCCTGAACCGGCTCGACCTGTGGCACGAGCGGCACGAGTTCGTGAAGGTGAACATCGCCGAGGCCTTCTTCAACCCGCAGCTCGCCGCACTCATCCATGAGAAGCTCTTCCGCGGCGGCACCCGCGCGATGGAACAGTTCGTGCGCGGGGGCATCGCCGACGGACGCTTCCGTGATATCGACCCCGGGCTGGTGCTGCGCGCCGTCGTCGGGGCGCTCTTCGCCTTCTCCATCCTGCGCGACATCACCGGCCCCGACCCGCACACGCGCGAGGAACAGGCGCGCGAGCTGGCCCGCTTCTTCCTCCACGGCCTCCGCGCCCCGCAGCCGGTCGAGCCGCCCGTCACCCCGCTGCTGCCGCTGGCGCTGCTGTGGTAGGGGTTAGATTTGGCGCAAGAACGGTAAGTATTCTGCTTAGTAGCCGTTAAGTGTCGGCGCCGATCCCACGTATTTCCCGTTGAACCTTGAACCATTCACCGCCGAGGAGTTCACGTCATGTCGAAGCGTCGACCGCCGATATTTATCCCGATCCTGTTGCTGCTGGGGGTGCTGGGCTACCTCATCGTGCGCCATTACCGCGAGCGCGAGATCATCCCGCCCGGCACGCTGCCCGGCAACGGCACCATCGAGGCCACCGAGGTGGACGTGAGCGCACTCATCCCGGGGCGCCTCACCGAAGTGCGCGTGCACGAAGGTGACTCCGTGACGACGGGAGAAACCCTGGTGACGCTGGACCCGCGTGACGTAGTGGGCGGGCTGACGCAGGCGGCGGGCAACCTGGCCGCGGCGCAGGCGCAGTTGGCGGAACTGCAGGCGGGGTCGCGCGCGGAAGACGTGGCACGCGCCCAGGCGCAGTACGACGCGGGCATGCGCACGCTGCAACAGGCCAAAGCCCAGCGCAGCCTGGTCTACGCCGGGCCGCGCAAAGAGGCGCTGGCGGAGTTGCGCGCGCTGGCCGCGCAGGCCAACGCCCAGCTCTCACTGGTGCAGGCCGGCCCGCGCAAAGAGGACATCGCCCAGCTCGCCGCGTCGCTGCGGCAGGCGGAAGCGCTGCGCGACCTGGTGCACGCCGGGCCGCGCGCCGAAGATATCGCGGGGCTCAAGGCGGCGCTGCAACAGGCGGAGGCCACGCGCGACCTGGTGAAGGCCGGGCCGCGCAAGGAAGACGTGGAGCAGTTGCGCGCGGCGCTGGCGCAGGCGCAGTCCAACCTGGATGACGCGCTGGACGACGTGACGCGCCTGGAACAACTCGCCAAAGACGGCGCCATCGCGCAGCGGCAGCTCGACCAGGGCAAGACGCGGCGGGACATCGCCGCGCAGGGGCTGGCCGCCGCGAAGCAGAAGCTGGCCGCGGCGGAGGTGGGCTCGCGCCCGCAGGAGATCCAGGCCGCGGAGGACGCGGTGGAGATGGCGCACCAACGCCTCACCGCCGCGCAGACCGGCGCCCGCCCGGAAGAGCTGAAGGCCGCCGACGAGGCGGTCGAGGTGGCCCGCCAGCGACTCGCCGCCGCCAAGGCGGGATCGCGTCCGCAGGAGATCACGGTGGCGGATGAGGCCGCGCAGGCCGCCCGGCAGCGCCTGGCGGAGGCGGAGAACGGCGCGCGCCCGCAGGAGCTGGCCGCCGCCGACGCGCTGGTCGCCCAGGCGCAGGCGCAGGCCGATGCCGCTCACGCCGCCCTCGCGCTGCTGCAACACGGCGCGCGCAAAGAGGACATCGCCGCCGCCCGTGCCCGTGTAGCGCAGGCACAGGGTGCGCTGACCGCCGCGCAATCCACCGTGGGCAACACGACGGTGTGCTCCCCCCTCGACGGCAAAGTCACCGTGCGCGTGCTGGAGCCGGGCGAGCAGGTCACCCCGGGCCTCGCGATTCTCCGCGTCGCCGACCTGCGCCACGTCTGGCTGCGCGTCTACGTGCCGGAAACCGACCATGGCCGCGTGAAGATCGGCCAAACCGCGGACATCGTCGGCGACACGTATGCCGGCAAACGCTACCACGGTCGCGTCACCGAGGTGAGTGAAGAGCCGGAATTCACCCCGAAGAACGTACAAACCAAGGAAGAGCGCGTGAAACTGGTCTACGGCGTGAAGATCGAAGTCGACAACCCCGACCAGGAACTCAAACCCGGCATGCCCGCGGATGCGTATATCAACGTGGGAAAGTGACGATTCACCGCAGAGGCGCAGAGGGAATTTTTTAGGACCGGCGGGAAGGGCGAAGATAGCGCTGGTGTGTTCTTAGTCACTGTTTGGAACAGGGCGGGAGCCCGGCCCGAATTCTATAGGGACTGTCCCGTGGGGTACCATTCGTGTGAAGAACCTGCACTGTCGGTTGCCGGTTGATGCGATGACTCGTTATCGCGCACCTGCAGGGGCTGTCCCGTAGCTTATCGGGGATCGGCGCCGCCACGGGACAGCCCCCGCAGGTAGGCGCCACCGGGACATACGGACAATACACGCGGATGAAAACACCGCCGATTGCGCGCTGCGGAACGCTACGGGACAGTCCCTGCAGAAATGCGAGCCGGGCTCCCGCCCTGTTCCACACAGTGACCGGATATACCGCCTTTGTGGTGAGCAATAATCCATGGCAACACACGACCGGACAATTCAAGACGGCGCACCGGCGATTCGGGCGCGGGGGCTGCGGAAATCGTTCGACGAGATCACCGCGGTGGACGGCCTGGAGCTGGAAGTGCGCGCGGGGGAGATCTTCGGGCTCGTCGGGCCGGACGGCGCCGGCAAGACCACCACGCTGCGCATGCTCTGCGGCATCCTCGACCCCAGTGGCGGCGAGGCGGAAGTGGCGGGGATCGACGTCATCCGCCACCCGGAGGCGGTCAAGCCGCTCATCGGCTACATGCCGCAGCGCTTCTCCCTCTACGGCGACCTGACCGTGGGGGAAAACCTGCGCTTCTTTGCCAACATCTACCGCGTGAGCAAGGCCGACCGGCTGGCGCGCGAGCAGACGCTGCTCGACGCCAGCCGCATGGCGCCCTTCCGCGACCGGCTGGCGCAACACCTTTCCGGCGGCATGAAGCAGAAGCTCGCGCTGGCGTGCACGCTCATCCACACGCCGTCGGTACTCTTCCTCGACGAGCCGACCACCGGCGTCGACCCCGTCTCCCGGCGCGACTTCTGGAAGATCCTCTACACGCTGGTGAAGGAGGGCGTCACGCTGGTGGTGAGCACGCCGTACATGGACGAGGCGGAGCGCTGCAACCGCGTGGCGCTGATGGCCAAGGGTCGCGTGCTCCTGTGCGACACCCCCGATGCGCTGCGCACCCGGATGCGCGGCGACATGCTGGAAATCCTCGCCGAACCGCAGCGCCGCGTGCGCGACCTGCTCGCCGCGTTGCCCGCGGTGCAAAACGTGCAGGTCTTCGGCGACCGGCTGCACATCCGCGTGGCGGACGCCGCGCGCGACGAGGCCGCGGTGGCCGCCGCGCTGCATGTGCCCGAGGTCACCGTGACGAGTATTCGCCGCGTCGTACCGTCGCTGGAGGACGTCTTCATCTCCATCGTATCGGAGGACGCATGAGCACGCCCGAACCGGCGGTGGTAGTGCAGGAGCTGGTGAAGACCTTCGGCGACTTCACCGCGGTGGACCGCGTCTCCTTCACCGTGCCACGTGGGGAGATCTTCGGCTTCCTCGGCCCCAACGGCGCGGGGAAATCGACCACCATCCGCATGCTCTGCGGACTGTTGTTGCCCAGCGGGGGCAGCGGGCGCGTGGCGGGCTTCGACATCCTGCGCGAGTCGGAGAGGATCAAAACGCACATCGGCTACATGAGCCAGAAGTTCTCCCTCTACGAAGACCTGACGGTGGAGGAGAATATCGACTTCTACGCGGGCATCTACGGCGTGGACGGCGCGCGCTTCACCGCGCGCAAGGCGTGGATATTGGAGATGGCCAACCTCACCACGCGCACGCGCAGCCTCACCGGCGAGCTGGCGGCGGGATGGAAGCAGCGGCTGGCGTTGGGCTGCGCGCTGGTGCACGAGCCGGAGATCCTCTTCCTCGACGAGCCCACCGCCGGGGTGGATCCCATCTCGCGGCGCAACTTCTGGGAGCTCATCTACAACGTGGCGGGGCAGGGGGTCACCGTCTTCGTCACCACGCACTACATGGACGAGGCGGAGCACTGCGACCGGCTGGGGCTGATCTACGGCGGCAAACTGATCGCCCTGGGCAGCCCGCGGGCGCTGAAGGCGCAACACATGACCGGCACATTGCTGGAGGTGGTGGCGCACCCGCTGATGGCCGCGCTGGAGAGCCTCGCCGCCGACCCCGCCGTGCATGACGTGGCGATCTTCGGCAATGCGCTGCACGCGGTGACGCATGAAGCGGAGATCGCGGCGGAGATTCGCGCGCGGCTCACCGCCGCGGGTGTGAACGTGACGAGCGTGGAGGCGATCCACCCGTCGCTGGAGGATGTGTTCGTGTCGCTCATCGAGCAAGCGTCAGGGGAGCGGTGACGGGTATGTGGCTGCGCACCTGGATGATTTTGTGGAAGGAATTCAAGCAGATCTCCCGTGATCCGCGCATGTTGGGCATCACCTTCGGGCTCCCCATCGTGATGCTGCTCGTTTTCGGCTACGCCATCAACTTCGACGTGAAGCACGTGAAGCTGGCCATCTTCGACCAGAGCCACACCGCCGAGTCCCGCGCGTTGTACGGCGCCTTCTTCCGCAACGACTACTTCGACCTGGCCGGCTACCTGCAGGCCGACGGCGAGGTGCGCCGCGCCCTCGACGGCGGCACGGCGAAGGCGGTGCTCATCATCCCGCCGACTTACACGCGCGACCTGGCCGCCGGGCGCACCGCCTCGGTGCAACTGCTCATCGACGGCTCCGACTCCACCGCGGCAAGCACGGCCATCGGCTACACCAACGCGCTGTTGCAGCAGCAGGCGCTGCAGATCAAAATGCAGGCGCTCACCCGCGCCGGGGTGCGCGTGAGCGGGGCGGCGCTGCCCATTGACCTGCGCCTGCGCTACTGGTACAACCCGGAGCTGAAAAGCACCACCTTCACCATCCCCGGGCTCATCGCGGTGATCCTGATGATGCTCGCCACGCTGCTCACCTCCGCCACGGTGGCGCGCGAGCGCGAGCGCGGCACCTTCGAGCAGCTCGCCGTCTCCCCCATCCGCCCCATCGAGATCATGCTCGGGAAGCTGGCGCCCTACGTCATCATCGCCTTCGCCGACGTCATCTTCGTGGTGCTGGCGGCGATTCTGCTCTTCAACATCCCCTTCCGCGGCAATTACGCGCTGCTCTTGCTGGAATCGGTGCTCTTCCTCACCGCGGGGATGGGCCTCGGGCTGCTCATCTCTACCGTGGCCCCGTCGCAGCAAATCGCCATGATGATCTCGCTCATGGCCACGCAACTGCCCTCTATCCTCCTCTCCGGCTTCGTCTTCCCGGTGCGCAGTATGCCGATGGTCATCCAGTGGCTGAGCAACGTCTTCCCGGCCACACACTACATCTTCGCGCTGCGCACGCTCTTTCTCAAGGGCGGCGGGATGGCGGAACTCTGGCCGCAAACCCTCTTTCTCTTCTGCTTCGCCGTGCTGATGCTAGTGGGCAGCGCGACGCGCTTTAAAAAGAAGCTGTGAGGACCGTATGAACGGGCGACGCATCGGACGCTTACTGAAAAAGGAACTCATCCAGACCACCCGCGACTGGCGGATGCTCTTCGTCATCTTCTTCTCGTCGGTGGTGCAGCTCCTCATGTTCGGCTACGTGGTGAGCACCGACGTGCACAACGTGGCTACCGCCGTCTACGATCAGGATCACAGCGCCGCCAGCCGCCAGTTCGTCGACCGGCTGATGAGTTCGCACTACTTCACCTACGAGTACAACCTCACCCGGCCCGTGCAGGTGGATCACCTGCTCGACGCCACGCGCGCGCAGGTGATCATCAGCATCCCGCGCGGCTTCGCGCAGGCGATGGCGTGCGGCAAAGGGGCGGAGGTGCAGGCGATCATGGACGGCACCGACGCCACCACCGCGCGCATCATCACCGGTTACGTGTCCGACGTGGTGCAGGGGTATTCCACGCAGATCGCGTTGGCGCGCATGGCGCGCATGCGCGGCACGCTGACGCGTCTGCCCGACCTCGACGTGCGCACCCGCGTCTGGTACAACCCGGAATTGCACAGTATGTACTACATGGTGCCCGCGGTGCTGGGCGAGGTGCTGATGATCATCACCATCATGCTCACCTCACTCGCCATCGTGAAGGAGAAGGAAAACGGCACGCTGGAGCAGCTCATCGTCACCCCCATCTCCGCGCTGGAGCTGATGATCGGCAAAACGCTGCCCTTCCTCATCATCGGCCTGCTCGACCTGACGCTCATTCTCCTCGTCGCGGTCTTCTGGTTCGGGGTGCCCATCGCGGGCAGCGTGCCGCTGCTCTACGCCTGCGGCATCCTCTTTTTCACCAACAGCCTGGGGCTCGGGCTGCTCGTGTCCACGCTGTCGCATACCCAGCACGAGGCGATGCTCACCACCACCTTCTTCATCGTGCCCGCCTTCATCCTGTCCGGCTTCATGTTCCCCATCGACAATATGCCGTGGATCATGCAGCTTCTCGCCTACCTCGTCCCCGTGCGCTACTTCCTGGAGATCATCCGCGGCATCTTCCTCAAAGGTGAAGGCGTGGACACCCTCTGGCCGCAGATGCTCATCCTCGCCGTCTTCGGCACCGTCATCATCACCATCGCCGCCGCCCGCTTCCGCAAACGGATGGTGTAATGTCCCGTACCGCCGGTGGTGCGCGCTTGTATGTCATTCGACTCTTTGATTCGTGATTGCGGCTATGGTCGCAGGCCCGTTAGATTGGCCTGTAGGGTATGGGCGCCGTCCCATACCTGTTCACGAGAACCTGATCCGATGGAGCAGAGGAGAAGGGGGACACGACTTCATGCGTCAACTTGCGTTGTTGGCTCCATCGGCATAGACCTGCGACAGGCAGGCATGGGACGGCGTCCATGCCCTACAGGCCGAAGGGTAGCCATGCAGACCATACCGACATCGAATAATCAAAGAGCATCAATCGCCACACAACAAAAAGCATGTGCATCCCCTCCACCCCTTCCTCCCCCCACCTGACCCACCCCTCGTTTGCAGGCGGCAACGCGGGGAAAATATGGTATAATGCGGGCACATCACACCCCGGAGAACTGCAACGCGGAGACGCGAAGGCGGACCGAGGAAGGTATCATCGTGGCATTTCTGGCATCCCTGTTTGATCATACGAAGAAAGAAGTCGAGCGCGGCTGGCTGGTCGTGAAGCGCATCAACACCCTGCGCCCGGCGATGGAAGCGCTGTCCGACGAGGCGCTGCGCGCCAAGAGCGCGGAGTTCCGCGCGCGCCTGGAAGAGGGCGCCACGCTGGACGAGTTGCTCCCGGAGGCGTTCGCCGCCGTGCGCGAGGCGTCATGGCGCGTGCTGGGCCGCCGGCAATACCGCTTCTGGATTCGCAAACCCGGCGTGGAGGGTCCCGGCACCAGCGCGCTGGAAGAGCTGATCGTGCCCGAGCGCGAGCGCACGGCTACCGAGGCCCGCCTGCTCAACGACGGTAAAACCTTCACGGTCGAGAAGTACATGGAACTCTTCGACGTGCAGCTCATCGGCGGCATGATCCTGCACAAGGGGATGATCGCGGAGATGAAGACCGGCGAAGGCAAAACTCTCGTCGCCGCGGCCCCGCTCTACCTCAACGCGCTGGCCGGCTACGGCGTGCACCTGGTCACCGTCAACGACTTCCTGGCCCGCTACCAGGGCCGCCTGATGGGCGCGCTGTACCATGCCCTCGGCCTCACCACCGGCATCACGCAGTCCGGGCGCGGCGACGGCCGCCTGCCCGCCTACCTTTACACCCCCGGCTACAACGAGCCCGACGGCATGCCCGACCTGCGCCCGGTGCCGCGTCACGAAGGCTACATGGCGGACGTGCTCTACACCACCAACAACGAGGTCGGCTTCGACTACCTGCGCGACAACATGGCGCACGACATGGAATCCCTCACCCAGCGCGAGCTGCACTACGCCATCGTGGACGAGGTGGACTCCATCCTCGTCGACGAGGCGCGCACCCCGCTCATCATCTCCGGCCCCGGCCAGAAACCGAGCGAGCTGTACGGCAAGTGCGACAAGGTGATGAAGACGCTGCACGCGGAGATCGACTACATCGTCGACGAGAAGTCGAAGAACGCCTCCCTCACCGAGGACGGCCTCGCCCGCGTGGAGCGCGCGCTGGGCGTGGAGAACATCTCCGACCCGGAGAACCTGGAACTCTTCACCCACACGTCCTCCGCCCTGCGCGCTAACGCATGCTATCAACGCGACGTGGATTACATCGTCAAAGAGGGCGAAGTCATCATCGTCGACGAGAACACCGGCCGTCTGATGTATGGCCGCCGCTACAACGAAGGCCTGCACCAGGCCATCGAGGCCAAAGAGGGCGTGAAGGTGGAGCGCGAGAGCCAGACGCTGGCCACCATCACCTTCCAGAACTTCTTCCGCCTCTACACCAAACTCGCCGGCATGACCGGCACCGCGAAGACGGAAGAGCAGGAGTTCATCAAGATCTACGGCCTGCCCGTCACCGTGGTGCCTACCCACCGCCCGGTGGCACGCCGCGACAGCTCCGACGTGGTATACAAGTCCGAAGAAGGCAAGCTGCGCGGCCTGATCGGCGAGATTCTGCAGTGCGAGAGCCGCCAGCAACCCGTGCTGGTGGGCACGCGCTCCATCGAAGCCTCCGAGCGCGTCAGCGAACGCCTGAAGACCGAGCTGTTGCAGGCCTACACGCTGGCCTCGCTCCTCTATCAGCACATCGCCGCCCTGCGCACCCTGGACGAGCGGAAGAAGACGGAGTTCATCACCATCCTCAAGCTGCGCGCCGGGGACGTGAAGCGCGAACACGACCACCTGAAGAACGCGCTGGAGAAGATGGAACTCTACGCGAACCAGAAGTCGCTGCGCCTGGTGCAGCCGGAAGAGATCCGGCAGCTCGAGCAGCGCCTGGAGCGCGCGGAAAACTTCCACGCCGAGATCGAAGTGCTGCACGATAAGGTGAAGAACGGCACGTCGCTGCAGGCCAAAGAGGCGCGGCGGCTGGCGGAGATCGTCTGCTTCCAGAAGCTGGAAGACGTGCGCGCCGACCGGCTGTCCAAACTGATGGAAGTCTGCGGCCTGCCCGCGAAGGCCACCGACCCCGTCAACGTGGCGGGCCTGGCGGAGCTGATTCACCTCAGCTCCGACCTCGACCGGCTGGCCGGGCTGCTCACCCGCGGCGTGCCGCACAAGGTGCTCAACGCGAAGTTCCACGAAAACGAAGCGAAGATCATCGCCCAGGCGGGCCGCCCCGGCGCGGTCACCATCGCCACCAACATGGCGGGCCGCGGCGTGGACATTATGCTCGGTGGCGACCCCGAAGGGATGTCGGACGAAATCCTCGAAGAGGAAGCCATCAACCCCGAGGAGGCCACCGAGGCCCAACGCGAGGCGGCGCTGGACACGGCACGCCGTCGCTGCGCCTCCGACCGCGACCTGGTGGTCTCCCGCGGCGGGCTGGCCATCGTGGGCACCGAACGGCACGAAAGCCGGCGCATCGACAACCAATTGCGCGGGCGCTCGGGCCGCCAGGGCGACCCCGGGCAGTCGCGCTTCTACGTCTCCATGCAGGACGAGCTGATGCGCCTCTTCGGCCCGGAGCGCTTCGACTTCCTCCTCGCCCAGTGGGAAGAAAGCGAGCCCATCGAGGCGCGCCTCATCTCCAAGCAGATCGAAATGGCGCAGAAGAAGGTGGAAGGCCACAACTTCGAAATGCGCCAGAACGTGCTGAAGTACGACGACGTGATGAATCACCAGCGCACGGTGATTTACGAACAGCGCCGGCAGGTGCTGGAAGGCGCCAACATGCGCGCCACCGTCATCGACGCGGTGGAAAAGTCGCTGCAGCGGCGCATCGCCGAACTCGCCGGCGACACGCTGTCACGCGAGGCGTGGAACATGGAGAAGCTGTCCACGTCGTTGACGGAGATCGCCCCCACGCTGCCTCTCTTCTTTGCCCCGGAGGAGATGCGCTACGGCCCCTCCAACCCGCTGCTGGAAGCCCAACATGCGCAGCGCATCTGGAAGCACTACACCGATGGCCTGCAGGCGCTGCGCTCCACGCGCGACCTGGAAGACATCGTGCTGGAGAAGGCCGGCGAGTCCTACGACGCCCACGAGGCAGAGCAGGGTGAAGAGGCGATGCGCATGATCGAGCGCCTGGTGATCCTGCGCATCATCGACACCAAGTGGATCACCCACCTCGACGCGATGGACTTCCTGCGCGACGGCATCGGCCTGCGCGGCTACGCCCAGGTCGATCCGCTGGTCGCCTATACCAACGAAGCCTTCGGCATGTGGAATGAACTGATTACCGAGATCCAGGAGGAGATCGCCCACACCGTGCTGCGCGTACGGCTGGTGAGCGAAGAGGAACAGCACCGCCAACAGGCCCAGCGCAAGCGCGTCGCCACTAACCGCAGCGAGGACGGCCCCGTCAGCGGTGACCGCGTGGCCCACGCCAACGTCGGCCGCAACGACCCCTGCCCCTGCGGCAGCGGGAAAAAGTACAAACAGTGCTGCATGCGCTCGCAAGGCGTGGCGTAATTATCCGTGCTGCTCCTTCGTCCGGTAGGGCATGGGCGCCGTCCCATGCTTGCTGACGACATCCTGATCCGATGGAGCAGGGAGACAAAGCCGACGACTTTCTGCGTTGGCTCCATCGGCATAGAATTGCGACGACCAGGCATGGGACGGCGCCCATGCCCTACAGACCTTCTATATCCGCGCCCGCGCAGGCGGACGCCTGGCCGACAGGCCAAACAGCCGCGACTTCAGTCGCCCATGATATTATCTGTATGTCCAGATCAGTAGTTCAGGCCCGGCGGCTCCCCGCCGGGCTCCCTTCCCTCCCCCAGGAGGCGGCTAACATGTTTGATGCGCGACTCACCGCGTCGGTGCACGAGTACTTCCTCGACCAGGGCGCGGCGCTGGTCGGCGTGGCGGATCTCACCGCGCTGCCCGGGGTGCCACGTCGGGAGCTGCCGCGGGGCATCGCCTTCGGGATGCTGCTGCGCCCGGAGATCATCGCCGGCCTCCTCCACGGCCCCACGCCGGCGTATTTTGCCGAATACGAGCGGCTGAACGAGGCGCTCAACGTGCTGGCGACGCGTGCAACGGCGTGGCTGCGCGACCAGGGGTACCGCGCCGAGGCGCAGGACTCCACCATCACCAACCTCGACCGCGCCACCCTCTCCACTCCGCTGCCGCAAAAGACGGTGGCGACCCGCGCCGGGCTGGGGTGGATCGGCAAGTGCGCCCTCCTCGTCACCCCGCAATTCGGCTCCGCGCTGCGCTTCAACAGCGTGCTCACCGACGCCCCGCTGACGCCGGATACCCCCATCGAGGCCTCCCACTGCCCCGACGCCTGCACCGCCTGCCGCGAGTGTTGCCCCGGCGGCGCCCCCACCGGCGCGCAGTGGCACCCCGACGCCCCGCGCGAGTCCTTTTACGACGCCTTCGCCTGCTTCCGCGCCGCCCGCGCTCTCAGCGCCGTGCAGGAGATCCCGGCGGTCATCTGCGGCCGCTGCATCGGCGCCTGTCCGCATACCCAACGCTACTACACCGAGGCCGTCCGATGACTACCGTCGCCGCCGATTTCCCCCGCCGCCTCGCGGCGCTGCGGGGGATGCTCACCGCGCAGGGGCTCGACCTGGCGGTCTTCACCTACAACACCGATATCCTCTACTACGCCGGCTCCATCCAGCCGCTCTACCTCTTCGTGCCCGCGGCGGGAGAACCGTTCCTGCTCACGCGCAAGGCGGCCACGCGCATCCGCGACGAGGTGCACCACCTGCCGCTCTTCGAGTTCACGGGCACCAAGGAGCTGCGCGCCATCCTCACGGCGCGCGGGGTGAGCAGCGTCGCGCGCCTGGGCATGACCCTCGACACCGCCGCGTATGCCACGGTGGAACGCCTGCGCGAAGTACTCGGCAACCCGGCGCTGACGGACATCGCCTGGGAGACGCGCACGCTGCGCATGGTGAAGGAGCCCGCGGAGGTGGCGGTCTTCCGCCGCGCCGCCGCGGTGATGGCCGAGTTGCCCGTCTGGGTGCACGCTCTGATGCGCCCGGGCATCAGCGAGCTGGCCTTCAGCGCGGATCTGGAGTGCGAAATGCGCCGCCGCGGCCACGGCAGCCTCATCCGCTGCCGCCGCGAAGGGGTGGAGATGGCCGCTTACGGCGTCTGCTCCGGCGGGGTAAACACGCTGGCGGGCACCAAGTTCGACGGCATCTGCGGCGGCACGGGCCTCTCGGCGGCGGCGCCCTTCGGCGCGGCGGAGACCCTCCTGGCGCCGGGCATCCCCTTCGTGCTCGACTTCGCCTTCGTCCTCGACGGCTACCACCTCGATCAGACGCGCATGGCCTGCCTCGGCGCGCCATCGCCCGAGGTGACCCGCGCCTACGACGCCATGGTGGCCGTGCAAGCCGCCATCTTCGCCGCCCTGCGCCCCGGCGCGCTATGGGAGACCATCTACGCCGACGCGGTGGCGCTGGCGGGTGACCTGGGCTACGCCGACACCTTCATGGGCGCGGGCAGCGAGCGCGTGCGCTTCGTGGGCCACGGCGTGGGGATCGAACTCGACGAGCCCCCCTTCCTCGCCCCGCGCATGCCCTACCCGCTGGAAGCCGGCATGACGCTGGCCATCGAGCCCAAAGTCGCCCTCCCCAACATCGGCGTCGTCGGCATCGAAGACACAATCCTCATCACCCCTGACGGCATAGAACGGCTGACGACGTGTGCGCCGGAATTTATCGTGGTGTAGGAGGAACGACGATGGCGGACACCCCCCAAAAGAAACCAGTACATCCAGCATCGATCGCCGCGGGAACGATTCTGCTGGTGCATCTCAGCATTTTCCTGTGGCACGCGCCATCACTCGGTCCCTTCGATGTGCATGCTTTTCTCATTTCACTCTCGTTTGCAGCGATAGTCATCTTGGTGCGCCAATACCTCTTCCCGAAACTGCAGAAGAAGCAGATCGGCAGCGTTGAGGAAGAGTGGACTTCCATCGTCATCCTGATAGAGGAAATCGCCCCGCTCCTACAGGAATTGCTGACGCGTTATCAGGAAAGCGCGCCGGTGCCCCCTAGCGTCGCCACCCGCATGCAAGTGCTGGCGCAGGTTCCCACTGATTATACGCGCGTGAATGATCTGGCGAAATACGAGAATGATATATTGCAGCTCCTGCTGGACACGCTGAAATTCGCCTCCCTCGCCGAAGTGCGCTTACTGAAGAAGATTGCCTTCCAGTTTCAGTTGATCCGAGACTACTCCTGCGATTATCATGCCGCGCTGGCACGGCTTGCCATGATCCCGATAGCGCAATGGAACCAACTGTCCGATCCCGACAGGTTTCTCCCCTTCGAACCCTTCAAGCTCTATGGCGTCGGCACCCTTATCGAGCAGGTCGATGGGCTGGCGAACGCGCTGGGGTACGATCCGCATTCGCTGGAGGCGTATCAATGACCACCCCATTCCCCACCCTCCGCTACCACGGCATCGTCCTCGACTTCGCCGGGCTGCGCTACCGGCCGGTGCCGGATATCATCCATCCCAGCGTGGTGCGCGTTGGCGGGCGGTACTTCATGTACTACGCGCCGCACGACGCGCCCGGGGGGATTTGCCTGGCGGTCGCCGACGCGCCGGCGGGGCCGTGGGCGGAATACGCGGACAACCCCCTCATCGCCTGCGACTGGCCGCCGCACTATGCGGTAAGCCACGTGAGCAGCCCGCACGCGCTGTGGATCGCGGGGCGGCTCTACCTGTACTTCCACGGGGAGAACGACACCACGCGCTACGCCGTCAGCGACGACGGGGTGCACTTCGCCTACGGCGGCGTGGCCGTGACCACGGCGGACTTCGGCGACGACGTGACGGAAGCCTCCTACGCCCGCGTCTTCCCCCACGCCGGGGGGTACGTGATGCTTATCATGGGCAACCAGGCGGGCACGCGCAAGGTCTTTCTCGCCACCTCGCCCGACGGCGCCACCTGGACCGCCCGCCGCGACGCCCTGCTCACCCCGCCGCCGGGCAGCGACCAGATGGGCCCCGGCTGGCTCTTCACCTGGCAGGAGCAGCACTACATCCTCGCCTTCGCCAACCCCGCCGACTCCCCCGACCTCTACGACCCCTACTCCGACCTGCACCTCTACGCCATTGACCCCGCCCTCACCGCGCCCGAACACCTGGGCCAATTCCTCGACCACACCGCCGCCGGCGAGGACAACTACCGCATCAACGACCCCTGCCTGCTCATTGAAAACGGCCGGTGGTACCTGTTCGTGAACGTGGGAAGGCGGCGGAATCAGCGGATCGGGCTGTTTGTCTGAACTGGGATTTGGGGGGATGAAGGGATTTCCTTGATGGGGGGAACGATTTTAACCTTGTTCGTTGTCGGATAACTGGGGGGTTAATAATTCACCGGGATGAAAGGGATGGATAGGATTTTCTGGATGGTTCAACCGGTCCCCCATCAAGGAAATCCCTTCATCCCCCCAAATCCCGGTTCAGACAAACAATCCCATCCCTTTCATCCCTGTGCATTATCACCCCACAACACCATCCGACCACAGGTTCAGACGATCGCCCCCTGCGCCCGCAGACCCGCGCGCAGTTCTTCGGTGTCGACCTTCCGGAACGCCACGCCATGCTGCAGTGCCAGGTAAGCCGCCGTGCCGGCGGCTTGCCCGGTGGCGTTGGCGACGGCCTGGATGCGCGTGGCGGAGTGGGCCTCGTGGGTGGTGGAGATGGGACGACCGGCGACGAGCAGGCCTTCCAGCCGTTGCGGGACGAGGGCGCGGTAGGGGATGGTGTAGTACGCGCCGAAGGGGAGGTGCTTCATCACCGTGCCGGTGCCCGCGGGGTTGTGGATGTCCACCGGGTAGGCGCTGCAGGCGATGGCGTCGGGGAACTTCGTCTCCGCCAGCAGCTCCGCCTCGGTGACGACGTACTCGCCGATGACGCGCCGCGTCTCGCGCACGCCGACCTGCGTGCCCGACATGAGCAGGTACGCGCGCTCGAAGCCGGGGATGGTGGCGACGATCCAGCCCACCAGCTCGTGCATCTGGCGGCGGCCCTCGATCTCCGCCGCGGTCAGGTCGTCGCGGTTGGTGCCGTCCACCTTCACGATGCGCGTGGTGTTGAAATGCACCTGGTCGGGGTAAGTGGTGTCGAACCAGAGCAGGTTCTCGCGCGGGTTGTGAATCAGCCCGGCTGATTTGTCGCGCGCGTAGAGGGCGTTGATCTCCTCGCGCGACGGCATGCGGGCCATCTCCACCCCGGCCAGGCGGAAGTGCAGGGACATCGGCTGCATCAGCCCATCGGCGGGCCGGCCCAGCTCGTACGCCGCGCCCGCGCGCGCCGCCACGTCGCCGTCGCCGGTGGCATCGATCACCAGCCGCGCGGTCATCTCCTCCCGCCCGGACTTGCTGTGCGTCACGATGCCGGTCACGGTGTCGCCGTCAGTCATCGCGTCAGAGATCAGCGTGTGCAATTGCAGCCGCACCCCGGCATCCAGGCACATCTGCAGCCACGTCTGCTTGAGGCCTTCCACGTCGAAACAGAAGTGGCGCAGGCCGAAGTGCGTGCTCGCCTTGAACCCGTGCGGGTACGCCGCCAGCCGGTCGAGCATCTCGCCCCAGATGCCGCCGATGATGGGGCGGTCGCCGGCGAAGTGGGTCATAAAGGGGAAGACGAACCCCGCCGTGGCCATGCCGCCGAGGAAGCCGTAGCGCTCGACGAGGGTGACCTGCACCCCCAGCCGCGCCGCCGCCACCGCCGCCGCCACCCCCGCCGGCCCCCCGCCGGCGACGATAAGGTCTGTAGATGAGGAAAAGGTTGGTTCCATACCCGCATTATACTGTATGCGGGAGACGAACCGCAAAGAGGCAAAGAACGCAAAGAGGGTCGCAAAGAGGAGAAATAACCTGAGCGTCGTCGCCCTTCCCCTCGGCCCAAGCTCGATCTCTTTGCGTAACCTTTGCGCTCTTTGTGTCTTTGCGGTTAACTCGTCCCCTCGCACACCGCCACGAGGTTGGGGGAGGTTTTCCACTCGTAGGGGGTGCGGGCGTAGTCGCCGTAGCGGGTGGCGCGCAGGCCGGCGGAGGCGGCGGCGCGGGTGAGCAGGTCGCCGGTGAGGGGCAGGTGCGTGCTGCGCTCGCTGAGCTGGCTCCACGCGGGGTCGCGGATGAGGGTAACCAGCGTGAACTCCCCCCGGTCGCCGTTCATGCGGTATTCGCGCAGGAAGAGGTATTCCGCCGCGCCCACCGTGCGCGTCACCAGCGGCAGCCAGCGCGACCCGGCAGAGAGCAGGCTGTCGTAGTTGATGCCCTGCACCAGCAGGCGCCCGCCGGGGGCCAACTTGGCGCGCATGGCGGTGAGGATATCGCGCAGCGCGTAGTCGTCGTGGGCATAGGCCAGCGTGTTGCCGAGTACGGTGATGAGGTCGAAGGCGCCGGGCTGCGCGGGGATGGCCGTGAAGCCGCCGTCCACAAAGGTCGGGTTGGCGCCGGGAGTGAGGGCGCGCGCCCGCGCGAGCATCGGCCCGCTGGGATCGAGGCCGATGGTCTCCGCGCCCAACTCGGCGAAGAGGCGCGCGTGATGACCGGTACCGCACCCCACGTCGAGCACGCGCTGCACCGGACGCTCCGCGAACAGCTCGGTAAAAAATCCGCGCTCGCGCGCCAGCCGCGCGGGCCAGTCGATCATAATGTCGTAGTATTCCGCCACCCGGGCGTAGTGGTCGGGCGTCGTCATTTCTTCTTCGCCGCCTTCCGCTGCAGCCGCGCGAGCACGTCCAGCGCCTGGCGCGGGGAGAGGTCGTCCACGTCGAGGGCGATCAACTCGTCCACGATGGGATGCTCGGTGATTTCGAACAGCGTCAACTGCGTGCGCGGCAACGGAGGCGGAATGGTGACGTGGGCGCCGGCCAGCCCGCGCGCGCGCTCGGTTATCTGGTCGTTCTCCTCCAGCGCGTGCAGCACCTGTTGCGCGCGCTCGACAACCACCGCCGGCAGTCCGGCCAGCTTGGCGACGTGGATGCCGTAGCTGCGGTCGGTGCCGCCGGGCACGATCTTGCGCAGGAAGACGATCCCGTCCGGCCCTTCCTTCACCGCGAAGCGATAGTTTTTCGCGCGCGCCAGCGACTCGCCCAATTCGTTGAGCTGGTGGTAGTGCGTGGCGAAGAGGGTCTTGCAGCCCAGCCGCGGCGCCTCGTGCAGGTGCTCCGCCACCGCCCACGCCAGCGACAGCCCGTCGAAGGTGCTGGTGCCGCGCCCGATCTCGTCCAGCACCACCAGGCTGCGCGGGGTGGCGTTGTTGAGGATATTCGCCGTCTCCGTCATCTCCACCATGAAGGTCGACTGCCCCGTCGCCAGGTCGTCGCTCGCCCCCACGCGCGTGAAGATGCGGTCCACCACCCCCACGTGCGCCTCGTCCGCCGGCACAAAGCTCCCCACCTGCGCCAACAATGTAATTAAAGCAAGTTGTCTTAAGTATGTACTCTTGCCCGCCATGTTTGGGCCTGTGAGGAGAATGAGCTGATTCTCCGTCGTGTCCAACTCGGCGTCGTTGGGTACGAAGCGCTCGCCGGCGGTCGTCAGCTCCACCACCGGGTGGCGGCCGTTGCGGATGGTGAGCGTGGTGTCGGCGGCGACCTCGGGACGATGATAGCGGTTGCGCGCGGCGACCTCGGCGAAGGTGGCGAGCACGTCGAGCTGCGCCAGCAGGCGCGCCAACCGCTGCAGGCGCTCCGCCTCGGCCGCCACCGTGGTGCGCAACGCGGTGAAGAGGGTGAACTCCAGGTCCTTCAGCTTGTCCTCCGCACCGAGCACCATCGCTTCGTACTCTTTCAGCGCGGGGGTGATGAAACGCTCGGCGTTGGCCAGCGTCTGCTTGCGGATGAAATCGGCCGGCACCAGCTCCATGTTGGCGCGGCTTACCTCGATGTAGTACCCGAAGACGTTGTTGTAGCCGACCTTGAGCGAGCGGATGCCGGTGCGCTCGCGTTCGGCGGTTTCCAGCGCGGCGATCCAGTCCTTCCCCTCGGTGGCGGCGCGGCGCAGGCGGTCGAGTTCCGCGTGGTAGCCGGGGCGAATCATGCCGCCCTCGCGCACGGACAGCGGCGGCGCGTCCATCAGCGCGGCGGCCAGTTGGGCGAGCAGATCGGGCAGCGTGTCGGCCGTGGCGGCCAGCACCTGCAGCACGGGGGCGGCGTCGGCCAGCCGCGCCAGCAGTGCCGGGGCGATGGCCAGCGAGTCGCGCAATGCCGCCAGATCGCGCGCGTTGCCCGCGCCGCTGGCCGCCCGAGCGAGCAGCCGCTCCAGGTCGTGCACTCCGCGCAGATCTTCGCGCACCCGGTCGCGCAGCACGTCGTCTTCGCGGAAGGCGGCCACCGCGTCGAGGCGCCGCGTGATGGCGTCCACATCGATCAGCGGCGCGAGCAGCCACTTTTTCAGCAGGCGGGCGCCCAGCGCGGTACGCGTTTGATCGAGCACCCACAGCAGCGAGTGCGTGCGCCCGCCGTCGCGCAGCGAGGTGGTCAGCTCCAGGTTGCGCCGCGTGGAGGCGTCGAGGAGCATGTAATCGTCGAGGGAATAGGCGCCCAGGCTGCGAATCTGCCCCACGGTGGTCTTCTGCGTCTGCTGCAGGTAGCGCAGCAGCAGCCCGGCCGCCTCCACCGCCACCGGCATCTCCTCGCAGCCGAAGCCGCGCAGCGAGGCCACGCCGAAGTGCTTGGTCACCGTGGCGTAGGCGGTTTCCCACGCGTAGGCGCTCACGTCGGGGGTGGTGATGGCGGCGTGGGAGCGCGCGCGCACCGCGGCGAGAAAGTCGGCGTCCGCGTAGAGATCCGCGGGGAGCAGAATCTCCGCCGGTTGCATGCGGGCGATCTCCTCCAGCAGGCGCTCCAGCGCGCGCGTCCCCTCTGCCTCGGTGACGAGGAATTCGCCGGTGGAGCAGTCGGCCACCGCCAGCCCGTACCCCAGCGCCGTGTGCACGGCGAGCAGGAAGTTGTTGGAGCGCTCGTCGAGCAGGAAGTCCTCCACCACCGTGCCGGGGGTGATGATGCGCGTGATGTCGCGCTTCACCAGCCCCTTAGCGAGTTTCGGGTCCTCCATCTGCTCGGCCAGCGCCGCCTTGTGCCCGGAGGCGAGCAGACGGGCGAGATACCGGTCGATGGCGTGGAAAGGCACGCCCGCCATGGGCATCTTCTGCCCGCGCACGTCGCGGGCGGTGAGGGCGATCTCCATGGCCGCCGCCCCGAGCACCGCGTCCTCGCCATACATCTCGTAAAAATCGCCGCAGCGGAAGAGCAGCAGTACGTCGGGGTACTGCCGCTTGAGTTCCTGGTATTGGCGAAACATCGGGGTGAGGGCGTCATCAGACACGGGGTGCAGAGCCTCCAGGGTGCTATTGTAGGCGATGCCGGGCGGGGCGTCAAAGGCCGGGCGGCCGGACTGCCCGGCTGTATTAAAATTCACTAAAGAATTCCACACCACCGTGATTGACAAAGGAATTAACGGCGGCTATACTAAAGTATAGCGACTGCCATGAGCAGCTACTCACCCATTTATGAAAGGGGACACCCGATGACTCGGAAACACGGCTTCACTTTGATCGAGCTGCTGGTCGTCATTGCCATTATTGCGATCCTGGCAGCCATCCTCTTCCCGGTCTTCGCCAAAGCGCGCGAAAAGGCCCGGCAGACCTCCTGCACCAACAACGAGAAGCAGATCATCACCGCGACGATGATGTATGCGCAGGACCACGACGAGATGCTGCCCGATCCCGCCAACTTCTGGGGGGCCATCTCCCTGGACCGCGGCGTGCTGGTCTGCGCCACCAAGTCACGCCTCACCAACGGCTACGCCTTTAACGCCGCCGTCGGCGGCAAAGCCCTCGGCAAGATCGACCCGCCCAACAACGTGATCGTCGTCGGTGACGGCGGCGTCGCCCTCTCCGCGGTTACCACCCAGGTACCGCAGCCCCTCGCCAACGTGGCCTACGCCGCCGGCGACTACGACGCGGGCCGCCACGGCGGCAAAATGGTCGCCGGCTTCATGGACGGCCACGTCGAGCAGATCACCAACCCCGGGTCCTACCTCGCCACCATGAAGATGTTCAACTTCCAGTCCGGCGACGGCATTGCCAACGCCACCTACGCCGCCGCGGCCACCTGCGGCTCGCCGTATACGGCCAGCCGCGCAGACGGCTCCTGGGGCATCAACTTCCTGTTCGACGGCGCGGCCGCCACCGGCGTGAACTGGGCGGCCTCCAATCAGAACTTCCTGATGAACGCCACCGCGGCGCAAGTCACTGCCAAGAACACCTGGTTCCAGGTGCCGTTGGGCTCCTCGCAGACCGTGACGGCGCTGGGCTTCTGGAGCTACGCCAATAACGACACCTGCCCGGCCCGCGACGCCACCTCGGTGACGATCTACGTCGATAACCAGCAGGACACCAACTGGTCGACCACCGTGGCGGCCATCAACGCCGGCCACGTTGCGGCCAACAGCCTCACGGCGTCGTTGAATCAGACCACGTACGTCTCCAACACCAGTCCGTTGAACGCCGTCGGCATCACCTACGTTCCCTTGTTTACCCCGCTGACCGGCTCCTACGTGACCGTGCTGATCACCGCGGGCGGTAGCACCTACTCCGGCTTCCGCGAATTCGGTATCGCCACCCAGTAAGCGACACGCCGACTCCAACGCAAAAGACCCCCGCGGGCAGCGTCCGCGGGGGTCTTTTTATTGGTTGGCTCACCTACAGCTCGATCGACTCCTTGATCGCCCGGCGCAGCATGTCGCGGGGCACGCTGCCGACGATCTCCACCCGGCCGATCTGGGTGGGCAGCACGAAGCGCACTTTGCCGGCGACGGCTTTCTTGTCGGTGTCCATCAGGCTCATCAGCACGGCGGGGTCGGTGCGCGGCAGGTGGGTGGGCAGGCCGTAGCGCTCCAGCAGGCGCGTCAGGCGGTGCACCGGCTCGGCGCGCAACATCCCCATGCCGTGCGCCAGCCGCGCCGCCACCACCATGCCGATGGCCACCGCTTCGCCGTGGGTGTAATGCTCGTAGCTGGTGTACGTTTCCACCGCGTGGGCGATGGTGTGGCCGAAGTTGAGGATGGTGCGCAGCCCACCCTCCGTCTCGTCCTCCTCCACCACGTGCGCCTTGATCTGGCACGAGCGGCGGATAATGTGGCGGATCGCCTGCGGCTCCAGCCGCAGCACGGCGTCCACGTGGCCCTCCAGGAAGGCGAAAAAGTCCTCGTCCCAGATCACGCCGTACTTCACCACCTCGGCAAGGCCGGTGCGCAGCTCGCGCGGGGGCAGCGTGGCGAGCACGTTCGGGTCGATGAAGACCCCCTGCGGCTGCAAAAAGGCGCCGATCATGTTCTTGCCGAGGGGGTGGTTCACCCCCACCTTGCCGCCGATGGAGCTGTCCACCTGCGCCAGCAAGCTGGTAGGCACCTGTACAAACCGCACCCCGCGCAGATATCCGGCGGCCACATAGCCCGCCAGGTCGCCGATCACCCCGCCGCCCAGCGCCAAAATGACGGCCTTGCGGTCGAGCTTGCGCTGGATGAGGTCGCCGAAGAGGCGGCTGGCGGTCTCCAGGCTCTTAAACCGTTCGCCGGCGGGCACCAGCAGCGTGTGCGACGGCAGGCCGGCGCTCTCCAGGCTGGTGCGGATGGCGTCGCCGTACGAGCGATCCACCTGGCGGTTGGCGAGCAGCGCCACGGCGCTCACGCGCTCGGGCAGCGCGGCAAGAAAGGGGCCGATCCCCGCGTGGCAGCCGTCCTGGATCAGGACATCGTAGCTGCGCGCGTCCAGGTTCACGTGCACACGGGAGAGCCACTCGAGCCCCCCCTCCGCCGTCTCGACGGACGCCGCCGGCGCCGTGTCGGCGGGTTGCCGCGTCTCCAACAAGTCACGCATCTTCGCCAAGAGCCGATCCACCTTTGCTGAGGGATACCGGGGACGAAGCGGCGGATTTCCCGCTCTCCCCGACCATGTGCGTTCTTCCTGAGCCCCGAATCCTACTTCCGAACCCCAGTCTGGCTGGCCGTCACGGAGGCCAACACGGCGGCGTAGGTGTCGTGACTGTACTGCTCCAGCAGACAGGAGGCGAGCACCAGCGCCACCATCGCTTCGGCGACAACGCCGGCAGCGGGGACGGCGCACACATCGGAGCGTTCGGCATGGGCAACGGTCGCGACGCCGGTAACGACGTCCACGGAGGGCAGCGGGCGCATCAATGTGGAGATGGGCTTCATCGCCACTTGCATGACCAATGGTTCGCCATTAGATATACCACCTTCGACGCCTCCCGCGTGATTGGTCTGCCGTACAATCGCGCCGTCGGCGGGATAGAGGGCGTCGTGCGCCTGCGAACCGGGGCGCCGCGCCACGGCAAACCCGAGCCCGAACTCCACCCCTTTGATGGCGTTGATGCTCATCAGCGCCCCCGCCAGCCGGCCATCCAACTTGCGGTCCCAGTGCACGTGGCTGCCCAGCCCCACCGGCATGCCGGTCACAATGACTTGCGCCACCCCGCCGCGCGTGTCGCCGTCGCGCTGCGCCTGGGTGATCTCCGCCTTCATGCGCGCTTCCGCTTCCGCGTCGGCGCAGCGCAGCTCGGAAGCCTCCGCCGCCGCCGCCAGCGCGTCCAGATCGGTGTAGTCCGGCGCGGCGGTGACACTGCCGATGGAGAGCACGTGCGAAAAGAGCCGGATGCCCACGCCGTCGAGCAGGCAGCGCGCCACCGCGCCCGCCGCCACGCGCATCGCCGTCTCCCGCGCGCTGGAGCGCTCCAGAATATTGCGCAGGTCATCGGTGCCGTACTTCACCATGCCCGCCAGGTCGGCGTGGCCGGGGCGCGGGGTGGTGATGGGCGGCACCGGCTCGGTGGGGACGCCGAACTGCTGCATCTTCACCGTCCAGTTCGCCCAGTCGCGGTTTTCGATGAGCAGCCCGATGGGCGAGCCGAGGGTCAGGCCGAAGCGCACGCCGGAAAGCACGCGTACGGTCTCGGGCTCCATCTGCATGCGTGCCCCGCGCCCGAACCCCACCTTGCGCCGCGCCAGCTGGGTATTGATCGCCGCTTCGGTGATCGGCACCCCCGCGGGCATCCCCTCCACAATCGTCGTTAATGCCGGCCCATGCGACTCACCGGCGGTCAAAAATCGCAACACGCTGCACCCTCCAAGTCCACTATTGTACCGTGAACCCCCTCCGCGAGCAAGCCGGAGGGTTAATGAGAGGTAAGTGGGGCTACCGGCTCTCGTGGCGCCTGCCCGAAGTCGTGCCCGCACCCCCCGGCCCCCTCTCCCGTTCCGCTGCGCTCCACGGGCGAGGGGGAGATCGAAATCCGAGAAGCCTATCCCCCCTCTCCTGCCGCAGCGGGAGAGGGGCTGGGGGTGAGGGTCGATCACAGCCAAGCGGAACGGGAGAGGGGACCGTGGGGTGCGGGTCGACATCAGGCAAGCGCTGCAATAACCATTCTCCCATTCCCCGTCACAGGATGTAACGGGGGAAGGGTCGGGGACATACGCGTTAGTTTCCAGTCATGGCTGATCTGTTCTCCGACCCGACGATAAATCGTCAGGCTACCGGCTGCGCCCCTTAAAAGGGGCTTATCAAGCGTGCGTGACCCGAAAAATCATGCCGATACGCTGACGATATGACCGAGATGTCTCTTGTTCGGCATATGTTCCGTGCGGCATTCCCTGCTCAACCATCACGCGGCCTACCAAAGCCCCATTTATGGGGCGCAGCCGGTAGCCCGACGATTTATCGTCGGGTGGGAAAACAGGCGAACGGTTAGTAGCAGCTAAGCCTATGGGGCAGGGGGGTGAGTGTCGCACTTGCACCGGCGTACCGCATTCCCCGCACTCCGCAATTCTTCCATTGCGCCCCACATCTAGGGTGTGCTACAATAGCCGTACCGCAGTTCTGGGGCCGGCTGGCCCACCGGAAGTTCTTCCATGCCCGAGCAACCGTTCGTCCATCTGCACTTGCACTCCGAATACAGCCTCCTCGACGGCGGGTGCCGCGCGAAGGAGATTCCCAAACGCGCCGCGGCGCTGGGGATGAACGCCGTGGCGGTGACCGACCACGGCAACATGCACGCCACCATCGAATTCTACCGCGCCAGCAAGGACGCCGGGGTGAAGCCGCTCATCGGCATCGAGGCCTACGTCTGCGAGCACTCCCGCCGCGAGAAGCGCGACGCGAAGGCCCACACCGGCCACATGGTGCTGCTGGCGCGCAATATGACCGGTTATCACAACCTCCTCAAGCTCGCCACCAAGGGCAACCTGGAAGGCTACTACTACCACCCGCGCATCGACCACGAGCTGCTCGCCGAACACGCCGAGGGGGTCATCGCCCTCACCGCGTGCCTGGGCGGCGAGATCCCCAAGATCCTCCGCGCCGGCGATCTGGAGCGCGCGAAATCCCTCTGCTGCTGGTACCAGGAACTCTTCGGTCGCGACGGCTTTTACCTGGAGCTGCAGGATCACAACACTCCGACACGCCAGCTCTACCCCGAGCAGCCGGTGCTCAACGAAACGCTGCGCGGCCTCTCGCGCGAGCTGGGCATCCCGCTGGTGGTCACCAACGACACCCACTTCATGCACCAGGACGACTTCGACGCGCACGAGGTGCTCATCTGCATCGGCACGCAGACCACGCTGGACGAGTATCACCAGAAGGGGATGTCCTACTCCACCGAGCACTACCTCAAGAGCCCGGCGGAGATGTATGCCTACTTCCCGCAGGATCAGGAGGCGCTGGAGAACACGCAGCGCATCGCTGACCTGTGCGACGTGACGATCCCCCTCGACGAGCCGCAGTTGCCGCGCTACGAGCTGCCCGCGGGCTACACCTGGGACAGCGCGCTGCGCGAAATCTGCGTTGCGCGGCTGCCGGAGTCCTACACCGACCCGGAGGTGCGCGCGCAAGCGGAGGCCCGCCTCGACTACGAACTCGACGTCATCAGCCAGAAGGAACTCTCCGCCTACTTCCTGATCGTGCGCGACTTCCTCGACTGGTCGCGCCGGCAAGGCATCCTGGTCGGTATCCGCGGCTCCGGGGCGGGCGCCATCGTCTCCTACCTCACCGGCATCTGCAATCTCGACCCGCTGGAATATAAACTCTGGTTCGAACGCTTCCTCTCCGTCGACCGCTCGACGATGCCCGATATCGACTGCGACTTCGAGGACCGCCGCCGCGCCGAAGTGATCGACTACGTCGTCAAAAAGTACGGCGAGGACCGCGTGGCGCAGGTGGCGACCTTCGGCACGCTGCAGCCGCGGTTGGCCGTGCGCGACGCCGCGCGCGCCATGGGCATCCCGCTGTCGCTGGTGGACCGCCTCTCCAAGGCCATCGGCATGGCCAAGACGATCCAGCTCGCCATCGAGGAGAACCCGCAGATCAAGGAGTGGTACGACGACGACCCCACCACCCGCCACCTCCTCGACATGGCGGGCAAGCTGCAGGGGTTGGCGCGCCACGTGGGCACCCACGCCGCCGCGGTGGTGATCTCCCGCGACCCCCTCTCCGAACTCGCCCCGCTGCAGCGCACCGCCGACGGCAACGGCATCCAGACCCAGTGGGAATATCCCATGGCGGAGGCCGCCGGGTTGGTGAAGATGGACTTCCTCGGCCTGCGCACGCTGACGGTGCTCAAGGATGCGCTGGACTACATCGCCGTCAACCACGGCACCGTCTACGATCTCGCCACGTTGCCCCTCAGCGACACCCGCGCCTACGACTTGATGGCGCGCGGCGACACGGCGGGGGTCTTCCAGCTCGAATCGGTGGGCATGCGCAACGCGTTGCGCCAACTGCGCCCCGACCGCATCACCGACGTCATCGCCATGGTCGCCCTCTACCGCCCCGGCCCCATGGCGGAGATTCCCAAGTTCTGCCAGGGCAAGAACAACCCCGCCACCATCACCTACCTGCACCCCTCGCTGGAGCCGATCCTGCGCGAGACCTACGGCGTACTCGTCTACCAGGAGCAGGTGATGGCCATCGGGCGCGACGTGGCCGGGTTGAACATGGTGGACTCCAACAACCTGCTCAACGCGCTGCGCAAAAAGCAGATCGAGAAGATGGCGAAGCTGGAGCCGTACTTCAAGGCGGGGGTGAAGAAAACCTCACACTTCGCCGACGCCGACGCCGACGCGCTGTGGGACCGCCTGAAGGAGTTCGCCAAATACGCCTTCAATAAGGCGCACTCGGCCTGCTACGCGGTGGTGGCGTACCAGACCGCCTTCCTGAAGGCGAACTACCCGGTGGAGTTCATGGCCGCCCTGCTCTCCAGCGTGGTCGATTCGCAGGATAAGATCAGCCTCTACGTGGCGGAGAGCCGCAAGCTGGGCAGCGAGGTGCTCCCCCCCGACGTGAACCACAGCCGCACCGGCTTCACCATCGAAACGGGGAAGATCCGCTTCGGCATGACCGCCATCAAAGGCGTGGGCTCCGGCGCGGTGGAAGCCATCGTGGCCGCGCGCGAGGCGGACGGCCCCTTCGTCGATCTCTTCGACTTCTGTGGCCGCGTAGAAACCGCCGTCTGCAACCGGCTGGCGCTGGAAGCCCTCATCAAGTGCGGCGCCATGACGAGCCTGCCCGGCAACCGCGCGCAGCAACTGGCCATCCTCGACACCGCCATCGATATGGGCCAGTCCGCCGCGCGCGACAAGGCCGTCGGCCAGGTTTCCCTCTTCGGCGATATCGCGCAGGCGGCGCAGCTCACCGTGCCCACGCTGCCCGAGCTGGCGGAATACCCCTCGCGCCAGTTGCTCGAGATGGAGCGCGAATACCTGGGCCTCTACATCTCCGACCACCCCATCAACGCCCACCTGGAGACCATCGGCGAGTTCCGCACCGCGTCAGTGGAGGAGTTGGCGGAGGCGCGTGCCGACGAGGAGGTAATCATCGGCGGCATGCTCACCAACGTGAAGCCGTATACCACCAAAACCGGCAAGCAGATGGGCTTCATCAGCCTGGACGACCTCACCGGCACCATCGAAATCACCGCTTTCCCCGAGGTGTTCGAAAAATACGGACGCATGTTGCAGCCGGATACGGTGGTGCTGGTGAAGGGTACGCTGGATTTCGGCACCTGGAAGCCCACCACGCGCACCAATAACGACGACGAGGAGGAGAAGCCGGAGCCCAAGCTGCTGGCTATCGCTTTCGCCCCGGTGGAAGACGCCGACGCCATCCAGGAGCTGCAAAAAGCCGCCGCCCGTCGCCGCGGCGGCAACGGCTACGGGAAGAACGGCAATGGCAACGGTAATGGCAACGGCTACGGGTCATCGGCGCCGGCGATGGCGCTGCCCACCTTCGTGCCGCCGGCCCGCCCACAACCCGCGCCGCCCGTCGCGGCACCCGCACCACTCACCCCCCCGCGCCCTACCCCTTCGGAGGATGACATGGGAGATTATTCCGATACCGACGCCCCACCGAGCGAGGACGCCCCGACCGCGCCGCGCGCCGTACGCATCCGCCTCACCGAGGCCTTCGTGACGTCCAATGACTTCGGCAGCCTCCCCGGCCTGCTGCAGTCCTGCCGCGGCGACGCCCCGGTCGAACTCACCGTCGCCACCCGCCGCTGGCGCATCCCCAACCTGACCGTCAACCCCGCCCGCGTCGGTAAACTGGTCAGCATCCTGGACGGGGTGTCGGTGGAAGAATAAGCGGGTTGCATCCAGGTAAGCATAAGCACCGCAGCACCGTGTGGAAGCATGACGGCAGTCGTGCGCCCGGTGACAGGTAATACCGCTTTGTACCCAACCTTTTCATTCAAGGTTGTGCCGGATAGCCCATCCACCGCCAATAGACAAACGCCGGACCAGCAGCACTGTGTGGAAGCATGACGGCAGTCGCGCGCCCGGTACCATTTGATAGTGCCCACTCTCGCTCCCCAACCACCGCTTTGTAGAATACCATTCACGGGCACTGCACCGTTCCCGGGCGCGGGGCTGCCGCCGACCTTCCACACGGTGCTGGCAGCCAACCTTTTCTGTACCCACTTCCTGCATTTCTTTCCAGACCCTATAATTGCAGCTATACTGAAGGTATGACGACGCGTTTCAATCGCCGGGATCGCGAGGGGGTGCTGCATTTCGTCACATTGCGTGTCCGGGAAGGGCGCCGCGCTTTCTCACGCGATGCCTACGCGCGCGCCGTGCTCAACCAGCTCCGTCGCCAGTGCGACGAATTTCCCGCCCGTCTCATCGCCTACGTCGCCATGCCCACGCACCTGCACTGCATCGTCAACCCGCGCGGTGGTCGGTTGAACCACTTCCTTGGGCAGTACAAAGCCGGATGCACGCTGGATCTCTGCCGCCTGGCGGAAGAAGCCGGCGACTTGCGCGTTCTCGACTGGCTCTACCAAACCCCCGACCACCATGCCCAACTTTTCCAGGACGGCAAACACAGCTTCCACCTGTACAGCGACCGGCTGATCTGGCAGAAGATCAACTACATCCATAACAACCCGACCCGGAGCGGATTGGTAACCCGCGCCAACGAGTATCCCTACTCCGGTTTCTGTGCCATGTATCCGGCGGACGGCGAAAGCGTCGTGCCCCTGGACGCGGGATTCTGGTGGGAAGACTGACTCCCGTGCGCCTTGACAGCCCCTCCCCTCAATGCTACCATCGGCAATCGCTTCCCCTAACCTCCGGGGTCTCATTTCCACCCACAAGGAGACGGCCATGACCGGCTTTGTTCGCATCACCGATGACGGGCGCTTTTCCCTCGACGGGGCGCGCTGGTACTCCAACTCCGTGGTCTACTTCGGCCACAAACCCGGCGCCATGCTCGACTGGTTCGCCCCCGACGTGTGGGAAGGCAACCGGGCGCTGCTCGACCGCGATTTCGGCCTCATGGCGGAGGCCGGGCTGAACCACGCCGCCCTCTTCCTGCGCAACGAGGCCTTCTTCGACGACGGCAAGATTCTCCAGCGCGGCATGAACTGCATGGACACCGTGGTGGAGGCCGCGCGCCGGGCCGGACTGCGCATCTCCATCTTCTGCGGCCCTTTCATCGACACGCCGGAGGAATATTTCCGCATCACGGGCCGGCAGTGGGAACATGACAACCGCTGGCTGCCCTCCTTCAACCCCGCGCTGCACGCCGCCTACGTCGATCAGATGCGCCCCTTCGCCGAGCGCTATAAAAACGAACCGACCGTACTCGCCTACACCGACCGCATCGACCGCTACTACAAGGGTTTCGACAACGTCAGCATCCCCTTCAACCTCAAGGAGGAGTGGGGGGAGTGGCTGCGCCGGCGCTACGGCTCCTTCAGCAGCCTCCTCGACGCGGTGGGCGGACCCGACGCGCTGGAGAACCGGCCCACCGACTTCCACGAGGTGCTGCTGCCGCAGGAAAGCAAGTGGGGCGGCTCACTGAAGAACCCGATGGCCTACGACTACATCCTCATGCAGAAGTCGGACATAGGTGACGCCCAGGCGCGCTTCGACGCCGCCATCAACGCCGTGGCCCCGGAGCAGTTCGTGTGGACCCCCTTCGAAGGCAACACCAACACCTGGGCGATGCTCGACGGATTCACGCCGGAGACGAAAAAGCTGCAGGCGATCTGGATGGAGTACTACTTCTTCGAGGTGACGCGCCCCAGCTTCGTGCAGCCCTTCGAGGAGTGGGCGCACACGCGGGAGATGATTCACCGCCGCCTCGCCGTCGAGCTGCCGGTGGTCTACAACGCCGCCTACATGATGACGCGCTACCTGAAGCAGACGGTGCAGCGCCCGGTGGTGATGTGCCACGGCGCCTTCCACGACAGCGCCGCCTACGGCGTGGAGAATGAAACGCAGCACGCCGCCATCCTCGACCGTGTCAACGCCGCCTGCCTCAACGCCGACGGCGACGGCTGGCACTACTGGTCGTGGACCGACGACTACCAGTCGAAGTCCTCCCACATGGCGGCGCAAAACGCCGACCCCACCGCCTTCTACTGGTACGGCGAGAGCACCGGCCTGCTCACCGAAGAAGGCTACCCGCGCCCGGCGATGACGGTGGTGAGCCGCTACTCGCGCGAGCTGGCCCGTCGCGCCGCCGCGAACCCGCCCGCGAAGCACGGCGAGGTGCTGCTGCTCAACAGCGCCCCGCGCATGTACAACCTCTTCCGCCGCATGGCCTACCCCACCGCCGCCGCCATGGCCGGCGCCTTCACCCGCCTCGGCGTCGAGTGCGACTACCGCTGGACGGCGCAAAACGACCTGCACATCGACCAGGCCACGCTCGACGCGTACAAACTCATCGTCATCGCCGACAACATGTACGAGCGCGACTTCCGCGACATGCCGGACAAGCTGCTCGCCTACGTGGAAAACGGCGGCACCCTCTACTTCGCCCTCGACCGCTTCGACGCGTTCAAGGACGAGCACGGCGTACCCTTCACCAGCCCGGCGCTCACCCGCCTCAGCGGCGTCGACCCGGCGCACACCCCCGACTGGCCCGGCGCCGGTGTGCCCTGTGCCAACTGGCCCTATCCCACCGATGCCTCCCTCGAGGCGAATATGGACTTCATGTCCTTCCCGCGCCTCGCCTGGGGCATTTGTCCGGGCTTCCGCCACCTCACCCCGCAACCCTTCGCCTGCCAACTGCTCGGTTTCCGCTCCACCGACGACGACACCTTCACCGTGATCCCCGGCCTGGTGGAGGGCGCCGAGGCGATCGCCATCGGCAAATTCCCCGCCGGCTCCCGCCCGTTCTTCTACCGGCACACCATCGGCAAGGGCACCGTCTACGTCAACGCCTGGACGAACAACCTCTTCCGCGACAGCGACTCGCGCAACGACTACGGCGGCGCCGAATACGACTGGCTCCTCGACCTCCCCCTCACCACCGCCGGCGCCACCGACGTCGACCTCACCCGCGGCGCCGCCATGTGGCTGCGGCACACGTGGGGGTATTTCTGGAAGACAATGTAAAGGCTTGTCGGTCGGGGTCTACGACTTCGTTTGGGAGGGCGAGCGTACCCGCGAGCCGCGTGCGGGAAAGCCGTGAAAAATGACAAAGATCGTCTGTGCGTGTGCACGCTCACACGTGCAGACCGTCGCTATTTTCGCTCACGGATGCCTCGCACGCGGCTCGCGGGTACGCTCGCCCTCCCAAACAAGAACAACCGGTCGCCGAAGGGAATCCCGTCACCGCCATCATCGTAATAAACAACCGCTTCCTTCGGCAGGTACACGCCCGCGTAACCGGAAATAGTATACGATTCCCAACGGAGGTATCACCGCATGACGACGAAGATCGTATCCCTCGGCGCGTGCCGGGTGGAAGTGCTGCTCGACGGCGACGAATTCCGGGGGCTGGGCGCCGCCTTCATCGGCGACGTGCAGGTGCGCTCGGGGCGGTTGCCGCTGCGCCCGTATACGCAGACGTACACCGGGCAGGAGCTGGCCGGGTTGCGCTTCCGCGGGGTGGAAATGCACGGCGACGCCGTGCGCATCTGCCTGGAGGCGACCTTCCGCCCGCTGCCGGTGAAGCTGATGCGCGACCACAGCTTCGACCCGATCCACGAGACCGCCGACTGGGACGAGCCCGTCGTCAGCGGCACGGGCCGGCTGGACATCGTGCTCCGCCCGGCAACGGAGACGGTGCAGGAGTACGCCTTCGCCGGCTTCTCCTACGGGTACGAGTACCACAGCGCCGACACGGCGATCTTCTACCTCCTCGACCAGGGGAGCTGGGAGCTGGGCGGCGACATCACCGGCGCCACGGTCTACAGCCAGTCCTCCTGCTCCGCCCCCGTCGCCACCGTCGCGCCGGATACCGCGTGGACCACCGAGGGGATCATCCACTGGGTCGACGAAGCCGCTATGCACAACCGCGTGATGACGCATAACCTGCCGCGCTGGGCGAGCCACGGCTCCTTCGACTTCCAGTTCAAAGGCGACGCCACGCTACTCGGTGTCTTCGACCACGTCGATCTCATCCGCACCACCCTCAAGCGCGAGCCGGGCAAGGCGGAGCTGAAATGCCTGGACAAGCACATCTTCGACGAGACGAAAGACTACGCCACCTCCCCAAAGGCGCTGCTACTCAACACGGAGGCCAAGAGCCGCACCGCGCAGCAGAACCTGTGGACGTGGGCCTTCGACCTGGTGCACACCCGCGCGCGCGCCGAGTTCGGCCTGCGCGAGGAGCCGCTGGTGCCGCGCGTGTCGCAGAACTACTGGGACGGCTTCACGGTGGACTCCTACCGGCAGGATCTCCTCCCCGCGGCCATCAACCTGGGCATCAAGCAGCTCTTCATCGACAACATGAATAAGTCCGCCGCCAGCGAGCGCTGCCCGGGGCCGGCCTTCACCTGGAATATGTGCTGCGGCCACGAATATGAACCCGCGCCGCGCCTGGGCGGCCCGAAGGCCCTCAAGCGCTTCGTGGACGACTGCGCTGAGCACGGCATCCGCCCCTTCTCGTGGACGAATAACGACCAGGCGCTCTCCAGCCCGGTCAACGAGTCGGAACGCGACGACAAAAACTGGTTCGTGCGCATGGAAGACACCCGGCTGAAGTACGGCGGGGCGTATACCAACGTGTTCAGCATCCTCAACTTCCAGTCGGAAGGCCCGCGCCGCTACTGGGTGGACTGCCTGAAGAAGAACAAGGAGACCACCGGCCTGGACGGCTACCTCTTCGACTCCTTCTACAACCTGGGCTTCATGCCCGTCGATTACCGCACCGGCCACCCCTCCACCATGTGGCGCGGCACGCTGGAAGCGTTCAAGGAACTGCAGGACGCCGGGGTGAACTTCCTCATCGAAAGTTTCGGCCCCTTCGGCCAGCCCCAGCACGGCTGCCCCAAGGACTACAACACGGAGAATATCTTCGCCTGCTACAAGGTCTCCCTCGGCAGCGGCTACACCACCATCCCGACCGGACTGGACACCAGCGAGAAGCGCCCCAAGGACGCCTCGCTGCTCTACTATGTGCTGGCGCACATGACCGACCCGGGCATCCCCCTCTTCATCGAAGGCAAGCGCATCGACACCCTGTGGGGCGACGAGCACAAGCGCGCGCTGGCGGACTACAACGAGAACCGCCCGCAGATGGCGCGCCGCTTCCTGCAGGAGGACGGCCAGGCGGTGATCTGGCACAACGCCGACGGCACCCGCGCCACGATCTGGAACTTCTCCACCCGCGACGCCGCCCTGCCCGGCACCGTGACCGACCTGAGCACCGGCGCCACGCTGCCGCCGGCCGCGGCGTATACGTTGCAAGCCTACCACACCTACGCCGTCACCACCGCCGTGCTGCCCACGACGGTGGGGGAGTTGGTGCCGGCGTAAATGAATCGTAATCGTACTCGAAAACTCCGTGATATCGTCGCGGTGAGGTGAGCGAAAAATGGGGACTGCTTCGAATTTTCCAGTATTCGGTACGAATGATACCGTCGGCCTCACGGAAAATTCGTAGCTGTCCCCACTTTTCGTGTCGGGCATAGCCCGACGTAACAGAGTAGTAAAGAGCACGATTCGATTAGGCGTACGAGTACGAACACACAAACCAAGGGAGAACCACCCATGCTCAACATCGGCATTATCGGCACCGGCGGGATGGCTAACGCGCACGCGGCGGCGTTCGGCGCTATGCGGGGGGTGCGCCTCACGGCGTGCTGCGACGTGGTGGCGGAGCGCGCGGCGGCCTTCGCGGAGAAGCACAACATCCCGCGCGTCTACACCGACTACGACGTGATGCTCGACAGCGAAAAGCTGCACGGCGTCACCAATGTCACCCCCGACGCCATGCACGCGAAGATTTCGCTGGCGGTCATCGCGCGCGGCCTCAACATCCTGTGCGAGAAACCCCTCGCCACCTCGCTGGCCGACGCCATCGCCATGCGCGACGCGGCGCAGGCGGCGGGCGTCATCAACATGGTCAACTTCTCCTACCGCAACTCCGCCGGGCTGCAGAAGGCCGCCGAGATTGTGCGCAAAGGCACGCTGGGCCGGATTATCCACGTCGAGTCGAGCTATCTGCAAAGCTGGCTCAACAAGGCCTGCTGGGGTGACTGGCAGACGAATCCCGGCCTCGCCTGGCGCCTCTCCACCCGCCACGGCAGCGCCGGCGACCTGGGTGACATCGGCTGCCACATCTACGACATGACCTGCTTCCTCGCCGGGCAGGATATCAGCGAGATCAACTGCCAGTTGCGCACCTTCGACAAAGGCGTGCCCGGCAACGTCCTCGGTGAATACGTGCTCGACGCCAACGACAGCTTTGCCAGCATCGTCTCCCTCTCCGGCGGCGCGCTGGGCGTGGTGCACTCCTCGCGCTGGGCCACCGGCCAGGGCAACAGCCTGCGCGTGCGCGTCTTCGGCGACCAGGGCGGCATCGAGGTCGATCTCGACCGCGACTGGAACGGCTACCGCATCTGCACCGGCAAAGACCTGAAGGCGAACGCCTGGAAGACGGTGACCTGCAAACCCACGCCGACGAACTTCGAACGCTTCATCAAAAGCATCAAAACCGGCGTGAACGACGTCAACGACTTCGCCAACGGCGCCAAAATCCAGGCCTACCTCCACTACAGCTTCGCCTCCGACGCCGCCCACGCCCCGGTCGCGGTGGAGTTGCCGGACGCGGTGAGCGCGTAACACACCCTCGCCAGTGCGCAGTCGCCCCACGGAGTTCCCGTGGGGCGGTTGGGCACAGGGGGGTGTTGTGGCGGTAAACTGCCCGTGGAAACAGGAGGTGCTCCATGTATCTCGCGCAAGTTTCGTATTTCGTACCGGAATCGGTTGATGCGGAAACGGTCGAATTTCTCTTCACCAATCTCCTTGCAACATGGTACAAAAACGGTCAAACCTGCGGGCACCGGATGGAGCTGACTTTCGTCGATAGTCGCTGCCTCGCCCCCGTAATGCTGCCTGAGGGTAACGCGCTGGCGCCGGAGCATGACAACGCCTATGTGCGGAAAGATGCCGAAGCGATGCTGGCCGCAGGGATGCGCGGGCCCGAGGTGACGATTCTTGGTGAAGATCTGGAGGAACCGGCTGTGTGTGCCTGCCCCCTCCCTACGTCCTATATCCTCTTCACGCACATGTTTACGCAAGCCCCGCCGTTGCAATGTGGCACTTGCTTTCGGCCTGTACCGCTCTACCGCATCCCGCCAACATCCGACGGGGAATACCTCGGCATCCTCGGCTGGCGGGACGATTATCAGGCCTGCGATACGCTATGGCTCAACAGCGGAACCCTCGAGCGTGCGGCGACGCGGGAGATGTCGCGCGTGGACAGCAGCTTATCCCAAAATGGGCGTTCCATTTGCGATGCTATCACCGTGAGCACCGGCGTGCCGACGTATTATTACCTCTTCCACTTCCACGGCCGCAGCGCCAAACAGGAGCGCGAGCGTCAATGCCCGGGTTGCGGCGGTGCATGGCGATTGGACAAACCGATCAGCATCATCGACTTCCGCTGCGACCGCTGCCGGCTGATGTCGAGCATCGCGACCGACCTTAGCTGACGGGGAAGAATCCGATAGGTGACGGCGTAAAACCCTCGGATACAACACCCGGCCTGTAGGGCATGGGCGCTGTCCCATGCCTGGTCGTCGGATTCCTATTCCGATGGAGCAGAGAAGAAAGGGTGTCGTCAGCATTGGGAGGGCGAGCGTCCCTGCGAGCCGCGTGCAGGATCTCTGTGAATAAATGAAGAGACGGTGGGTATGGGTAGACATTCACACGCACCGGTCGTCCTTGTCATGCATCCACGGCTCACCCACTCGCGGCTCGTGGGGACGCTCGCCCTCCCAGTGTTGTCACATCGTTTATCTGTTGGCTCCATCGGATCAAAAGGTCGTAAGCAGGCATGGGACGGCGCCCATGCCCTACGGGCCAGCCACCGATAAGCGCTAGCTCCGCCCCATCTCGACATCCCCTCCCGAAACGGGTAGCATACAGGCAGGTCGGGAGGTGGGCGATGCGGCGATGGGGCTGGGTGCTGACGCTGTTGTGCGCCGTGCCGGGGTGGGCGGCGCCCGCGCCGACACCGGTGGCGCCGATCCGCGTGACGGCCCCGGAGGCCAACGCGGTGGTGACGGGGGCGGTGACCTTTCGCGTGGCCCTCGCCGCGCCGGGCAAGGTCGCCGGGGTCGAGTACCTGCTCAACGGCCGCCCGCTCTCCGGCACGCTCCTTACGCCCCCCTTCGCCTTTCCCTGGGCCTCCACCCTCGTCTACGACGGGCGCAACAGCATCGTCGCGGTGGCGCACACGGCGGACGGGTCGGTGCTGGCCACCAGCGCGCCGGTACCCTTCCGGATCAGCAACGCCGGCGGCGATCTGAAGGTGATCGCGCCGGATCTGGGTAAACCGCTGGCCGGCACGGTGAAGATCAGCGTGGAGGCGACCCGCCCCATCTCCCCCGACGAGGTGGCGGACAAGGTGGCGCACGGGCAGCCGCCGGACAAATCCACCGAGGCGCTGATGTTCTTCGTGGACGGGCGCCAGATCGCCCATGTGTGGGGCAGCGCGCGCGGCTCCGCCGACCTGGACACCACCCGCCTCGCCAACGGCACGCACCAGTTGTACGTCTCCGCGTGGGGCTTTTGCGCGGGCTTGCCGCCCTTCGCCCAGGTGGAGGGGCGCTTCACCGTGGACAACGGCCACGCCCTGCGCGACATCCGCCCACGCTGGCGCGACCTCTTTCTGGCCCCCGGGCAGAAGGCCGACCTGGCCCCGCGCAAGCTCTTCACCGACGGCGCCGAGGAAACGGCCACCGCCGGGATAACCTTCACCAGCAGCGACGCCAAAGTGGCCACGGTGGACGCCAAAGGCACGGTGACCGCGGTGGCGGCCGGCATCGCCATCATCGTCACCGCCCGCGACCCGCTGCAGGCGACCACGCGGGTGATCGTCGACCTGCCGCACGGCTTTCCGCACTTTGCGCGCGACGGGCAGATCCTCACCGACTATGACCCCCTGCGCTCCCTCTTCGTGCGTGCCCTCGTCAACCTCGACGGGCCGGAGATCGCCGCCACGCCGGGGTTGATGGCGCAAACGAAGGCGGCGGGCATCAACGCGCTCACCACCGGCTTCTTCCTCAACCCGGCGGACGGCACCAACCCGCCCACCTTCGACGCCTGGCGGCGAGGATGGGATCCGTACTGGGATAAGATCGTGCGCGACGCGCAGATCGGCGACTTCGGGCTGGTGCTCACCGGCGACGAGATCGCGCGCACCGCCCCCGAGCTGGCCTACAGCGTCGGCAGCCCGTGGGCGTCGCAGGCGTTGAAGCATGCCTTCACCCGCGCGCGCGACAGCAAAACGGTGATCTGTGTAGAGATGGTGGACGAAGTAAGCGTCCAGTGGGGGCCCACGCCCACCCCGACGGACGGGCGCTGGCTGACGCGCACGCCCCCCGTCCCCGACGACGCCTTCGCCAAGCTGATGGCCGCGCTCAACACGGTGGACGAGCGCCCGCCCCTCTCCTGGCCCATCGGCGGCATCTCCGACGCCGTGGCGGCGAAAAACTGGATGGGCACCCCCGCCTTTGCCGACTACGCCAGCCACAACTGGGAGGTGATGGACTGGCGGCGGGCGTACCCGGGCGGCGTGGCGTCGCTGCCGCAACTGCTTACCTCGATGGAACGCGCCATGGTCAGGCGCTTGCCGGTGCTGCAGCGCGACAAGCCCGCCCTCTTCCGTATCGACCTGTGCGGCGGCCCGCTGACGAAGCCCGTGCCGCCCGACGCCCCCTTCGTCGACCCGCGGGACACGCTGGACACCGGCGCGGTGCCCGCGAGCCTCGAACCGCTCTACGCCGCCGCCCTGGGTGCCGCGGGCGTGCGCGCCTACGCATTCGATGGCGGAGACTGGAAGCGCAAGCGGCAGTTCGCCAAGCCCGGGCAAGGGGATTTGCCCCTCGGCGCCGACCCCTTCCGCGTGGGCACGGCGCGCTGGTGGGGCATGGCGGCGGCCTTCAGCCTGCTGAAGACGCTGGAGCCGGATCTGCTGCAACCGCAGTGCAACGCCGTCGATCTCGGCCCCAATATCGTCACCGGCGCGCGTCAGGGTAAGGCGGGGCGCCTGCTGCTGGCGGTGAACTTCAACGAACGCCCGGAGACGGTGCGCGTGGACCTGTCCGCCTATCGTTACGACAAAGGGCCGACGATCCTGCGCTACCGGGTGCTCGGGGCGACGCTCAGCACGGAGACGGTGCCCAACACGGCGGCGGATACCCTCACCCTGGCGCCAGGCGAAACGGTGGCCTGGGTGTGCCGCCCGCCCCTCTCGCCGTTGGGGCAGCCCCCCACGGCGCGCATTACCGGGCCGCCCGCCGGCGCCACCGTGGCGGGCAAGGTGAGCATCGCCGTCAGCGCGGCGGACGACACACACCTCGATCGCGTGGAGTGCACGGTGGACGACAAGGTGGTGGGCACGCTGAAGAGCGCCCCATTTCTCTTCACCTGGGACGCGACGGGCGCCACCCCCGGCGTATGGCACGGCATCGTGGTCACCGCTTACGACAGCGAGAACAATGCGAGCCAGGCGCGCGGCGCGGTGCGTATCCCCGCACTCGATTTCCCTCCTGCGGCAGGAATACCGGTAGACAAGAAAGAATAACTGGAGTAACACTCCTGCTGCTCCGGTGCGACACGCGGAGGACGGCAGGGAGAAACGAGGCGCGCATGACGACCACCCGCCCCGGCGAAGGCAACGCATCCGTCACGCTGAAAGATATCGCCGCCCATTGCGGGCTGAGCGTGGCCACCGTGTCGCGCGCTCTTCGCTATCCCACCCGGCATAGCGAAGAGACGACTCGCCGCATCATGGACGCCGCGCAGGCCCTCGGCTACGACCCCGCGCGCCACGACGGCGCGCGCCGACTGGTGCTCAGCCGCTTCGGCAAGGTGGTGCTCAACCACCTCATCGCACTCATCTTCCCGCCGTACTTCTACCGCGCCAACTACTTCGCCGACATCTTCCAGGGCATCCTCGACGTGCTCACGCCGGAAGGCTTCGGCCTGCTGACGGTGGACGCCGCAGAGGGCACCGACCACACGCTGCCCCCCAGCTTCACCCGCGGCGACATCGACGGCGTGATCATCGCCTCCGACCCGAAGACGATGATGGCGCTCTACGCTCACCTGCGCACCGAGACGGCCTTCGGGCCGCGCCCCATCCTCTCCCTCATGACGCCGGTGGCCGCCGACGCCTCCGCGGTGATGATCGACGCGCGCAGCGGGGCCTACGCCGCCACCGCGCACCTGCTCGACCTGGGGCACCGCCACCTGCTGCACTTCTGCGGGCACTATGAGGACACCACCACCGAGTTGCATAACCAGCACGTGCAGTGCCTCCTCGGGTATCGCGAAGCCTACATCGAGCGCGGGCTCGACCCGGACACCTACCTGCACAACGCCCTGCTGGACGACAAGCTGTGGAAGCTGGCCTTCCGCGCGGAAAACCACCCCAAGCTCTCCGCGCTGCAGTCCTCCGGCTGGACGGAAGGGCACCCGCTGCTCGATCTCCTGCGCCGCCACCCGGAGATCACCGGCATCCTGGCGCTCAACGACCCCACCGCCATCGTCATCCGCCACATCCTGCGCCTGGGCCACCTGCGCGTGCCGGAAGATATCAGCCTGATCGGCTTCGACGACACCGACGCCATGCTCGACGACGAGGGGCGCAACATCCTCACCACCGTGCGCGTGCCGCTGCGCCAGGTGGGCCGCCGCGCCGCCAAGGCGATCATCGCCCGCGTCACCGGCACCGCCAAAGACGACGCCATCCTGAAACTGCCCACCACCCTCGTCGAGCGCGGTTCAACCGCCAAACCCGCCCGGTAACCGCCTTGACGCCCGCGCGCCCGCGTGCTACAATACCTCCGACATCGGGGCGTGGCGCAGCTTGGTAGCGCACCAGTATGGGGTACTGGGGGTCGGAGGTTCAAATCCTCTCGCCCCGACCACTTTTGAAGAATCGCATTTTCCCTTCGTGAAACCCTCGCCTCGGCGGGGGTTTTTCGGTCTGGAGCGCTTCAAAAATTCTCACTTGGCCCCCAGATTCGTGCATTTTCGACTTGGCCCCCAGACTCGCCGACACTACGTCGGAGGGCCGAAAATGGCTACCCTTTCCCTGATGCAGCGCGTCTCCCCAAACGAGGAATTCGACCGCTACATCAACCTCTTCACCACCCACTGCCGCGCGCTGAATTACTCGCCGCGCACCGTAGACGACTTCTACCGGTACGAGTTCAAGGCGCTGCGGAAGTACTTGGATGAGCATCACTCGGATATCAGACCGGACGGTGTGACCCCGGAGATACTCCGCAATTACCTGGCCCACCGCCAGCAGACGCGCAGCAACGTCACCGCGCGGCATAGCTGGCAAGTCATGTCCGTGTGGTTCAAGTTCCTGCTGGGCGAAGGTCTGATAGACATCAACCCGGTGGAACGCATCGACAAGCCCAAGGTACGCCGGATTGTCATGCAGACGTATAACACGCAGCAGGTTGAAGCGATGCTGACCGATTGCGACCCACGCTCCTTTATCGGCGTGCGCGATTTCGCCATGCTGACGCTGCTTTGTGACAGCGGTCTGCGTGTCTCAGAACTGGTGAGCCTGAAGGTGAGCGACGTAAACGTGGCCGAGCGTGTTATCACCGTCAGCGAGGCCAAGTGCAATAAGATGCGCATCGTCCCCTACGGCGAGGCAACGGCGCGTGCCTTACGACAATATCAGGTGAAGTGCGGCTTGGTCGAGAATCAGCAGGCGCTCTTCCTCTCCTGCTACGGCGCACCGCTGCACCGCCGGCACATCCTGACCATCATCAAGAAGCACGGCAAGAACGCTGGCATGCCACCCAACCAGTGCGGCGTCCACATGTTCCGCCGCTTCTTCGCCGTGCAGTTCCTTCGCAACGGCGGCGATGTCTTCAGTCTGCAAAAGCTCCTCGGTCACTCTACGCTGGAGATGACGCGCAAGTATGCGGAGCTCGCACAATCCGATGTGATAGCCCAGCACCGCGCCCACAGCCCCGCCGACAGTCTAAACATGCCGCAGCAGACCAATGGGAGGAAGCGCATGCGCTGATACATTCTGGTTCGAATCCCCGAATACCAACACCCCGCCGGGAGTCTAACCTGGCGGGGTGTCACTCTACTACTGCCGGGGACAGGAAACGGTCTATACTACTCTCTGAATATCCCCTGAGTCATGGTTGATTGAGAGGACGATAATGTTTAATAGCGAACGGTCTGATAGATACTGGGCTACTTCAACGTTGACTGTCTCAATCAAATCCCGAATTTTGTCAATCTCTTTAACAGCGTCGATATAGTCTTCGTCACTCATCATCGGCCATTCGTATTTCCGTAGAATATGATGTACTAAGTAGTTTCTCCCCTTTCTCGCTTCTTCTAGGCGTTCCGCGATTCCAGTATCTGGTAGCTGCTTTTTAAATTCGTTAATCAATTTTCCGAGGGTCATTGAATAGAACGCATCTGATGGCTCTGGTGTACCGTCGTTACTGAGGAGGCATAAATGGGTGAGAATAGAGAACTCAAACGCTTGTATTGCAGCTAATGCATTGCCGAGGATAGCAAAAAGGGTTAAGTCATTTTTCCTTCCTTGAAATTCGAATGCCTTGTCTTCCCCAATGAATAAAAGGGGTTTATCGCTTCGGTTCAACAAAGTATGACCTCCCACTATGCAGTAATCTGTTCGCAACGAATGCCGTTACACGGTGGCATACACAATGTAAGTATAGCATACGAACTCTATCGCAAGGCATTTTTCAGGCGTTTGTTTTCCTTTTTACGGGGGTGGCGAGGGGGAGGCTTTTCGCCTATGTCGCTATCGGAGATGTGCTGGCTGGCCAGCGAAATCGAAGCGCAGATGCCCAGGCTGTTTCAAATCACGGACATCGCAAATGAGACCGTGACCCGCGCCGATATCGATGGCTTGCCAGCCCTTATTCGACAGCGCCATCCGCAATATGCGCTCCTCCGAGGCATACGCGATGAGACCACGTCGCCGATGATGCCACACCTCCAGCGGCATATTCCCCTTCAGCAATATACACGTGGTCGGTTGGCTGGTAGCGACCATCGCCAGGCTCATGCGGCCATCCAATGCCGTCAGGTCGGCCAGGAATGCATGTATATCAATGCCTTGCTCACCGGCATGGCGTTGTGCGATGCGCGCCAGAAGCTCGCTATCCACCTGGGCCAGTCGCGGCAGCTTCAATCGCCTGAAGTGTCGTTCGACATCGGGGATACTGCCGTTATGGGTCTTATGTTCTCCTGCACATAAGACGCATTATGCTGAGTCAGTAGTTATGTTGAGTCACCGGGCGACTTCCGCACGCGTTGGCGCAAATCGCCCGGTTTCTCAGCACATAATCTTCCGCTTACAAGGCCTTGAGCCACTCCAATAGACTCCGGTTTTGCAGCCAAGT
>CAIYQO010000245.1 GCA_903928345.1 uncultured bacterium | reverse complement strand
GCGCCAGATCGAACCCGTTGATCTCGATGGCGAATTGCCAGTTCTGATACAGGTTGTGCGGCGTGGTCGCAACTTGCAACGGCATGGTGTCTCCTCCTACTGGACCCGTCGGCCCGTATTGGCGTCAATGGTGACGGATGGCGATGGTGACGTGCGCGCCGGGGAAGACGCGGAAGACGAAGCGGCCGTGGACGCATGTTGCGTGTTACGCTTTCCGAGCGTGTCGGTGGCCGTGTGTCCCGCGCCTTTCCCCAGCGCATTGCGACGGAGCGTCAATTCGCAGCTATATCCGCCGCTGTCGATGCGGTGCCGGACGGCTTCGACGTAATAGACGCCGGAGAACTTCCGTCCCACTCCGCGCAGTTCGATATTCTGCTTGGCCCGCATGGACGGCAGGCCGATGGTCGTCGCCTCCGCCGTCACGTGCGCGAGTTCCCCGGAGACGAACGCGTGCTCGGCGGCAGGTTGCGTCTTCGCCGTGCCTGCCGCGGGCGTAATCTTCCCCGCACGTTGTCCTCCGGGTTGCCCCATGTCGATATCCCCTTATTTGCGCTTTCCGGTATTCGCATCGATCACCACCGGTTTGGCTGGCGGTCCTTGCGTCAACGCGGATTTGTCGCCGAGTACCGGTCGCTCCGGGGTCGAAGCATTGTCCGCCTTGGTGACCGCCGGCGCTTTGGCTTTCGGATCGACGCCGACCGCTTTCGCCGATTGCCCGCCGGCAGCATCTCCCTGGGTATTCGTCTGCGGGCGAAATGACCGCAGTATGCCTGTCCGGCTGGTGAAATATTCCAACACCAGAACCGGCGGTTTCTCCAGCCCGCGCGGATGAAAATGCAGTTCTTCCCCTTCGACGTAGAACACGTAGCCGGTCGTCCCTTTGCCGCTCGATGCCCGCGCGGTCGTCGCCAGGTGGCTCAACCATTGCGCATCCGACAACTTGCTCTGATGCAGCCGGGGGAAGCGGTCGATGCTCGCGGTGACGACCGGCGTCAGCCCGTGTTCATTGGCGATGGTTTCCGCGATGTCGCTCGCGCGAATGCCGCCCGGCTTCTCCCACACCCGCTGCACCTGCTCGGTGGACAGCTTGCACCCCTTGTCATAGGCCTTGATGGTAATCGTCGGCGCCCCCGATTCCGGGAAGTCGTAGCCGATCTCCTTGATCACCGCCACTTTGGTGGGCGAGAGATTGTCCGCATAGCCGAAACGCGCGCGGATTTCGTTTCCCTCCTGCAGGACCGGATCATCGATGAGCTGCAGGTACGGATCGGCCAGCGTCACTTCCAGCAGATCCATTTCCTTTTCATGATCCTCATACGTGAAGGCAATCAGGTGATCCGTGATCGCCTTCGTGAGGCGCTTCCCCGCGATCTCCAGCAGCACACTCGGTGTATCGAGTCTTCGGTCAGGCATGGCAGTGACGGCCCCTCATTAAGTTACATAAACGGTAGCCCGCCAAAATGACGTGTCCCTCGGGATGATTTTCGTAAAAATATCATCCCGAGGGATGACGCTCAGATGTCCAGCGGCTCATGACCGTTGCCATACCGGTCCAGCAGTGCCTCGAGTTTGCGTGCGTCAACCCGCCAGGCCCATTCGGGACGCACCGTGCGTCCACCGCCGGGAATGCGCACACGCCGCATCGCCGACGCGTTCGCGCTATCCTCGGGCAGCAGCATGCCCTCTTCCGTGAGCTGCTTGCCAATCGCGGTGGTGCTGAAATACAGCGGCTCGTCTTCCCCGCGCTTGTAGGCGTCACGCACCGCGCCCATGGCGAGACGGGTGAGCAGATAGATCACCGTGCGATCCTTCGCGTAATAGCCGATGATGGGGATACCATGCTCTTTGTGATCCTCGATGTAGTGGTCCTTGATGCGGACGCGATCCGCCGTCAGCAACTGCGCCAGCGTGGTTAAAAAGCTCTCGCCGGGACGCGCGTCATTCACCGACGCGATCATGCGACGCAGGATGTCCCGCAACACGCCGGTATGCTCCACCAGCAAGTCGTGTCCCGTCAGCGCCAGTGGATCGCAGCCGATGGCATAGACGAAGTCGAGAAACGCCTCCATGCCGATGAGGGAGAGCGCGGCGTTGGAAGCCAGGCGCCGGCTATTATCCGACTGTAGCCCTTCCGCGCGCATGAAGCTCATGAAGTCCTTTTCCGCGCTGCGCAACCGCTCATGCCAGTAGGCGGGATCTTGCCGCTGCCACCAGGCGATGTAGGTTGCGGGGATTTTGCGGTAGTCCTGATGCCGCAGCAAGCACGCCAGATACTGCGGGTGCGCTTGCGGATCACTCTCGAATTCGACCACCAGCGAACGCGCCAGCGCCGCCGTTTCGTTGAACGGCAGATCTTCCCCGGTGACCATCAGCATGGCCTGAATCACCGCACCGGTGATAACCTTGGCGCCGGGCGTCGCACGCTTGCGCGCTTGCAGGTCGGCATAGTCCGTCAAGAGGCGGAGTGCATTGCCCCATTGCATGTGGCCGATTTTCTGGCGCTTGAAGTCATCGATCAGCCACAGCCCCCCGCGACACCGCGCGGCTTCCTGCCGGTTGATTTCCGGCGTCGACCCCCAGCCGGCCAGCTTATCCTTCGTCGTGAAATCGCCCCACAGACATTGCGCAAAGCGGGCCGTCTCCGTTTTCCCCTTGCCGGACGACCCGGCGATGAAGAGAACGAAGGGCGAATACTCCTTGATGAAATCGTGGCTGAACAGGATCGGACCTACAAACGCCTGCGCCAAGATCGGCAGCGTGACCGCATAGGGCTGCAGGCGCAGGAAATCCGTCAGCAGATGCTGCACCAGGTCCTGCACTTCCTCCGTAGGTGCGGCTAGCAAATCGAGATTGCGCGCCTTGTTATAGTCCGCATGCACATCCACGCTGACGTGCGTGCTCTCGGTGGCAATGATCTCCCCGTCGCGGATGATGACTGACGGCGTGACGAATCCCGCGCTCGGATGCTGGCCGAAGATGGTATAGACCAGTTCCTCGGTGGTCTCCGTCGACACCTGGGTGGTGATCAGACGAATGTCATCGAGATGGCGTGTCGAGAACACCGCTCGTTGCCGGGCTGTTTTGGTAATGTGCCGCGCTAACTCGGCATTCGATCCCCAATCCGCGCCGCTGATCTGAAACGGTTTACGCCAGGTGGGGCCGATGATCTCCCCATGCATCGCATTGTCGGCAATCGTCGAGCCGTCCTCATGGATATCACCGTCATCGGAGAGCACTTCACGGTCGATCTTGATGTGGAAATTCGTCAGCAACTCCGGGGGGGAGACCATCGGACCTTGCGGCGTCTCCCGCATCGTTTCGCGCACGATGCCGTGATCGACCAGGTAGTAACGCAGGCGTCCGGTGCTGAACACGGGGCCGCCCCGTTCCTCGCTGGCGTGTTGGGCGTGTGACTCCCGACTGGCCGCCTGGCTCGCCTGCTGGCAGTCTTTCAAGCGCCCGCGCAATGCCGCCAAGCGGTAGGCGTTCCCCAGACGCTCCTGCAGCGCTTTGAGCAAGCGGTCATGTTCCAAATTCGGTTGCCGCGCGATATGCCCCAGGATGTCGTCGATGAGCGTGATGCGCTCAGCGGAGGGCGCCTCGACGGGGAAGGCGTCAATCGCATACTCGACGCTGCTTTTGGCCGCCTGCAGTATGCCTTGAAATTCCCCGACGGTATGGCCATGCACGAAGAAGCTGCAGATATCGACCTTGGCGAGTTCCAACAGGTGGTGTGCCGCGGCCCGCTCGCTCTCGGTACGATCCACGAGGTAGGCCTGCAGGGAGCGCTGCCCGACGGCGCCGGTGATCCCGAAGCGGTCACGCAGTTCGACGCGTGCCTCTTCCTGCGCGGGGTCGAGCGGCAATTGCGCGATGCGACAGGTGATGCCCGCGCTCTCCAGGTGCTGCGCCGTGGTCAGCGCCCCGAGCCATCCCGCCTCCGACACCTCGTTGTCCTGGCAAATCACCACTTCCTTCACGCCGCGCAGCTTGGGCAGCAGGCGCTGCCAATCATCCTGACGGATGCGCGTCGTCACCGGACTCACGCAGGGGAAGCCCCGGGCAATGAGCGTGATGCCATCCGTAATCCCCTCGGTGATGATGACCTGACGCGGACGACTGAGCAGGCAGTCCTCGTTGAAGAGTTGATTGTTTTCAATGCCGTCTGCCACCCAGGGACGCTTCGCCGGGTCATAGGTCGGCAATTTCTTATACTTCCCGCCCTCCCATTTCTCGTCGGGCGTCAACGGGCATTTGCGTCCGATAAAGTAGGTGACCTTCCCACGGCTGCGATAGGGGAACATCACCCGCTGATCGAAGAACGGCAGCACTTTGGCTTCATCGCCGGCCTCGTTGGGGCGGAAGAGCCCGCTGGACAGCAGCTCTTCGGTGGAAAAGTCCAACCCATACAGGTGATCGCGCAGCCCATGGATATCCGCGAAGCCGATGGTATGCGTTATCAGCGTTTCGTCGGTGAAGGCATATTGCCGGCGCAGCCAGGCCTTCACCTCGTCGTTCGCCATCAGCCGCGCGTGATACCACTCGGCGGCGGCGGTCAGCACGGCTCGCGCGCGCTGGAGGGTGACTTCCCGGCGCTCGATCTCGGCGATTTCCGCGTCGGATAATCCCAGGTGCGCCAGCTTGGGCAAACCGGCTTTCTCAGCCAGCCAATCGCGCGCGTCGCGGTGCGACGCGGTCATCACCCCGGCAATGCCTGTGGTGACGATCCCATGCCGCGCGAATTCCACCAGGTGCAGCACATCGCCGCTGATGCCGCAGCCCCAGCAGCGCCAAAGTTGCTTGTCCACTTCGACATGCAGCGATTTCCCGCTGGTGGAGGGGTGTCCCGGACAGTCGATGAGGATGACGGTGCCGTTATCCTCGGCAATGCGCGCCCCGAGCAATTCACGGGCCACGTCGCCGATATTCACCGAGGTGATTTGGCGATAGTATTCTTTGATCTCATGCTGTTGCATGGGCTGCTCCTTTGCGTACTGATGATGTTGTCGATGTTTTCTTCGGCGACCGGTCAACCTGTGCCGTTGCCGTCGGCGCCACTACGGGCGGCGGCCAAGGTAGTGCTGCATGGGTATGGCGACTGTTATAGTCGGCCAGTTGCGAGAGGCTGACCGGAATGACCTCAAGGCGCACCGGTGACCGACCATGTGTGCCTGTCAGGTAGGTGGCCAGCCCGGCGAACGCCGCCAAGCGCGGATGCGCGCGACACGTGTCGCGGATGGCGGTTTCCGCCACGGCGCGCGTGGGATATGGTCCGGCGAGGAGATCGATGCCCGCCTCGACGACCACGTGCCCGCGCTCCCGGATGTCATGATCGACGATAAACGCCAGATAAAATGCCGTCGTCATACGCTGCCTCCCTTCATCGCGTCCGCTGGATCGGCCAGCGCGAGAAACGTCCGGCGCGCGTCCACGTCACGCCGGTCAATCGCCCGTCGCATTCCGACGGCGTCGCCCAGCAGAATGGCCGACCGCTGCGCGCGCGTGACGGCGGTGTAGAGCAGATTGCGGTTGAGCATGAACGACTGCGCGCGATGCACCACGGCGATAATCACCGGAAACTCCGATCCCTGGCTTTTATGCACGGTCGAG